>JBCBSK010000025.1:0-31034 GCA_039819185.1 Pseudomonadota bacterium | reverse complement strand
TGCAATGCCGCCGCTCTCCGTCCGCGTAAGCCGGGCCGCAGCAGCGGACAGCACATATCCCTCCGGCAAGCGGGCTTCGATGTTTGCGATGATCTGCGGCAGCAAACGCTGGAACGAAATCGGCCCGGCCCCCAGACCAAGCCAGAGCGTTCCGAGCGCGCCAGCCCATATGGCCGCCAGGCAAAGCGCCACAATGCCGGCGCGGATCGCCACACGCCGCACGATCCCGCGCGCCGGTGGAACGGTTACTCCATCGTGGTTCCTTGGCCTTGCATCGTCAGGCATAGGTCAATCAAATCCAAGACTGTGATGGGCTTGCGATCCGGCGCCCGCATCTGCACAACATGCGGATACGTAGCAAGCTTTAGCCGTCGGCATAGGCGTAACTTGCGCGCGACCGGCCAGACATGAAGCATTATTCACAACAACAGGTCTTCACCGGAGAGGATGGCAATATGACGACCGACGTCAGCGAAGGCGACAAGGTTCCCGAGTTCGATCTGGCGACTGATGGCGAAGCGAGCGCCTCAAGCGCAAGCTTGGCGGGCAAGCCGTATGTTATCTATTTCTACCCTAAGGATGACACGTCCGGTTGCACCAAGGAAGCAATCGGTTTCTCCGAAATGATTGCTGATTTCGAAGCCGCGGGTGTCGCAGTGATCGGCGTTTCACCGGACACGGTTGAAAAACACGCAAAATTCCGAGCCAAACATAACCTGACCGTGACGCTCGCCGCGGACCCGGACAAGACAACGCTTGAAGCCTTCGGTGTCTGGAAGGAAAAGAGCATGTATGGGAAAAAATACATGGGCGTCGAGCGCTCGACTTTCTTGGTCGGCAGCGACGGCACTGTTCAAAAAGCGTGGCGGAAAGTCAAAGTTCCCGGCCACGTTGAAGATGTTCTGGCGGCAGCAAAAGCCCTCGATTAAATGGCGCTCCCCTCAGATCGACACGATCTGAGGGGAGAACGGTCACGATTCCAGTTTGCCGAAACATCTTTGGATGGGGTCCGATTGGTGCTCGTTTTTGTATGAAAAACCAATCTGCCACACACGTAATTAGCCGACGCAAGAAACAAAGCCTTAACCTTAACAAGGACATAATACACGTCGTCAGCGTAAGAGGCGGTGTGGAATGGTGTCCTATCCCAGCAATCGTAACGGTGAAAAATCGACGCAACACGGGGGTATAGGTCGGCACCCGGTCTTTGTGACAGCGGGCGCTCAGCCGTCACCTCGTGGAGGTCTGCGCGAACTCACAGAGATCACCGTCGCCTCCGCTGTGCCGGCCGCCATCATCGCCGCTGGACTTGTTTTCGCCCCTTATCTCCTGGATCACGGCTCGGCGAAACTGGATGTCAGCTTGTCAGATGCCCAATCAGCCCTCGAAACTGCGCAAATTGAGGTCGATGAGTCAGGTGATAACTTCGATCTCTCCGATATGCGCCTTGGCGTTGAAGCAAGTCCCAGCACGACCCAGCAGGATTTTGATGTCGCGCTGGCCATTGCCCGCTCTGAGGAACGCCGGAGCGCCGTCGTCGACAATCTGCGCCGGATCGACGGCCTGCTCGACCGGGCTCGTAATCATGGCATTGAAACAGCCGGCATTCTCGACGGCATAACCCGGATCGGCACGTGGTCGGATATCGATAAACCGCAACCGATCGATGACGCACGCAACACAACCCAACTTGCTTTCGCCAACGCCGGAACGGGTTTTGAGGCTGCCCCGTTTGATCGCTTCGACGTGCCGGAGAGCGTTTCTCTCTACCGATTGAGAACAGCTATCGAGACGGTCGACGACAGGATCGACCGGATGGAGTGGCGCCAGGCGCGGGTGCTGACAGCCCTTGAAAACCGCCTCGAAAGTCAGGCACGGGCGCTGGTCGCAATACCCAAGGCGCTAGGCCTTGCCGAACCACCAGCCCCATCAGAACTGCTCGGATCAACATCCGCTATCGGCGGGCCGTGGTTGCCGATTGCCGACTCACCTCCGTCGGACGCAATTGATCTCAAGATTGACCGGTTGGAGCAGCTTCTCGCCTACTCCGAACACCTTCGCGGCGTTGTCGACAGCCTGCCGATCCGCAACCCCATGCTCGGCGAGCATAGCGTCTCAAGCCGGTTCGGCCCACGACGCGATCCGTTTACCGGCCGCATGGCACGCCACGGCGGGATCGATTTCCGGGCCAAGACGGGAACGCCTGTTGTGGCCACTGCACAAGGCGTGGTCCGGATCGCCCGGCGCTATGGCGGCTATGGCAAGCTGGTCGAAATCGACCATGGCAACGGCCTCAGAACGCGCTACGCGCATCTCAGCGATATCGATGTCGAGGAGGGTGACAGCGTTGCTCCTGGCGAGATCATCGGTGACGTCGGCTCGACCGGTCGCAGCACGGGGCCACACCTGCATTACGAAGTCCGTGTCTCAGGCGTAGCGCGCAATCCAACGCTCTATCTCGATGCAGGCCGAGGGCTCAACGATATCTGACTGTTGACTCAACCGGTCTTGCGGCTGGCCCTGATCAGTCGATATCCTCGACCTCTCCTCCGCCACCATAGACCCGCTGGGCAAGAGCGGCTTCCATGAAACGGTCGAGATCACCGTCGAGAACAGCTGTTGGATTGGTATGTTCGATGCCGGTCCTAAGATCCTTCACAAGCTGATAGGGCTGCAGAACGTAAGAGCGGATCTGATGCCCCCAACCGATGTCGCTTTTGTTGGCAGCTTCCGCGGCAGCGGCTTCCTCGCGTTTCTGTAGTTCCGCCTCATAGAGGCGCGCCCGAAGCATCGACCAGGCCGTCGCACGGTTCTTGTGCTGTGAGCGCTCGGACTGGCAAGCCACAACAATCCCAGTCGGGATATGCGTGATACGTACCGCGCTGTCAGTCGTGTTGACGTGCTGGCCGCCAGCGCCGGATGCCCGAAACGTGTCGATGCGAACATCCGATTCGCTAACATCGATTTCGATTGCATCATCAATGACCGGATACACCCAGACCGAGGCAAAGCTCGTATGGCGCCGGGCGTTTGAATCGAACGGTGAAATGCGCACCAGCCGATGCACACCCGACTCGGTTTTCAGCCAGCCATAGGCATTGCTGCCTTTGACCAGAAGCGTCGCCCCTTTGATGCCGGCTTCTTCACCATCCGTGACCTCGATAATCTCGGCCTTGTGACCGTGGCTTTCACCCCAGCGCCGATACATGCGAAACAGCATGTCGGCCCAGTCTTGGCTTTCCGTGCCGCCGGCGCCAGCATGGATTTCGACATATGTGTCATTGGCGTCGGCCTCGCCCGACAGAAGCGTCTGCAGCTGGGCCTTGGCCATGCGATCCTTCAGCGCTGACAACGCCCCACCCGCCTCATTGACGACGGTATCGTCTTCCTCGGCCTCGGCCAGTTCAATCAATTCGATCGTGTCCTGAAGCTCAGCTTCGACACTTTCAATGGCTTCGATCTGGTCGGCAAGAGCCTGGCGCTCGCGCATAATCGATTGCGCCCGCTGGGTATCGTTCCAGAGATCTGGATCCTCGACGGCCTGATTCAGCTCCGCAAGCCGTTTGACCGCGACACCCCAGTCAAAGATGCCTCCTTAGGAGCGTGACCGACTCGCGAATCTCATCGACCATCCCCTCGAATTCCGCACGCATATCCTTGCCTCATTGCGCATAACGGACGCCAAGAGCGCCCGTCACATTCATGATCATGTCAGAGGGTCATCCGTCTATCGCGCAATGGATCGGCGGATCAAGACCGTGGCGCAGGATCAGGTAAGACCGCGCCCCATCATCAGTGCGGTCAGTACAGCCCGCCCGTTCCAGATACCACGGCCCTGTTCGCCTCCGGGCTGACCGGCAGTTGTTGGCCGAACTGGTCTTCGTAGCCGATGATCGAATAGGTCGTTGGCGGCTCCTGGCCAGGCTTGAAAGCCTCCAGAATGGCATTCTGAGCATTCGAGCGCAGGCCTGTGCTGGGATCGACACGGATAAGCTGGATGCCAGGCGGCACGCGGAACGGGATCGGCGGTTGATCGCCGATGGCTTCGCCCATGAACGCCTTGAAGATCGGGGCCGCCAGCCGTCCGCCGGTCATGCCACGGCCCATCGGTGCGGGGTCGTCGAAGCCAACGAAGACCCCTACCGCGAGATCAGGCGAATACCCGACAAACCAGGCGTCGCGCTCGTCATTGGTGGTTCCGGTCTTACCGGCCAACGGAATGCCGAGTTCGCTGACCCGGCGCGCGGTGCCGCGCAACACGACGCCTTCGAGCATCGACGTCATCTGATAAGCGGTATAGGGATCGAGCACGTAGTTACGCTCGTCGATGATTTCCGGCTCGTCCTGGTCCTGCCATCCGGCCGTGTTGCAGTTTTCGCAGATCCGGGCGTCGTGCTTGAAGATCGTATCGCCATAGCGGTCCTGGATACGGTCGATCAGCGTCGGCTGAATCTGCCTGCCGCCATTGGCCAGAATCGCATAGGCCGTCGTCATCCGCAGGACAGTCGTTTCGCCGGCGCCAAGTGACATCGGCAGATAAGGCAACAGCTCGTCATAAATGCCAAACAGCTTGGAATACTGTACGATCAGCGGCATGCCGACATCCTGGGCCAGCCTGACGGTCATGACATTGCGCGAACGCTCGATTCCGGTGCGCAGGGTCGAGGGCCCATAGAATTCGTTGGAGTAGTTCGAAGGTCGCCAGATTTCATTACCGCTACGAATTTCAAGTGGCGCGTCCAGCACCACGCTTGACGGTGAATACCCATTGTCGAGCGCCACCGAATAGACGAGCGGCTTGAACGACGAGCCAGGCTGACGCATCGCCTGCGTCGCGCGGTTGAACTGACTGTTGTCAAAGCTAAACCCGCCGACCAGAGCCAGGACACGGCCAGTGAACGGATCCATGGCCACAAGCGCACCACCGATCTCGGGCACCTGCTGCAATTCATAGGTCCAATCCTCACCGTCCTGCTGGTAGGGCGAGACGTAGACGACATCGCCAGGCGTCAGGACCTGCGTCGCCGAGCGAATCTCACGGCCACGCTGGTCGCCTTCCGCCCAGCGCGCCCAATTCAACGCTTCAAGCGGGATCGTCGCTGTCTTGCGCGCCTTGGCGAAGCGGCCCGACGCCAAACGGCGTGGCCGCAAGCCGATCTCAGCGGCCTCATCGGTGACGGACAGCACAACGGCCATGACCCAGGGCTCGATGTCGTTGAGCGCGTCGATCTCGCCAACCGCCTCGCCCCAGTCACTGGAAATGTCGACGGTCGCCAGCGGGCCCCGCCACCCCTGGCGGCGGTCATACTCCACAAGGCCGTCGACGAGCGCACGCCGTGCCAGCACCTGCATTTCGGGATCAAGCGTCGTGCGCACCGACAAGCCCCCGCCGTAGAGGCCGTCCTCGCCGAACCGCTGCAGCATTTCGCGGCGCACTTCCTCGGCGAAATAGTCGGATGCGATCAGTTGAGAACCACGTGCACGTGGCGTCACTTGCAGAGGTTTGGCCTTGGCCTCTTCAGCTTCAGCAACGGAGATGAAACCATTGTCCAGCATCCGGTCGATGACCCAGTTGCGCCGCTCCATGGCGCGTTCCGTCTGGCGGAACGGATGATAGTTGTTCGGTGCTTTCGGCAGCGCGGCGAGATAGGCCGCCTCCTCGATCGTCAGTTCATGGACGGATTTGTCGAAATATTCGAGCGCAGCGCCGGCGACCCCATACGCGCCGAGCCCGAGGAAAATCTCGTTGAGATAGAGTTCGAGGATCTGGTCCTTGGTGAAGGCTCGTTCGATTCTGAGCGCCAGAAGCGCTTCCTTCAATTTTCGTTCAAACGTCCGATCATTGGTCAGAAGAAAGTTCTTGGCGACCTGCTGGGTGATCGTAGACCCGCCCTGGCTGATGCGGCCGCCGCTTTGGATCATGACCGTCACGGCGCGTGTGATACCGACCGGATCGATGCCGAAATGGCTGTAAAAATTCTTGTCCTCAGCCGAAAGATAGGCGTGAAGCAACCGGTCTGGGATCGCCTGGATCGGCAGGTAGAGTCTGCGCTCGCGGGCGTATTCGCCGATCAGGCTGCCATCGGCAGCGTGAAACCGGGTCATCACCGGCGGCTCGTAGTCCTGCAGGACCGCATAGTCGGGCAAGTCGTCCGAAATTTTCCAGATCAGATAGCCCGCCACCGCGGATCCAGCGAGGAACAGCACCACGCCCACGGTAAACAGAAAGCCCAGGAAACGAAGTATCATCTATCGGTCCGACCTGTTTGAGCTGACCCCGAACGGCAAAGCGATCTCATAAAGACGCGTGCCATATCGGTCAGACAATGATCAAAACGTGTCTCTCAGCTTCTCCGACACGGGTCAAGCGAGCATCTGCTCAATGCACCTGATCCGCCCCCATCGCTTCGCCGTCACGTCACACAAACCCAAATCATCGTAAGTTCACGCCAAAACCGTGGCAGATGTTTGATACGCATTACAATCCACGGCCGGCGTTGCGTTTCTGTCACAGATTGCCCTGCTCGGTATCCCCTTCGAAATAGGACAAGATCGCCGTCACCATGGATTGCGTCACCGCATCCTGCCAGTCGTCGCTCATCATCAGCTCGGCATCCTCTTCATTGGTGATGTAGCCGAGTTCCAACAAGACTGACGGCACGTCTGGCGCTCTTAGAACACGGAACCCTGCCGACCGAATCGGATTGCGATTGAGCCGTGTCGCCTCTTCGAGATCACCGACAAGCTGGCGCGCAAAGACGACGGAAAAGTTCTTGGTCTCGCGGCGCACCAGATCGATCAAGATACCGGCGACTTCGTCTGGCTCGTCCGAGAGATCGAGTCCTGCGATCGCATCGGCCCGATTTTCCTTCTCCGCCAATCGGGCGGCATCAGCGTCGGACGCGCGCTCAGACAGCGTATAGACCGTCGCGCCGCGCACGCTTGAGACAGAAATCGAATCGGCATGTAGCGATACGAACAGGGACGCGCCCTGTTCCCGGCCAAACACAACACGATCTCTTAGTGCGATAAACACGTCCTCATCGCGGGTCAGCGCAACATCGACCTTGTCCGTTGACCGCAATGCCTCGGCCAGCCTTAGCGCAAAATCGAGCACAATTTCCTTTTCCTGGAGCCCGCCGCGACTGGTTGCGCCTGGGTCGATGCCCCCATGGCCGGGGTCAAGCACGATCATCGGTCGGCGTTCGAAACCACCACCAGGCGGCACCGGCGCCAGCGGATCCAGTGATGGCGCAGATTCTGAATTGGCAGGGGTATCGTCACGCTCGCTCAACTGACCGAGAAACGCTGCGCGCTCGGTTTCAACAAGATCGAGGACAAGGCGTGCCGGCTGACCGTCCACCGGTTCGAGGATGAAAGCCGAATCGATCGCTACCGGCCCCGACGTGTCGATGACGATACGAGACTTGCCGGGTGCGACGAGGCCGAATCGGAACGCCGAAACCAGCCCCCTGCCCTCCAGGCCGAGCGTTGGAGCGATCTCGAAGCTGATTTCAGGCAAATCAACAACCACGCGATAGGGATCCGCGAGCGTGAAGGTCGAAAACTCGACAGCAGAACTCAGATCGGTGATCAACCGCGTGCGCGTATGATCTCCCGCCAGACGAATGTCGGTTGCGGTCGCGGCACGTTCCGCCGCTCTGACGTCCTCCATAACCGATAGGACGAGCAGGATTGCGCACAAGACCAAAGCAAGTCGTGCAAGCAGTCCCGGACGCATGAAAGATGGCGAAATCGAGCGCATGCGCCATACTATATGTGTTGACGTAAACCGATCATTAGCCTTGCGTGGCCGGTGATCAAGATGCGGTTTGCGTTGTGCGGACATGGATCGCGAGCGAAACGAAGCGTGCTTTGTGCTTGCGCTTGCCGTGAGATTAACATTATCTGCATGACCTATCGGCTCTAAAAGCGTCAGTGGCGATGTTACTTGCCCTGCCCCTCCGAGCCCGGCGGCGACGGCACTTGCCGACGCCATTCCAGCGGCATTCCCGTCAACAAAGGCGAAACGATGTCGCGACCGGCGCATTCGGGGCTTTAGATAACCGATTACGGTTGCGTCCAAGCGTTCTTCGGACGTAACGCACGGACAGGGCGTTCCGCCCAGCATCAGTCCGAGATGGGCAAACGGGATCATATGACAAGGCTGTTGGCACATTCGACCCTTGACGCGGCGCACGGCAGTGACCGGCGCCTGGGGTGGCAGCTCAGCCTCCGATACCCGACCCTCCGACAACAGAACACCGGTGCAGCCGCACCGATCACGAAACTTGCAAACCGGCGTGAGCACGAAGCCCGGCACGAGCATGGCTCGGCCCTTCCAGCGCGCCCGCTCGCCCCGCTGTGGCGGCCAGACTCAATGAGATCCCCTAATGGCCAACAAAATGCTTATCGATGCCGCGCACCCCGAGGAGACCCGGGTTGTCGTGGTGCGTGGAAACCGCGTCGAGGAGTTTGACTACGAAGCAGCTACCCGGCAGCAACTTCGCGGAAATATCTATCTTGCGCGGGTGACCAGGGTCGAACCGTCGCTTCAGGCGGCCTTTGTCGACTATGGCGGCAACCGCCACGGCTTCCTCGCCTTTTCCGAAATCCATCCGGATTACTATCAGATCCCCGTCGCGGACCGCGAAGCCCTCTTGGCTGAGGAAGCCGAGAGCGATCGCGGCGACGGCGATTTTGACCTCGACAGCAATGGCGATGACAAGCCGGCCAAAAAGCGGTCACGACGCAGCCGGGCGAAAACACGCTCCAATGGAGCGGAAACCGCCAGCGTCAGTGCCGACGTCGATGATATAGCTGAAGCGAAAGCGATCTCAGGTGAGGATGACACTGCGGACAGCGGCGACTCCGACACCAGCATCGCCAAAGATGACGCCGATTCGACAAACGGTGATGCTGACGAGGCCGGGTCTGTTGAGGCAGGCGCCGGTGACGACGATGCGCCCGAAGCGGACGATGACGGCCTGGCCGACGACGACACCGATTCGGCGGACGCCGTTGCCGAAGCGAGGTCGGAGGATGCGGACGCGGCCGAGACAGAGGCCGACACCACGGCCGAAAGAGCCGAAGGTGAGGCCGACACCGATGCAGCGGACGACGCCGAACGCGCCGCAGCAAAGGAAGACGTCGAACAGGTCGGCAGCGAGGACGCGCTCGAAGAGGTGCCGGTGCGTAAGGCTCGCCCCCGGCGCAGCTACAAGATCCAGGAAGTCATCAAACGCCGGCAGATCATGCTGGTTCAGGTGGTCAAGGAAGAGCGCGGCAACAAGGGCGCCGCACTGACGACGTATCTGTCGCTGGCCGGCCGCTATTGCGTTCTGATGCCGAACACCGCGCGCGGCGGCGGAATTTCGCGCAAGATTACCAACGCGTCCGACCGCAAACGTCTGAAAGACGTGGCGAAAAGCCTCGACGTGCCGCAGGGCATGGGGCTGATCCTCAGGACGGCAGGCGCAAGCCGCACAAAGACCGAGGTCAAGCGCGACTACGAGTATCTCCTGAGATTGTGGGAAAGCGTGCGCGAACGCACCTTGTCCTCGATCGCGCCGACGCTGGTCTACGAGGAAGGCAGTCTGGTTAAGCGCGCCATCCGCGATCTCTACAACAAGGAGATCAACGAGGTTCTCGTCGCCGGCGATGATGCCTACCGCGAGGCCAAGGACTTCATGCGCATGCTCATGCCGAGCCACGCCAAGAACGTCCAGCCCTATAAGGAAGACGACCCGATCTTCACCCGCTACAGCGTGGAAGGTCAGCTTGACGCGATGTTCAATCCGCAAGTTACGCTGAAATCGGGCGGTTACATCGTCATCAATCAAACCGAAGCGCTGGTCTCGATCGACGTCAACTCAGGCCGCGCCACGCGCGAACACTCGATCGAGGACACAGCGTTAAAGACCAATCTCGAAGCCGCCGAAGAGGTCGCCCGCCAATTGCGACTGAGAGACCTCGCGGGTCTGATCGTGATCGACTTCATCGATATGGACGAAAACCGCAACAATCGTGCGGTGGAGCGCAAGCTCAAGGACTGTCTCAAGACAGACAGGGCGCGCATCCAGGTCGGTCGGATCAGTCATTTCGGCCTGATGGAGATGTCACGCCAGAGGCTTCGGCCAGGCCTGCTCGAAGGCAGCTTACAGATTTGCGAGCACTGCCAAGGCACCGGCTATGTCCGGTCGACCGAATCGGTCGCCCTGCATGTCATCCGCACCTTCGAAGACGAACTTATGCGCCGACCGGCGGATCTCATCGCCAAGACTTCGACAGCGGCAGCCCTCTACGTGCTGAACAACAAGCGCGACCATCTTGTCGCGCTCGAGTCACGCTTCGGTGTGTCGATTTCCGTTGAGGCGGACGATCATCTATCCGGAAGCCTATGCCTCATCGAACGCGGTGATCCGCGCAAAGCGCGCCCCAAACAGGCCGAAACCCCGCTCTCTCCTGTCTCTGAGACCATGGATGAGCCGGACGAGGAGGACACGGTCACGGATGCAGCCGAGAGCGATCATGACCGGGCCGAGGAAGGCTCAGGTCGGCGCCGCCGCAGGCGCAGCCGCCGCGGTGGCGACAAGCGGCGCGATGAGCGCGACGACACCGTCGAAGCGCGTGAGGATGCCAGCGCCGATGATGCGGTCGCCGATGCGGCCGCAGTTGAAGCGAGTGACGATTCTGGTTCCGAGGACAATGGCGCCGGTGATGGCGAGGATCGCAATGGCAAGTCCCGCCGGCGGCGGCGGGGCCGGCGGGGCGGGCGCCGGCGCGGCGAGCGCGCAGGCGGCGAGACCGAAGCGCAGGATGACGCAGACACTCTGGTGAGTGCGCCTCCAGGTGACGACGATGCAGACCACACCGATATGGCCCCCAGTGATGGTGTGGTCGCAAACGGCCATGACGCGGAAGAGGCAACGACACCGGCGACCGGGGTGGATGAGGAGCCGGCTGGCGTGATGGACACAGCAGCGGATGCGACCCTTGCGCCGGAAGACACCAACGGCGCTGAGCCTATGTCCGCATCGGATGCGCAAGCCGCAACGATGGATGATGACCCCATCGCCAACAGCGACGATGCTGTCGCGGACGCAGAAGCTGATGCGCACGATACCAATGAGGTTCAGCCTGAACCAGCAGAGGCCAAACCGGACCCGGCACCGGTCGTCGAGGAGGCGCCCGCGGGCCCACCGCGCAAGGGCTGGTGGCAGCGCCGGCTGCTCGGCGGCTAATCGACGCCGGAGTTACGCCTGCCTAAAGGCGGCTGGCATCCGTTCCAGCGCCTTTTCGACCTGGGTGTGACCACCGGCGACCGAAAACCGAATGAACCGATTGCCGCGGTCGGGGTCGAAATCGAGCCCCGGCGTCGCAGCGACGTTGTGCTCCCGCAAAAGTCTGCGGCAGAAATCAACGCTATCATTGGTGAGATGCGCGATGTCTGCGTAGACATAGAACGCGCCATCGCTCGGGAGGACCGAGGTCACGCCCATATCTGACAGACCGGACAGCAGCAGATCACGAGCGTCACGATACTCGGTCTTGGCGGTCTCCACTTCATCGACGGCATCGAAGGCGGCGATCGCGGCCAATTGCGAGATTGCCGGCGCACAGATGAAGAAGTTCTGCGCCAACATCTCAACCGGACGCAACAGATCCTCCGGGATGACCATCCAACCGACGCGCCAGCCGGTCATACAGAAATACTTCGAGAAGCTGTTGATGATGATGGCAGTGTCGGTCAGCGCCAATGCCGTCACGGGCGTCATGCCATACCCAAGCCCGTGATAGATCTCGTCGGAAATGACATGGATCCCCGCCTTGTCTGCGACCGCGAGGATCTCGGCAAACTGATCGCGGGGCAGAACCGTGCCCGCCGGGTTAGAGGGGCTGGCGATCACGACGCCCGTCGTCTCGGGCGTGATTGCGTCTGCCAGGGCTTCCGGCGTAAGCCGCCAGCCATCGCGCGCTTCAAGCGGCAGAAAGCGTGGTTTGAACCCAAGAGCGGTCAGAATGTTCGGATAGGCTGGATAACCAGGTGTCGGAAGGATCACCTCCCCACCAGGCTGAAGGGCTGACAGAAACGCGAGCTGGAACCCGCCCGAGGACCCTGTTGTCACGGCGATCCGGCTGGGGTCGACCTCGACGCCATCCCGCTCCCGATAGTGCGCAGCAATCCGCTCCCGTAAGGGCTCGATGCCAAGCGCTGGCGTGTAGCCAAGCGCATCTCCATTCAGCGCTGCGCGCGCAGCGGCGCGAACCCTCTCGGGTGCCGAGATGGCCGGCTGACCGATCTCGAGATGGGCAACATCGATACCGTCCGCGACCAGCTTGGCTGCTTCGCGCAGGACATCCATGGCCAGGAACGGCTTAAGACCGACGCGGGCCGCGGGATCAAGGGGGCCAGTCATGTGCGGCTTACCTTTCGTGACTGCGGTCGTCCGGACAACTCATGTCTCACGCCTTAAGATGTAAGAGATGGCGCCGAGGTTGCCAAACACCGACGCTTTCGCCTTGGTTCGCTGGCATACCGGACGCGCTCTGCCAGCCCTCATGTCCACGTTATCCGGATCGAAATGCCTCGTTCTCGCCGTAATCTGGCCGTCCTGTCCCAACGATATTGACCTCTGCGCCTTGACCGACCTCAATCCGAGCGCACGTTGTAAGAAACGGACGAGGCAGACGTGGCCCGACACTCCTGGATCAGACCCCTAGCGCGCCGGTTGACCGCGCTTGCGCTGTCAGGCGTGATGCTGTTTGCGACCGCCCTGCCCCAGCCCGCCGAGGCGCAAGGCATCCGGTTTATCCGCGACGCTGAAATCGAAACGCTGTTACGCGATTACGCAACGCCGATCCTGCAGGCTGCCAATATCCGATCGCAAGCGGTGCGTATTTATGTTGTGCCGAACCGGTCGTTCAATGCCTTCGTTGCCGATGGCAACCGCATCTTCGTCAATCTCGGTGTATTGACCCAGGCGGACGTCCCCAACGAAGTGATCGGCGTGCTTGCGCATGAAGCCGGGCATATCGCTGGCGGCCATCTGGCACGGCTGCGTGCGCAATTGGCCAATGCTCAGGCGGCTGCCATCGTGGCTGCAATTCTCGCTGCCGGCGCGGGCATCGCCGCGCAAGATCCCGCCGTCGCCCAAGGACTGATGCTGGGCGGTCAGCAAGCGATCCAGCGCACCCTTCTCAGCTATCAGCGCAGTGAGGAGCGCGCGGCCGACCGCGCCGCGATCAATTACCTCAACGCCACCCAGCAATCAGCGCGCGGCATGGTGCGCACCTTCGAAAAGCTTGCCGATCAAGCGCTTCTGACGGTGCAGAACATCGATCCGTACGCCCAAACCCACCCGCTGCCACGCGAGCGCGTCGCAGCCCTTGAGCAATTGGCGCGCGAAAGCCCCTATTACGATCGCGCGGACCCACCGGAACTGCAGGCACGGCACGACCTTGTGCGCGCCAAGATCATCGCCTTGACATCACATCCGAGCACTGTGCAGCGACGCTATCCGAGTTCGGACCGCACGTTGCCGGCCGTCTATGCCCGATCGCTGGCGCAGATACGCGGTGGCGACTATCGCGGCGGCCTCGCTGGCCTGGATCAGTTGATCAATGCCGCCCCGAACTATGCGTATTTCTGGGAGGCCAAAGGAGATGCGATCGTCAGTTCCGGACGACCGCAGGATGGCATTGCCCCGCTCGAACGTGCCGTTGCGCTGGCACCCAATGACCCCGGTCTCAAGGTGACGCTGGCGACGGCCCAGGTTGCATCGGGCAATGCGGCCCTGCTCGATCCGGCGATCCGCAATCTTCTTCAGGTCACAGCGCGCGATCCCGATCACAGCCAGGCTTTCGAGCAACTTGCGCTAGCCTATGGGCGGTCAAATCGTCGCGCCGATGCCGAACTCGCCACGGCCCAGGCCTATTTCGCACGTGGCGATCTCGAGCGCGCACACCATTTCGCAGCCCGCGCGCGTCAGGGATTTGCACAAGGCACGCCGGGCTGGCTGAAAGCTCAAGACATCTTGAACGTCAGGCCACCGAATTGACGGCGGAAACGCGCTATATCAAGTTGCATCGAAACGCTCGCAGGAATCACCCGAGATGAGATCCTTCGCCCTCGCTACTGTGCTTGCCGCAGCGTTCGCGCTCGCCGGAACCTTGACCTTCGTCTATCTCAATCCGGCCGAAGAGGTGGTCGAAGGCCCGCCACCTCTGCAGCAGGCGGATGTCGAAACCATTGTCCGCGACTACCTGATCGAAAATCCTGAGATTCTCGAGGAGGTATCGATTGCGCTTCAGGAAAAGCGCATTGCCGAAGAGGCCGAGCGCCGCATTGCGGCCATCGCAGAGAACCAGGAAGCGTTGTTCAACTCACCACTCGATCACGCCACTGGCAATCTCCAGGGCGACGTCACCGTCGTCGAGTTCTTCGATTACAACTGCCCCTACTGCAAACGTGGCCATGCAGATCTCGTCGATCTGGTTGCCTCCGACCCCAACATCCGCTTGGTCTACAAGGAATTTCCGGTGCTTGGTCCGGGTTCGGTCGAGGCCACCCGCGTCGCGCTCGCTGCTGGTCGGCAAGGCCGTTATCTCGACATGCACAAGCGCCTGATCACCCTACGTGGGCCTGCGGACACCGAAACTGCACTGGCAGAAGCGCGTGATCTCGGCCTCGATATGGACCAGCTCGAAGCCGATATGCAGGATCCCGAACTGATGCGCGCCGTGGAAGAAGCCCACCGGCTTGCGGGAGAACTCGGGATTACTGGGACACCGAGCTATGTCGTGGGCGATCAGGTGATCGTCGGCGCGGTCGGCTTCGCCGAATTGCAAGACCAGGTCGCCACAGCCCGCGAAGAGACCTGTGTCACCTGCTGACGCACGATACGGAACACGCAACAAGGGTCGATTTGGCTGCGGTGAAAGACTTGACCGCAGTCTCCCGGCAATGCTCTGTGCGGCGCGACGTTAGCGTACCCGATCGTTCGAAAGCACCGCAGGCTCTGCATGACCATTCGCCTGTTCGTTCTCAATGGCCCCAATCTCAATCTCCTGGGAACACGGGAGCCTGATATCTATGGGGCGACCGGGCTGGCCGAGATCGAGGCGCAGCTGGCTGACAAGGCATCAGAGATCGATACCAGCGTTTCCTTCCGCCAGACCAATCAGGAAGGTACGCTGGTGGACTGGCTGCATCAGGCGCGTGAGGAAGCCGATGTGGTTATCCTGAACGCTGCCGCCTACACCCACACATCCGTTGCTCTGCGCGACGCAATTGCTGCCATTGGCGTGCCGGTGATCGAGGTCCATCTGTCGAATACGCATGCCCGCGAGCCGTTCCGGCACAAAAGTCTGATTGCACCGGTTGTCGCAGGACAGATTGCCGGCTTTGGCGCCATGAGTTATCACCTCGCCTTCGACGCAGCCGTCGCGTTGGCCAGCCGGCGGTCCTGAAAGCGATTTCGATCCGCGTCTGGCCTGGATCGCGTGTAGTTACGAGGAGTAGCCGGTCTATGTCCGCATCGAGCGACGACATCGCCAGCGAGTTGATCCGCGAGCTTGCCAATTTGCTCGATGAAACCGGTCTGACCGAAATCGAAATCGAACGTGAAGGATTGAGACTTCGGGTCGCGCGCTCGGTGTCGGTCGCACAGACCATCGCACCGGCGGCCCAGATGCCTGTTGCCGCCCCAAACCAGACCGCCGTGACAGCTGCGGATGGCGGCGGAGCAGAGCGCGTCTCGGATGGAGATGCCATCACCTCACCAATGGTCGGAACGGCCTATCGCGCGCCGGAACCGGGCGCATCCCCTTTTGTTGAGGTGGGCGTGCAGGTTCGCGAAGGCCAGACCGTGATGATCGTCGAAGCCATGAAGACGATGAACCCGATCCCCGCGCCACGTTCCGGTACGGTAACACAGATCCTTGTCGACAACGGCCAGCCGGTGGAATTCGGCGAGCCGTTGCTCGTGATCTCGTAAAGACCGGCCGGCCGCGATGTTTGACAAGGTCCTGATCGCCAATCGCGGCGAGATCGCGTTGCGGGTTCTGCGCGCCTGCAAGGAGCTCGGCATCCGCACGGTTGCGGTGCATTCAACCGCCGACAGCAATGCAATGCACGTGCGTCTGGCCGACGAAAGCGTCTGCATCGGCCCACCCCAGGCGGCGCAAAGCTATCTTAACATGCCGGCACTCCTTGCAGCGTGCGAGATCACCGGCGCTGATGCCGTACATCCGGGCTATGGATTCTTGTCCGAGAACGCACGTTTCGCCGATATTCTGGATGCCCACGGAATCACCTTCATCGGCCCAAGCGCCGAGCACATCCGCACCATGGGCGACAAGGTGACCGCCAAGCAGACCGCGCAGCGGCTCGGCATACCGATCGTACCCGGCTCAGATGGCGCCGTGTCTGATGTCGACACGGCGCGCCGTGTCGCCGCTGACATCGGCTATCCGGTGCTGATCAAGGCGGCCTCCGGCGGCGGTGGGCGCGGCATGAAGGTCGCCCGCACGGCAGCCGATATCGAGGAAGCTTTTCAGACGGCGCGCGCGGAAGCCGCAGCTGCTTTCGGTGACAGTTCGGTCTATCTCGAAAAGTATCTCAGCACGCCGCGCCACATCGAGATCCAGATCATCGGCGACGGCAAAGGCACGGCCATCCATCTTGGCGAGCGCGACTGTTCGCTGCAACGCCGGCACCAGAAGGTTTGGGAGGAAGCCCCCTCGCCTGGCCTGAACGACGCCGACCGCGCGAAGATTGGCGCGACGTGCGCAAAAGCAGTCGCAGACCTTGGCTATTCAGGTGCCGGCACGATCGAGTTCCTCTATGATGAAGGCGCGTTCTATTTCATCGAAATGAATACCCGGCTTCAGGTCGAGCACCCGGTCACCGAGATGATCACGGGGATCGACATTGTCCTGGAGCAACTCCGCGTCGCCTCAGGCGCAGACATGACGGTAAACCAAAGCGATATTGGCTTTCACGGCCACGCCATCGAATGTCGGATCAATGCCGAGAATCCGGAGACTTTCCGGCCCTCACCTGGCCAAATCACCTACTATCACCCGCCTGGCGGGCTTGGTGTGCGGGTCGATTCGGCGGTGTTTCATGGCTATTCGATCCCACCCTACTACGACAGCCTGATCGGCAAGTTGATTGTGCATGGCAAGAACCGCAATGAATGCCTGATGCGGTTACGGCGCGCACTCTCAGAATTTGTCATCGACGGTATCGAAACGACGATCCCACTGTTTCGCGAGCTGACCCAGGATCCCGACATCGTCAATGGCGATTATGATATCCATTGGCTGGAAACGAAGCTGGCAGAGCGGAGCGAAGATCGCGACAGCGTGTAAGTCGCGCGCAGTCTTAGAGCCCATTGCCAGGTCACGAGATCACATTTGTCAGCTCGGTGTTGGTCCCGGCGCACATCTTGTTTTCACTTGGGTGCCTCCGGCATTACAATATCACGACTCGGGCGCTTGCCACCTGTCGCCGACGCTATCGGGCAGGTGTCGTCTCATAAGGGCAAGCGCCGTACGGGTCTTACGATCCAGGTGCGAGCGACCAAGACAGCGGTGGAAAACGTCCTAGCCGAGATCACGCCGACGGTTTTGCTGAAGGCCTATGCCTGCGGCATCTTTCCAATGGCGGAAAGTGCCGACGATCCGTCACTCTATTGGATTGAGCCGCATCTACGCGGGATCATCCCGCTCAACGACTTCCATGTCTCGCGCAGCCTGGCCAAGGTTCTGCGACGGGGTGACTTTGAGGTTCGGGTCAATCACGATTTCAATGCCGTGATCTCAGCCTGCGCCGAGCCGGGCCAGGGCCGGCGTAAGACCTGGATCAACCGGCCGATCCGCAGGCTGTATCGCGACCTGTTCGATCTTGGCCATTGCCATACGGTCGAGGTCAGGCGTGACGACCGTTTGATCGGTGGACTTTATGGGGTCAGCCTGGGTGGCGCTTTTTTCGGCGAGAGTATGTTTCATCGGGAAAGAGACGCGTCCAAGATCGCGCTGGTTTACCTCGTGTGGATTCTTAAGGAAAACGGCTATGGTCTTCTGGATACGCAATTTGTGACCGATCACCTTCGGCGCTTTGGCGCCGTCGAAGTGCCGCGCAAGGCGTATCACAAACTGCTGGAAGCAGCCCTTGCCATCGATGGTCAGTTTGACGTGCCGGCCTCGCCGTCCGTGGCTTCAGCGGCCTCCGGTGCCGGCTCCAACTCAGGTGCGGCGATCCCCAATTCCTCGGAAGAGATCTTACAGTCGGTCAGCCAGACATCGTAGACCGGATGCTCAACCGCGTTGAGGCCCGGGCTGTCGGCCATCATCCAGCCGGTAAAGATGCGCTGGATGCGGTTGTCGAGCGTAACCTCATCAACCTCGACGAAACCGTTGGTGCGCGGCGGTTCGGTCGGCGGACGACTGTAACAGACACGCGGCGTGACCTGCAGCGCGCCGAACTGCACCGTTTCATCGATTAGAACGTCGAACGTGATGATCCGGCCGGTGATCTTGTCGAGGCCGGTGAACTCGGCCACCGGATTGTCGATCTTATCAGCCAGCGCCGGAACCGGGGCTTGCGCGGCAAATGCAGCACTCAGTGCTATCACAAAGGTCAATAGACGCGTCACGATGACTCTCATCGGGAATCAAGCAAACGGAAGTGGATCCGTTACCTGCTTCGCAATCGTGACACAATCACGACCGCAGGCTTTCTTATTCGGGTGACCAGGCCTCGTAATCGCCGGTGGCCTGGGGGCGCGTTTCAGCGCTCAGTGTTGATCCCCTCGGCCGATAGGCGCCCGGAGTACCTGTCATGTTTGGCTTGTGCGGCTTCTGCCAGTCCCGAGGTGTATAGTCTTCCTCGCTCGGAGGCGTGTCGACGATATAGTGCAGCCAGCCATGCCACTCCGGCGGGACGCAGCTGGCATCGGCAACACCTGAGTAGACCACCCAGCGGCGCTCGCCGTTACGTTCCCTGTAGTAGACATTGCCGAGATCGTCCTCACCGACGCGCTCGCCCTTGCGTGCGGTCATGAGCCTCGTTCCCAAGGTCTGACGGTCCCACCAGACGAAAATCTCGGAGAGAAGCGACATAGGGTCTCCACGCTGCGACGCGCCGGAATGGGTGCGATTGACCAGCTGGACTATGGCGATGGCCCGCCCGCTTGTCCAGACATGCCCGCTGGTGTTGCGGGATGTCGAGAACCATCAAGAGCGCTCCGCATATAAGCAATTCCCGAAACGGCCCCACCGGTCATGATCAACGGGACGATCGATCCACAACACCCTGCGCAAGCAAGCGGAGTCCACCATGCCGGCACTGACCGCCGAAACGTCTTACGCCCCGCCGACGCTCGCCGATATTCAAGCAGCGCATGAGATCGTGAAACAAGCAGCCATCCGCACGCCGCTGGTGCACGCCCCGAAGCTGTCCGAGCTGACTGGCGCGGATATCTTCGTCAAATATGAAAACATGCAGGTCACCAATTCATTCAAGGACCGGGGAGCGTCCGTGAAGCTATCGGCTTTGGCGAAAGCCGGCGGTACGCATGGTGTTATCGCGATGTCGGCGGGAAACCATGCCCAGTCGGTTGCTTATCACGCGCGTCGTGTCGGCCTGCCCGCGACCATCATCATGCCGGAGGGCACACCTTTCGTGAAGGTGGCCCGCACCAAGAGCCACGGCGCACGTGTGGTGCTCGAAGGCGATACCTTGATTGAATGCCGCCCCGCCGTCGACCGGATCATGGCGGACGAAGGTCTGACGCTGGTTCATCCCTATGATGACCCGCTTGTCATGGCCGGCCAAGGCACGATTGGGATCGAACTGATGGAAGATATGGCGGATCTCGACGCCCTGGTCATCCCGATCGGCGGCGGCGGGCTGATTTCAGGCATCACCCTCGCAGCCAAGGCAGTAAAGCCGGATATCAAGATCTATGGCGTCGAGACAAAACTCTACCCCTCGATGCATGCGGCGGTTAACGGCTATCCTCCAGCCTTTGGTGGTGACACGCTGGCGGAAGGGATTGCGGTCAAGACCGTTGCAAACACCGCGATCGATATTGTCCGTAAAAGTATCGAGGACATCCTTTTGGTCAGCGAAGACGCTATCGAAGCAGCTGTCTACGCCTATCTCGTAGAGCAAAAAACACTTGCCGAAGGCGCCGGCGCCGCGCCGCTCGCCGCCCTTCTCGAGTATCCGAATGTGTTTCAGGGTCAACGTGTCGGACTGATTCTGTGCGGCGGCAATATCGATCCGCGCGTTCTCAGTTCAATTGCCGTACGAGCGCTGGAACGCGAGGATCGAATCATCTCCCTCCGCGTTACGATCCGTGACCGGCCTGGCGTTCTTGGCCTGATCGCAAGCCTCGTCGGGCGCCACGGCGGAAACATCATCGAGGTCTCGCATCACCGGCTGCATCTCAATGTTCCAGCGACCGCGGCAACGCTGGACGTGACCTTCGAGGCCCGCGATGCCGCCCATGGCGACGCGATCGTCGAAACGATTCGCGACGAAGGTATGCCGGTGATGCGTCTCCCCGCGATCAGCGGGCATTGATCGCATCGATACGGGATGGGGTTTCCCCGGCGATTTTCATCTGACAGCTTCCCTTGTGCGATCAGCTTGGCCAATATGCGCCGCTGGTGCGGGGCGCGTCGGAGACCGAATGATCGATTTCCATATGGCCGCGACGTTCGTGATCATCGCGGCGGCGGTCATTCTCTATGTGGTCGAGCGGATCGAACTCGAGATCACCGCGGTTTGCGTTGTCGTCGTTTTTCTGTTGCTGTTTCAGCTCTATCCGCTGACAGACGATGCCGGGACACGGCTCGTCACCGTCGACATGCTCTTGGCAGGCTTCGCCAATCCGGCACTGGTGACGATCATGGCGTTGCTCGTCGTTGGTCAAGGCATGTATCAAACCGGTGCGCTCGACGGCGTTACACGCCTTGCAACATCAATGGGCGATCGCAGACCCCGGACGACGATCATCGTGGTTTTGCTGCTGGCCGCGAGCCTCAGCGCCTTCATGAACAACACCCCGCAGGTGGTGATGATGCTGCCGGTCCTCTCGGCGATCGCAGCGAAGATGCGCATGTCACCGAGCAAGGTGATGATGCCATTGAGCTTTATCACCATTCTCGGCGGGATGACGACGCTGATCGGTTCGTCAACGAACCTGTTGGTCGCGGGCGTCGCGCACGATGCCGGTCTGCCGGCAATCGGATTTTTCGATTTCTTCGGTATCGCGCTCGTGCTGGCCGTCGTCGGCGCGGTCTATGTCATTGCCATCATGCCGCGCCTGTTGCGCTCTCGTGCGACCATGGTGCAGGAAGTCGGTGGTGGCCAGGGTCGACAGTTCGTGGCCGAGATCCGCGTCGGATCGGGCCACCCACTGGCCGGTGCGCGCAGCGAGGTCGGACTGTTCCCCCAACTCAAGGGCATGACGGTCCTGCTGATCCAGCGGGGCAGCAAGCGCCTTTTGCCACCCTTCGACGAAGTCGAGATCACGCCCGGCGATTGCGTCATTGTCGCCGCGACACGCACGGTCCTCACAAATGCCCTGACCTCGCGCGCCGGCTTGCTAACAGCCGAAGGCAATCCCCCCGAAGTCACAGGTGAACAAGCCTCGCAGCCGGCCGCAACGCGCCATCTTCACTTGGCAGAAGCTGTCGTGGCACCAGGCTCCCGCATGATCGGGCGTACGATCGAAGCGTCCGCCATCCAGGTTACCACGGGCTCGGTCGTCCTCGGCATTCAGCGACAGAGCCGCATGCTGCGCACGGCAATGCGCGATATCCGCCTCGAATCAGGTGACGTGCTTCTGGTTGCCGGTACCGAGGAGCAGATCGAGGGATTGCGTGCCGACAAGGATGTCATCCTCATGGAATGGTCGACGGCGCCAGTACCTGCGACTGACCGGGCGACACCTGCGCTGGTGATCTTCGCCGGCATGGTCGGCGCGGCAGCTCTCGGAATTGTCCCGATCGTGGTGGCGGCGCTGACCGGTGGGCTGTTGATGCTGCTCGCAGGCTGTCTCAATGTGCGTCAGGCGGCACGCGCGTTCGACCGAAGGGTCTATCTCCTTATCGGCAGCTCGCTCGCCATGGCAGTGCCGCTGCAAGCAACGGGCGGCGCGGCTTTCCTTGCCCATGGTGTGATCGATGCCGTCGGCCATCTCGGTCCGGCGGTGGTTTTGTCATCTGTGTTCCTGTTGATCGCGATCCTGACAAACTTCCTGTCGAACAATGCGACGGCAGTTCTGATCACGCCGATTGCGATTACGGCAGCCGCCGAACTCGGCATAGATCCGATGATCATGGTTTTCACAGTGATACTGGCGGCGAACTGCTCGTTCGCCACACCGATCGGCTATCAGACCAATCTTCTGGTCATGGGACCAGGGCACTACCGGTTTATCGACTATGCGATCGCCGGCACGCCGCTCGTCATCTTGCTGTGGTTGACCTATTCGGTGGTCGCGCCATTCTGGTATGGGCTATAGATTGATGATGCGATCGACGACGATCGGATCCGATGCAGGTGCATCGGTAAAGGTGGCCCGGGAGCCTGGTGCGTGACCAAGGTAACGATCGACAGTCCGCAATTCTATCTGACGGCGCCCTCACCGTGCCCCTACATAGCGGGCCGTCTCGAGCGCAAGGTGTTCACCCATCTTGCCGGCCGCCGCGCAACGGAATTGCATGACTTGTTGACCCTTGGTGGCTTCCGGCGCAGCCAGAACATCGCTTATCGACCGGCCTGCGAAGGATGCCGGGCCTGTGTCTCGGTGCGGGTTTTGACCGATGAGTTCATGCCATCGCGCAACCAGGTGCGGATCCTGAAACGCAACGTGGATCTGATTGGTGAAGAGTGTCCGCCGAGCCCTACAGCCGATCAATATGCGCTGTTTCGTGACTATCTCGACCAGCGCCATGCGGAGGGTGGCATGGCAGAAATGAGCGTGCTCGATTATTCGATGATGATCGAGGATACCTCCGTTGAGACGATGCTGGTGGAATACCGCAGGCGTGGTCCCGATAGTACGGTGACCGGCCGCGGCACGGGCGATCTTCTCGCTGTCTGCCTGACGGACGCGTTATCGGATGGGCTGTCCATGGTCTACAGTTTCTTCGATCCCGATGCTGACAAGCGCAGCCTTGGCACCTTCATGATCCTTGATCACATCGAGCGCTGCCGAAAACGCGGCCTGCCGCATCTCTATCTCGGCTACTGGGTCTCGGGCTCGCCGAAGATGGACTACAAGGCGCGCTTCCTGCCGCAAGAGCATCTCGACGGCGGCGGCTGGCAGCGGTTCGATGGGTAAGTGGCAAACACTGTCCGCGAAATGCGTGCTGGTTTACCTATCCCCCAACGGCGTCGACCGAAGCACCCTCGGTCTGCTCACGCAAGCGTTGTAGCAACACGCTGTCACCTGCATAGACCTGTTCCGCAATACGGCGCAGATCTGGCGTCCAGAAAGCGGCACTCGGCGGCATCGTTCCGGTATCACTATAGAGTCTGTTCAACTCGGACGCCGGCAGACGCCAAGCGGCATCGATCTCGATCGGTAAGGCGTGACTAGAGGCGTTGCGTTTCTGGGCAAAATACCGGTTACCGAGCTTCTTGCCAAAGAGTTGCGTCATATGATCATGAAGCCGAGGCAATTCTATCGCGTCGGTATACACCATGGCCGCAAGATCATCGCATTGCGGACGGACATGGCCGTCAAGGCGATCCGCCGGCGCTGTCACATACTCAGACACAAACCGCTCGAAACTTGCGGCCTCGGGGGATGCGTCCGTGATGGCACGATAGTTCTCGAAGATACCAACATTGTTCGTCATCTGAACGAACTTGTTGCGAAAGGTCGAGACGAGACGGTCGAGAGGGTCGCGTAGAACGACAATGCTATGATCGACAGGCGCTATATGCGGCTTGTTGACCCCATGCGTCTTGATCATGAATTTCAGCCGTGACGGAAACTGATCGAGTTGATCCCTATGGGGCGATGTGTTGACAATCAGCCGCTTGAAGGCTGAGCAGGCATTCTTGCGGATGTAACAATACAGGACGGTCTTGCCGCCGATGGTGAACTGGAAATGCGGGCCTGGCTTGCCCCGACCGCAACTGGCTGATGAGTTGTCAAGCATAACAAGACCTATGTCGCACCAAAACGCTTTGATCAAGCTGCGCTGGCGCTGCGATCACTGACATGCCGATATCCAAAAATGCTATTGTCATATGGGCATGCTGGCGCTAGCGAACTTATACGGAGACCCGTGGTTCGATATGTTGACCGCTGGCACGCCCTATACGCCAACGGCACAGAGTCTGATCCTTCGATGCGGCCGCCCGCTTTGAAGCAGCGACGGTTTAGTTTGGAGAGTTGAAATCGCGATGACGATCATCGTTCATTTCGGCATGCAAAAAACAGCATCGAGTTCGATCCAGAGAACCTTCCACAAGATCGGTGCCTGGGACGATTGCCGTTACCTTGCCTATTCACATAGCCAGGCCAATGGCCTGGTTACGTTTCGGGAACAGGCAGACTTAGATACGTTCGCTACGGAAGTCGATCGGGTCTTCATCGCTCCGATCCGTGAAGCTGATGCAAAGACTTACATCATCTCCTCAGAGAACTTTCCGTTTCTTGATCGCGACGCCCTAACCGTTTTATTCACGCGCCTTCAGGATACTGGTCACGACGTGCGTGCCGTTGGCTATATCCGCCGCCCAAAGAGTTTCATGGAAAGCATCTTCCAGGAGCGGCTTAAGAAACGGCATATGAAGCGCAAGGATCTACCTCGCACACATCCCCATTACCGGCGCAAGTTCTCCCGCTTCGAACACCTCCGCAAAAATCTCGGGGTCGATGTCGCGTATTGGCTTTACGATCCCAATACGATGGCGGAGCGCTGTATTGTCCGTGATTTTTGCGCAAAAACAGGTCTCTCAATCAACCCCAGTCTGATCGACAATTCCAATGTTGGCCTCTCGCTGCCAGCCATCAAGCTGTTATTTGTGTATCGCAAGCACCTAGCGCGCAGTGGAAAAAAGGTCATCGCCACGCGCGAACGTGCCATGGTCGCCCGGCTCGGCGCCTTGAACGGTCCGAAGTTTCGCTTTCATTCGCGACTTGCCGGCCCAATCCTCAAGGACTTCAAATCCGATACCATTTGGATGCAGGAACGACTTGGCACGTCTTTGTCCGAGGACATCGAGGCAGGCGACGACCAGGCCTTGCTCAAGTTTTCTGACCTGAATTCCATCAACCAAGAGGCTCTTGATTGGCTCTGGTCGGAGACCGCACAGAAACAGGATGACGACGCCACACCCACTGATGAGGCATCGCCGGACCAGATTGTCGAACGCATGATGCGATTGCAGGTTCGCCATGCCGCGTAACTGTGCAATACCAACGTCACCTCGTGGCGCGAGGTTTCACGCCATATGCTTCGCTATCTTGTCTCAATGACGAAGCGTGACAGCACCACTTGTCGCATTGTGGGTCGCTTAGACAGTTAGTCCATATGCCCGCTCCGCACTCAGATGAAGTTTCGGCCGGACAGACGGACGACAAAGCGCCAAGCTGTTCGGTGATCGTACCGGTCTATCGCCAATGGGATCTTGTTCCACACCTGTTGCAGAGGCTCGCAGCGCAGAAGCCTGTGTCGGGGGGCTTCGAGGTCGTCCTCGTCGACAATGAGCCGAAGGCCGAACGGCAGACGTTGGAGCTTCCCGATATCGCGCGCATCATTGCCTGCGCCAAACCCGGGTCCTATGCCGCACGAAACGCAGGGGCCGCAGTCGCCAGGGGCCAATGGTTTGCCTTCACAGATGCCGATTGCTTGCCGACGGATGGCTGGCTGTCGACACTCGGTGCGGCTCTAAACCGGTATCGAAACAACCTTGTCGCCGGGCCGATCGACATAGTGCCGCAGTCGACGCCAGCGAACCGGTATGAAACCTATGACCGCATTCGCGGCATTCCTCAGGCGCGGTATGTCCGAAATGGCTATGCGGCGACGGCCAATCTAGCTGTTCCGATGAACGTGTTCCGGACACTGGGCGGTTTCGACGAGACGCGGTTTTCGGGCGGTGACGCCGAGTTCTGCCGTCGGGCGGGATCCGCTGGACATGGACTGAGACTTGTCAAAGATGCCATCGTCGAGCACCCCGCGCGGGCCGATTGGGTCTCGCTTGCAACCAAAGCGCGCCGTGTGAAAGGAGGGCAATTGACCGCCGGTCCCCTGCGCCGCCGCTGCCTCTATGCCATGCGCACCATGACGCCTCCGGTCATTGCCTTGTGGCGCTTCCTGCGCGCACCCTACCCTATCGCTGAACGGCTCACTGCGGTTGGTGTCCTGGTCGCGTTATGGATGGTCGAACTCGACGAGATGCGCAGATTGCTATTGGGCAAAACACCAGAACGGAGGTAGATTTAGGTGGTCTTGTCCAGAATGCGCATGCTTTGGAACATATCTGGCCGGATCCTCGAAGACAGGCTTTTTGATCGACGCCCCCTCCCTTAGACTTACAGGTACTCGTTATGGATTGTGCAGCTTGCAGTCCGACCATGCATCACAAGGGCGCAACATGACGCGCGTCATTTTTCACACCGGCACCGCCAAGACTGGCACAACGGCTATTCAGGCGGAACTCGCGGCCAATCGCGCTGGCCTGTCAGAACGCGGTATTCTTTATCCGGAAACGTGGAAGAGCTTTCGGCATAGGGCAGATATTCAGAGCGCCAATGCGCAACATGCCATGACACAAGCGATCGCTCGCGATAGCCTTAAGGTTCAGGCGGCGCTAAAACGCTTCAAAACGTATCTCAGTGAGGCCAGTAACGGGCATAATACCATCCTGTTCAGTGCAGAATCAGCTTATCGGTTACTAAAAGCGGACGGCATACGTGGGCAAACCGACCGACGACGGCGGCGCAAAATCTACATCGCGGAGTTGAGCACGTTCTTGCAGTCTTTTGGGGCGCTTGAATACGTTGTCTATTTTCGCCGCCCCGAAAGCTATGCCACATCGCTTTACACTGAAGCGGTTTGCGCCAACGGCTTCGACAAGGATTTTCAACGATTATTGTCGAATTCGAAGTTGCAATTCAACTACGCCTTCCAAGTCTCGCTGTTGCGATCCCACGCCCCTACACGCGTGCATGTCTATGAAACCGCCGCTAAGCAGGGACTGATCCAGCACTTTTTCGATGACAACGGGCTTGGTGATCCGTTCGTAACCAAAACCCCACCGCTGCGCGTGTCCGTATCAAACGGGGCAACGATGTGGATCTGCCGCAGCAACCGAGAACAGTCCGGTGACAACAAGCAGCGCAAACGGCGCTGGCTATTCGCCAATCAAGCCGAGCATGCCGATCTCTTCGGTACGGCGAAAACGTCGTTCTGGCGCTCCAAGTCGGAGCGTGATGCCTTTGTCGAGGCCTGTCGGCCCAAGATACCCGAAGAGCTTGCTTTGCCCGAGCCCGAAGAAGATGTGGCCCCGTTCTGCGATTGGACCGACCAACAGCATCATCGCACGGAGGAGACATTCCGAGCTTGGCAGGAAGATCAAAAAGACAGGATCGACGCACGGGAGCGCGCCCGTCTCGCCCCCTTCATGCCGGACCCTTCGTGAGTCCACTTTCCGCGAAAGCGGGTCTTTTTCAACGCAAGTCACAAGTCGGCTCTGCGTCGATGACAAGCGCTACATCATATCCTCATCATCCACATCGTCTTCGTCCTCCGGGGAGACCTGCCAGAGTACGTCACGCAGCCCCTTCCAAGATTTGCGAACCGACTGCGCATCCGCCCAATAGATTGGCCCCGTTCCTTCGACCAAGGCACATACTGCTTCGTTGTTGCGACATACCTTTTCGGCATCTGCCTGATAGGCAATGAGGATGAAGCTATCGGCAAACGCGGTCCAGAGCGCATCACGCTGGTCCCGCTGCAGTGTCTCGATGAGCTTTGCATCCAGGAAGACCACGTCGGCGTCCTGAAGAGCTGCCACAGCCAGCGAGATGGATGCACGGGCACCTTCTGACAGAGCCGAAAACGTCTCGGGAGACAGCGTATCCTCAACTGGCGGCAGATCGGATAAAATAGCAGCCAGCTTCGAAAGACGCTCCATCTGAACGTTGGCCGCCTCCCCCTCGATCACACTCTCCGACAGTTTCAGCGGACTGTCGATCCGGGTCATAACGGTCGCAAAAGCCGACGCGGCAAAGAGCTGCCCGTAAGTTGGTCGTTTGGACCCTTTGATACCACTGGCAAGGTTTCGGGTGAAGGCAAACAGCGTGTAACGCCCCAGCACGTCGGGAGCGATCATCGCGATCGGTTGTCCACGCTTCAACGTCGTAAAAGGCGCGCTTGGAATGTCGGGCAAGGACCAATTTGTCTTGCTTTCAAGCGTTTGTGGCAAAGCGACGCGACCTGCCGATCTAGCGGTCAGAAGCTCGAACAGGTTACGCACCGCTGGATGGAAGCGGGCATATTGCGTGACGGAAATCACGACGCTGCGGATTGCCATCAAGACAAAGCGCAGCACGACGACGGTCGAGATCAAGACGATCCAACGGATGTCGCCCGCAAGCGCATCTGCCACCAGAAAGGCAACGAGAATGGTTGCTGCGCCGGCAATCAGGAAGTTTGCAACATATTCAGCCCGTGTCGCAGCCAGCAGTCTGTTGCGGAACGCGGACATGGCATCGGCAATATCCGGACGGTCGAAGGCTGCATCTATGCTTGGACGCAGCCTGGAGGCTGGGCGGTTGTCTGCCGTCAGAACGGCGGCAATCGAGCGGATCCGCCGCTTGCGCAGGCTGGACGAACGCATCAGCCGATGCTGGTTCTGCACGGCACGAAGATTGATCAGATAGATGAAGCTGGCGGTTGGAAGCACAAAAACGAGCAAGCCCAGCGCAACCATCGGCGCGAGGTAGATCAGCGCCACGACCGAAAACAGCAACACTGTGATTGGACTAAGCGCGGTCAGCACGGCGCTTGTCGCACGTGTGAAGATAAATGCCGCGAGGCTATTGCGGCGAACGGAGCGATGCAGCCCTGTCCCAGAGACCGATTGCGACGTAATCTGCGCCGTCGCACCGCGAACAAGTGCCTCCCTACTGCAAAAATCGCCAAAATCAGTACAGACCCCAACCAGCACACGACGGCCGACAAAGATCAAAACTGCGCCGAGGAGCAAGATGGCGGCAACAGCCACGAGGCCAATGAGGATGGTCTCGAAGTCACCGAACGAGATTGACATGTCACCGAGGCCTATCTCGGTTCCACTCTCGATGTTGTGGGCAATGTAGAACAGCAATGCGAGGGCCGCCGCTTGGACCGCACGCCCTATGACGGAAAGATAGATCACCACCAGAAAGCGCCGTCGATCAAAAGTGAAGACCGACCGGACAATCCAAAGCACGCATTCCAGATAGCGACGGGCCCGTATGCGCAGATCACCAAAATCGCCGCGCTGAAACCGCATCGGGTCTGATACTGCATTGCTCATGCTGACAAAAACTATCCTGTGACCAGTCCCGTGAACGGCAGCGACACGCCTGTGATACGTAGATGCCTACCTGGATGCCGTATTCTGGGACGACCAAACCATTGGCGATACAGGCAGCCCTATCGCCTCCGGTCGACATTGAGGGCTTGATAACATGGCTGGCCACAGTTTGGGGCCGCTTTCAAAATGGCACGATCCCGCTAATGGCATGACCTCGCCCAACACGACAACCGTTTGCCAAAGACCGGGACATCGCCCAGGCCCTGGTCGGACCAAGACGTAACAGACTTGGACTGCAACGCGCTGGATCGTATTGACGCCTTGTTACAATCGGACCTACACGACCGCAATCAACGACACTTGATCTATGCTCCGACGGCTCTAAAGCGAGTACCAATGACACGTCTCATTTTCCATGCCGGCACTCACAAGACCGGCACGACTGCGATCCAGGGAGTGTTGGCCGAGAATCGCGATCTCCTTGCGGAAAGGGGAATCTACTACCCGCATATCTGGATGCACTTCGGCAGAGCACCGGAAAGCCGCAGTTCAAACGCACATTTCACCGTTGCGAATGCAATAGCCAATGACACACCGGACACGCAGGCAGCGCTTGATCGCTTCCTGTCCGATCTGCGCGAAAAGTCCAGTGCCTTTGATTGCATATTACTCAGCGCCGAGACGGCCTATCGCCTGACAACAAAACCTAGCCTCGCAGGACGTATAAGCGACAGGCAGCGCCGCCGCGCTTATGTCGAACGTTTAGCAAGAACTTTCAAAGATTTCGACAGCGAAATTGTTCTCTATTTTAGACGGCCAGACTCATTTGCCACGTCCCTTTACTCAGAAAATGTTGTCCGTGGTTCGAACATAGAATTTGAGCGATTTCTTGCGAAGAAACAATTCCGTTTTGATTACCGATTTCAAATTGATCTTTTCAAAGAGTTCTTTCCAACGCGCTCTTACGTCTATGAAACCGCTGCGTCAGATGGCCTGATAAACCGCTTCTTTTCAGACAACGAACTTGGCACGCCCCCTGAGCCCGAACCTGCCCCGCTGCGAGTTTCCGTTTCCAATGGCGCAACCCGGTGGATCCAGCGTGCCAATGCAGAAACCAAAGATGCCTCACGCATCCAGCGCGCGCGATGGTTCTTTGCCCTTCAGCCAGAAAATCGTGCCTTGTTTGGACACGGGCCCACAACGTTCTGGAATTCCGTTGAACAACGCGACGCCTTCGTCGAGCAATACACATCCGATGTATTCGAACTGACATTTCCTGCGTGCGATCCGCAGCTGCCACCCCTATCAACATGGAGCGACGCTGAGCATGACGCCGCGAATGAGGCGTTCAAAAACTGGATGAAAGACAATCGCTCCCTGCTACGCAAGCGTGAAATGTCAGTTCGAATACATCGGATGTGTATTGCTCGACGAAGGCGTCGCGTTGTTCAACGGAATTCCAGAACGT
>JBCBSK010000024.1:0-31327 GCA_039819185.1 Pseudomonadota bacterium | reverse complement strand
TTGCGCGTTGCCGCCCGCCAACCCAACGCGCGAACAAAAATGGTGGGCGGTACTGGATTCGAACCAGTGACCCCAGCGATGTGAACACTGTGCTCTACCAACTGAGCTAACCGCCCACGGGCCGGCCTGTCGAGGCCGAAGGCCACCGGACTTACGTGCCGGGCGTGTGGGGCGTCAAGCCATTTCCGTCTCAGAGATCGTTGGCAACAGACCAAGCCAGCCAAGCGCTGGTTCGAGGGCATCGGCCACGTCATCGACCACGAGATCGGCACCAAGCGTGTCGGCTGGCGCGGACGGATAGCCGTGGCGGAAGACGATCACCGGAACACCGGCTGCCTTGGCAGCGTCGACATCCGGCGCGCTGTCACCAAACATCACGGCACGTCCAGCTTCTCCGCCAAGACGCGCGATCGTGCCGGTGATATGCGCCGGGTCGGGCTTGCGCACGCCGAGCGTATCGGGGCCGACCACCGTATCAAAACGGTTCAAAAGGCCCAACTGCTTGAGCACGGCGACCGAGAACCGCTCATATTTGTTGGTACACACGCCCAAGCGCGCACCGGCCTTGGACAAGCTGTCGAGAAGGTCGACAATTCCTGGAAAAGGGATGGTGTGATCGGTCAACGTGCGCTCATAGTCCTCAAGAAACCGGCGATGCATCGCATCAATATCGCTCGCGCTGCGCGTCGCACCATGGTGTCGGAGGGCGCTCTCGATCATGCCGCGCGCGCCATGGCCGATATGTGGACGGATGTCGGAACCAGGAACCTGAGGCAGTCCGTCTTGTTCGAGAACGCGATTCAATGTCACAAGAAGATCGCGTGCGCTGTCGACGAGGGTGCCGTCGAGATCGAAGATGGCGACGGGCGGCGCTGGATCCAGGTGGGTGGCCTCGCCGTCTGTCGGGAAGGGGGCATGGGGCATTGGGTGTCTTGCCTCTGTTGTCTTGGATCTTGGTCGAAACTTGGATCGGCGCCGGCCGGCGCCTGGTCGCCGAACTATCGTCAGACACCGTGATTGCCGGAACTCATGCGCGGAATCGTTCTCGCCTTCAATCCCGATGACGATCTTGGCGTTCTGCGCGCCGAGGATGGCCGGCGCTATCGCTTCTCAGCCGGCGATTGGCGTGAACCGCGCCCACCGCGCAAACGCGACGAGGTCGATTTCGAGCAGGAAAACGAGATCGCCCGCGATATCTATGTGCTGGTCGCGGGTCCAGTCGGTCACTCGCTCGGCGAGGGGGTCTGGCGTGATGCACGGGCCCTGATCAAGCGCGGCGTGGACTGGTTTCGCGTCCGGCCAGAAGCAGCGTTCGCCGCGCTCATCCTGATTGCTGCCGCTCTGCCATTTTATGCCTTCCTGCGAGAACCGGCCTCGCTGATCGGTATAGGCGCTGCAATCGGCGATCTGTCTTCGGCGCTCGACACGCTTAGACAGTTGGCACAGCCGTCGGCGCTGGCAACCACGGCTGTGGGATTGTCGAAACTCCTCTTGATCCTGTTCTACCTGCTTCTGCTCTTGCCGCTCCTTGCCGCATGGGTCCTCTACCGGACGCTGGCTGGTCTGTCGCGTCGGCGCGCAGCGAGCGTCTTGGGCGGACTCGCCGTCGTGTCGCCGCTGGCCATTCCGTTGACGATCACCGGGGTTGGCGCGGCGCTTATCTTGCCGGAGATCGCTCCATCCGCACGGCCTGCCGTATCGGGCAGTCTGTTTGATCTCGCGGGGCTCGGTGTTTTGCGCACCTTCCGCATTGGGGCGGTTTTGACGATTGCGGCCGGCATTGGCCTTCTGATCTGGACCATCCGCCAGGCACCGTCGCGCAAGGAGCGTCGTCGCAGTGATGCGCCTATAAGCGCCGTCTCACGTGCCGCGCCCCGGCCGGATCGCCCCCGCTTTCAACTGCCGCCGGTTGAGTTTGATGCCGGGCTGCCGGAGAGGGACACAACTCCGGAAAACGCCTTGTCCAGGCCCGAGACCTTCGCGCCGAAGCCGCGCCACCACGTGCAGACAGTGAGGCCTGCCAAAGATACCTCTGCGTCTGAAGATCATCCTTATGCCGCGTTTGGTTCTGCTGCGATGCCGGCGGTTTCCGCATCCGCCGAACTCCGCAAGCCCAGGCCGAATGGTCGGAGCGATGCTGCTCCGGCGCGCGCTTTTGAGGGGCATATGGCTGATCCCGCTTCCGTCGGGCTTGATGATTTGACGCGTGCATTCGACGATCTTGTGGGGCGTGCCGAGCCGGTTGAAGAGGCAGGTAAGGATCAGGCCGTAAAACAGCCGGCGCCAGATGATGATGTGTCACGACTTTTCGATTCAGATGACACAGAACGGATGATGGCCGAAATCGGTGCCATGGTGCAAAGTGAGGTGCGGCGGGCGCCAGCGCCTATTGGGCGAGGCGCTTCTGATACCGGCGACCGGCAGCCTGGCGACAGGATACAAAAGCAGCCGAGCGAAGAGATACCGGATATGCCGTTGCAGTCAGACGACGGTCCACCGTCAGACCGATCTCATGACCAGCGTCCGGATCCTCCGCCTGCTCAAGATTATCCGGACCCTGCTCCAATTGTGCCAGATGCGCCAGCACGTCCTCGCCGAGACAATGACCTTGGCGAGACGCATGATACAAAGTCCGTCATGCGCTTGTATTCCAAGCTGAGGCTGGCGCGTTTGGCCCAACTCGATCAGTCGGCGCGGCGCATCAGTGATGAGCCCAAGGACGACGATTGAGTTCAAGCATGAGACTGTCCTGAGTTCCCGGCCAGTGTGCACGTGAGACATGCCCACCAGGCCCTGTTCGCCTGGTCACTGCTTGTGCTAGATGCCTTGAAAAGTCTATGGGAGCCTGACATGCAGCTTGCCGATCCGTCTCTTTTCAAAACCCAAAGCTATATCGATGGCGCCTGGATTGGGGGTGCCGATACGCCGGTGATCAACCCGGCCAATGGGGCGGAAGTCGCCCGTGTGCCGGAGCTCGGCGCTGCCGAAGCAACCTCTGCGGTCGAAGCTGCGGGCGTCGCCTTCAAAACCTGGTCGAAGACGACGGCCAAGGAGCGCTTCAAACTGCTACGCGCCTGGTTTGACCTGATGATCGCGCATAAGGACGATCTCGGCCAGATCATGACCGCGGAGCAAGGCAAGCCGCTGGCCGAAGCCAAGGGCGAAATCGACTACGCGGCCTCCTTCGTCGAATTCTATGCCGAAGAAGCAAAGCGCATCTATGGCGAGACGATCCCGGCCCATAAGGCGGACGCGCGCATCATGGTTATCCGCCAGCCGATCGGCGTGGTGGCAGCGATCACGCCGTGGAACTTCCCGGCGGCCATGATCACCCGCAAACTGGCGCCCGCGCTGGCCGCAGGCTGCACGGCGGTTTGTAAGCCGGCGCCCGAGACGCCGCTGACGGCCTTGGCGCTGGCCGAACTCGCGCATCGTGCCGGCATCCCGAAAGGTGTGTTCAACATCATCACCGGTGATGCGCCAGCAATCGGCGGTGTCATGACCTCGCATCCGCTGGTCCGCGTCGTTGGGTTCACCGGCTCGACCGAGGTCGGCAAGCTACTGATGCGCCAGTCAGCCTCAACCGTGAAGCGGGTCGCGCTGGAGCTTGGTGGCAACGCGCCGTTCATCGTCTTCGATGACGCCGATCTCGACTCTGCCATCCAAGGCGCGATGTTGTCGAAGTTCCGCAATGCCGGCCAGACCTGCGTCTGCGCCAACCGGATTTATGTCCAGTCGGGTGTCTATGACGCCTTCGCCGAGAAGTTTGCCTCGGAAGCCATGGCGCTCAAGGTCGGCGACGGCACCGATGTTGGCGTAACCACTGGCCCGCTGATCAATGCGGACGCCGTTGCCAAGGTTGACAGCCACATCAAGGACGCTGTCGGCATGGGAGCGGAAGTGGTCACCGGCGGTAAGCCGCATGCGCTGGGCGGTAACTTTTACGAGCCGACTGTCCTGAAGAACGTCACAACGCGGATGTTGATCACCCGCGAGGAGACCTTCGGCCCGGTGGCGCCGCTCTTCAAGTTCGACACCGAAGACGAAGTTGTCGCTATGGCGAACGACACCCCGGCAGGTCTTGCGGCTTATTTCTACAGCCGCGATGTCGGGCGCTGTTTCCGCGTAGCCGAGGCACTCGAATACGGCATCGTCGGTGTCAATGAGGGGATCATCTCGACCGAGGTCGCGCCCTTCGGCGGGGTCAAGGAGTCCGGCCTTGGCCGCGAAGGCTCGCATCATGGCATCGAAGAGTTCGTCGAACTGAAATACATCCTGATGGGTGGTCTGGCGCAGTAAAACAGCGGCGTCGAGGCAGGTAAGCAGTGGGGGCGTTCGTGTCAGAAGATCTGACAGCCTATAAAGAGGCCGCGGCCGCCGAAGCGGTGAAGCTCGTCGAGCGCGGTATGCGGCTTGGCCTTGGCTCAGGGTCTACCGCAGCGGCCTTTGTACGTCATCTTGGGGGTCGGGTGCGTGATGACGGGCTGAATGTTATCTGTGTGTCGACCTCGGAGATGACCCAAGCCTTGGCAGACGACCAGGGCATTCCCACGGCGACGCTGGACGAGTATCCCGAACTCGATCTGGCGGTTGATGGGACCGACGAGATCGACGGGAAGCTCCGCCTGATCAAGGGTGGGGGTGGGGCGCACGTCCGTGAGAAGATCGTGGCGGCGTCCGCCGAACGCTTCGTTGTTATCGCGGATCACACCAAGAAGGTTGATCTTCTTGGCGCCTTCCCGTTGCCGATCGAGATCGTCCCCTTCGGGGTCAAGGCAACCTTGCGCCACCTGGAAGAAGCTGCCCGCATGGTTGGTGTCGGTGGCGCTTTCGTCGAGCGGATGACGCCCGATGGTCGCGTCTTGGAGACCGACAATGGCAATGTCATTCTCGACGCTCGCTTTGAAGAGATCGCCAATCCCGAGGCGGTGGCTCAGGCATTGGATGCTGTGCCGGGCGTTGTCGGCCATGGCCTGTTTCTCGGCATGGCGACGGGTGCGATCCTCTCCGGCCCCGCCGGCATCGAGACAATGGGCGACGTCTGACTCGTGTCGTATGCGCGCGTTTCTGGCTGACGGGTAGGAGAGCGCCATGGCTGCGCAAGAGTTTGATTTCTTCGTCATCGGTGGCGGCTCGGGGGGTGTGCGCGCCGCCCGCATTGCGGCCCAGCACGGCGCCAAGGTCGGCATAGCCGAAAGCTACCGGTTTGGTGGCACCTGCGTCATCCGCGGTTGTGTTCCCAAGAAACTCTTTGTCTATGCCGGCCGGTTTCGCGACGAGTTCGAGGAAGCGCAAGGCTTTGGCTGGTCGCTGAACGCGACGCCGAGCTTCGATTGGCCAACGCTGATCGCCAATAAGGACCGCGAGATCGCTCGGCTTGAGAATGCCTATCGGTCAAATCTGGAAAAGGCTGGCGTCACGATTTTTGAAGGCCATGCCCGGTTCAAGGACGCCAACACGCTGCATATCGACGGTCGGGATGGGGACATCCGGGCCGCGAAGAGTCTGATTGCGACCGGCGGAACGCCCAATCTCGACCATCGCGTGCCTGGGATCGAGCATGTCATTACCTCGAATGAGGCGTTCCATCTCGAGACCTTTCCCAAGCGCATTGTGATTGCCGGCGGCGGCTATATCGCGTGCGAGTTCGCCGGCATTTTCGCGGGCCTTGGTGCGGACGTGACGCAGATCTATCGCGGCCCGGAGATCCTGCGCGGCTTTGATGACGAAGTTAGAACCCATGTCCGCGAGGCGATGGAAGCACGCGGCGTTCGCTTCGCCTTCAACCAGGTCTTCACAAAAATCGAGAAGACCGGGGACGGACTTGTCGGCCACACGACGGCCGGCGAGGCGCTTGTCGGCGATCAGATCATGTTCGCGATCGGCCGTAGCCCGAATGTCGACGGGCTGGGTCTTGATGGTCTCGGTGTCGAGCAGGGCGCGAATGGCAAGATCGTTGTCGACGCCACATCGCGCACCTCGGTGGACAGCATCTATGCGGTGGGCGATGTCACCGACCGGGTCAATCTGACGCCGGTTGCGATCCGCGAGGGCCACGCGCTTGCCGATATGTTGTTTTCCTCGGGCAAGGGTGATGTCGACCATGATCTGATCCCAACGGCGGTGTTCACCACGCCCGAGATCGGCACGGTCGGGCTGACCGAACAGGATGCGCGCGAACGCTACCGGGTGCTCGACATCTATCGGTCCACGTTCCGACCTATGAAGTCGACGCTCGGCGGTGGCACGGAGAAGATGCTGTTAAAGCTCTTGGTCGATGGTGAAAGCGACCGTGTCGTCGGCTGCCACATTGTTGGGCCGGATGCCGGCGAGATGGCCCAACTTCTCGGCATCGCGTTAAAGATGGGGGCGACCAAAGCCGATTTCGACCGCACCATGGCGCTGCATCCGACAGCAGCCGAAGAACTCGTCACCATGCGCCAGGTCTCGGAGCAGGTGGTGCGGGACGCTGTGGAATAGGGGACCGGGTACCGTCCGGTATACAGGTTTCATACCAGCGTTTGACTATACACAACCGGGTTCCACTTTCGCAACCTGCGCTTATCACCGCGTCCCTTCGAGCGTCTCCTCGATAAGGTGGTCGACCACGGCCTTAAGTGCTGTCTCATGGTCGTCGCCGGCGGTCACGCGCGCGGCATAGACCCGTTCCTGGCGGTCGGCGCTGGTGCCATGGCTGGCAATGGCCCGGGTATGCTCGATGGCTGCGAGACAGCCCAACGCTTCGGCGTCTTCGGTCACGAGATCGAGCAATTCGTCGAGAAGGTCAGGGAAGGGGACCGACGCGCTCTTGCCAAAATCGATCAGATGGCCTGACGCGCCGGATTTCTGCGCGAGCCAGCGGTTTTCATTGACCAGGAACGGCGAATAGAACCGCCAGCGCTGATTTGAGCGCCTGAGCCGCCACAGCATGCGCGCAAGGCAGAGATACAGCGCTGCAATCGACAGCGCATCGTCGAGTTTGGTGCAGACGTCGGTGATGCGCATCTCAAGCGTGGGGAAGCGGGCCGAGGGGCGCAGATCCCACCAGATCTTGGTGGCGTCCTCGATCACGCCGGCGGTCACCAGCGTATCGACCGTGCGGTGATACTCGCCGGCGCTCGAGAACTGGCCCGGCACACCGGTGCGTGGCATCTCGTTGAAGACCGACAGACGATAGGATTTCAGACCCGTGTTATGCCCCTGCCAAAACGGTGAAGACGTCGATAAAGCAAGAAGATGCGGCAGGAAGTAGATCAACTGGTTGAAGAGATCGATCCTGAGATCCTCGTCCTCGATTGCGACATGGACATGCATGCCACAGATCAGCATGCGGCGGATCACGACCTGCATGTCGGCGGCGAGCTTATTGTAGCGCTCTCGTTCGGTGTGGCGCTGGTCGCGCCAATTGGCAAACGGGTGTGTGGAGGCAGCGATCGGCGCGAGCCCATAGCCAGCAGCCACCGCGGCGATCGTCGACCGAAGCGTGGCCAGCCGCTCGCGCGCCTCGGCAAGCGTGCCGCAAACGGGCGTGCCGACCTCGATCTGGCACTTAAGGAACTCTGGCGCCACCTGGTCGGGCATAACCGACTGACAGGCGTCGAGAAGCTCAGGAGGTGGGTCGGTCGCGAGATCGCGGGTTTCGAGGTCGACGAGAAGATATTCCTCCTCGATCCCGAGGGTGAAGCTCGGCTCAGGCATTCTTGGTCTTGTCTTGGTCTGGCGTATCGGTGCCCGGTGTGTCGTGCGAGGTGTGGCTCGTCGCCTCCGGATCTATCGGCATGTAAAGTGGCTCCGCCTCAGCCGGGAAGGGGACGTCATGATCATGACGATCATAGGACACTGTAGACGGTGCAAGTTCAATGGCACCGGGCGAGGTGCGGGGTACGGCGATAAAGGCATCGCGTTCATCGGCCGGCAAAGCTTCGCGCCGGGTCATACGCCACGCAGCGACGAGGGCCATCGACATGTGGACGGCTCCGATAAAGGCGAATAGCGCCAACGGACTGACCGTTTCATTCAAAAGTGATACAAGCGTGGGGCCGATCGTAGCTCCGAGCGTGTAAACCAGCAGAAGCCCTGTCGCGACCTCGACCAGTTCTTCCTTTTCCGCAAAGTCGGCGGCATGCGCGCCGGCCAACGCATAGATCGGCATGGCGAAGGCGCCGAAACACAAACCAAGAGCGTAGATGAGCAAAAGCGCATCGGGGCCTTGGGTCGTCGCAACTGAGAACAAGAGCCAACCGACGAGTGCTGCGATCAGACAGGTGCCGATGATGACATAGCGCCGGTCGATCATGTCCGACAGCCGGCCAAGCGGCCACAATGTAATGACGGCGCCTGCCAGGGACAGCGAGAAGAAGGACGCGATCTGGCTTGAGCTCAATCCGATCTCACTGCCGAACAAAGGGGCGAAGGAGAAGAAGGACCCATTGGCAATGCCGACGCCAGCAGCGGTCAACACGCCCACCGGTGACAAGCGGTAAAGCCAGACAAGCCGTAGCCGCGGCGATTCTGGAAGTGCGGCGGCGGCCGATCGGGTCAGTGCGACCGGGACGGCCGCCAGCGACAGCAGGATCGCGCCCAGCAAAAAGAGTTCGTGGCCAGACGGCTCGTAGAGCCTGAGAAACTGCTGGCCGAGCGATAGCCCGGCGTAGTTGATGACATTGTAGATCGCCAGAATCTGGCCGCGATAGGTGTTGTCGGCTTTCTCGTTCATCCAGCTTTCGATAACGGCGAACAACACCGCCTGGCACAGTCCCGCCAGCACGCGGATCACGATCCAGAAGACGGGTTCGGGCGCCAACACATGGATCAGTGGCGCGACAGTCATGATCGCGGACGCCGCAGCGAAGGCGCGGACATGGCCGGCGAAACGGATCAGGCTGGGCGAGACGAGGCAGCCGATCATCATGCCGAGGAAGTAGCCAGAGCCGAGCAGGCCGACCGAGAGGTCGCTGAAGCCTTCCACCTCGGCCCTGAGCGGCAGAAGCGCAAACAGAAGTCCGTTCCCGCATAAGAGCAGGAATACCGACACCGAAAGCGACGAGACGGCTGCGAGCGCTGTGAGCATCGCCCGATGTCCTTCAACCGGCCACCCCGTAGGTTTCACGAGTGTGCCTAAGCCTTCGGATGGTGCACCAGCTGAAAGAGCGCCGTCCGTTCCACAGCCGTCGCGAATTCGCTGAACCGCGTCAAGCACAATCCTGCGCGAGAGCTACGGAATGCGCGACGAGTCGACTCAAATGGGCACGATTCCGCGCAAGAGGGCCCCGATGCCATAAGCGACAAGCGCCGCAACGAGGCCGATGGCGAGGGTTTCAAGACCGGAATGAAGCCAGTGATCGGTCGACCAACGGCTTTTGACGGAGCCGATGGCGAAAAACACCAATGCGACGAGGCCAGTAGAGAGCCAGGCGGCTTGGGTAAGATCGAACACGAAAGGAAGCAGCGGCACCGTACCGCACAAAACGAAGGCCGCCAGCGTCGAGAGGCCCGCGATGAGCGGCACGCGCTGAACCAGTGCCACGCCATGCTCCTCGGTCAGCATGGTGTCTATCCACTGGCTCTTGTGCTCGGTCACGAGATCGACCATGCGGTCAAGGTCAGAGCCGGAATAGCCCTTTGCGGCGAAGATCTGCCGAATCTCCTCGCGCTCACCTTCGGGGTAGAGTGCGATGTGGCGTTCTTCCATAGCCCTCAAACGCATGTAGTCGTCGCGCTCGGACTTGGTTCCGCTATAGTTGCTGGCGGCCATGGAGAAGCCGTCGGCGATAAGATTGGCGATGCCGAGAATGATCACGATACCCGGCGACAAGCTAGCGCCAACGGCGCCGGCAACGATCGCAAAGGTGGTGATCGCTCCGTCAATGCCGCCATAGATCCAGTCGCGGAGATAGTTGACGCTTGGCCCCGAGGCGAGACGCAGGCGAATGGCATCGGCGGAATGCTCGTGCTCTAGGTCCATTGGCGAGACTTCCCGATCCTATCGCTTCTGGTGGCCAGGCAGGCTTGGCCTGTGTATAACCGGCGCTCCGCAGGGCTTTGGGACTGCATGTTGACGGCTCAGTTCTGCTGATCAGGCCGCTGCGGAAGACGTAGTTTAGAATACCTCTAACATCTTGCCAGTCCTCATTACACTGGCCAGACTGCTTAGAGGGCCGGGGTGGTAACGGTTTCCCGCCATTGATCATGGAGAAAGACATGAGTGCGAACTGGACTCCTGAAAGCTGGCGCGACCGGCCGATCGTCCAGGTGCCCGACTATGGTGATGCCGCAGCGCTGAGCGCGGTGCGCGACGAGCTTGCGGGCTTTCCGCCACTTGTGTTCGCGGGGGAGGCACGCGCACTAAAGGCACGGCTTGCCGAGGTCGCCGAAGGGCGCGCTTTCCTGCTCCAGGGCGGTGACTGCGCCGAAAGCTTCGCCGAGCACCATGCTGACAACATCCGCGATTTCTTCCGCGTGTTCCTGCAGATGGCCGTCGTCCTGACCTATGCTGCGTCGAAGCCTGTGGTGAAGGTCGGGCGGATCGCCGGTCAGTTCGCTAAGCCGCGGTCTGCGCCCACTGAGACCCAGGACGGGATCGAACTGCCAAGCTATCGCGGCGATATCATCAATGCGATCGACTTCACAACGCAGGCCCGCGAGCCCGATCCGCAACGCATGCTGCTCGCTTACCGCCAGTCAGCGGCGACGCTCAACCTGTTGCGCGCCTTCGCCCAGGGCGGTTTCGCAAATCTCGAGCATGTCCACCAGTGGACGCTTGGGTTCTTGGCGGATTCCCCGCAAGCGGCCCGCTACGAGCAGCTTGCCGAGCGGATCTCCGATACGCTCGACTTCATGCGCGCCTGCGGGATCGATGCGAATTCGACCCCGGCATTGCGGTCGACCGAGTTCTTCACCAGCCATGAGGCGCTGCTGCTCGATTATGACGCAGCGCTGACGCGCGTCGATTCAACGTCCGGCCAGTGGTATGACACATCAGGTCACTTCGTCTGGATCGGCGACCGCACCCGTCAGTTGGACGGTGCCCATGTCGAGTTCTTCCGCGGTATCGAAAATCCGATTGGGCTGAAATGCGGTCCCTCGCTGGATCCCGAAGACCTGATCCGGCTGATCGACATCCTTAATCCGACAAACGAGGCCGGCCGGCTAACGCTGATCTGCCGTTTCGGTGCCGACAAGGCTGGCGAGCATCTGCCGGCCCTGATCCGCGCCGTCGAGCGGGAAGGGCGCTCGGTCGTCTGGTCGTGTGATCCGATGCACGGCAACACGATCAAGGCGGTGTCGGGCTACAAGACACGGCCGTTCGACCTGATCCTCGGAGAGGTCAAGACCTTCTTCGACGTCCATAAGGCGGAAGGCACGCATCCGGGCGGCGTTCATGTCGAGATGACCGGCAAGAACGTCACCGAGTGCACTGGCGGAGCGCGGGCGATCTTGGACAGCGATCTCTCCGATCGTTATCACACGCATTGCGATCCGAGGCTTAATGGCGATCAGGCGCTGGAGCTTGCTTTCCTGATTGCGGAGCATCTGCGGACCTTGCGCGAAGCGCCAAGCCACGACCGGGCGGATGCTGCGGAGTAGACGCAAGTCGCGGCGCTAAGACCCATCCGGGCGGACAGGGTCGTTGCCGAATTGGCAATGATCAATTGGTCCGATGACGGCTGTTACCGCGTGCGGATCGGACTACGTTCAGGCAGTCCAATCTTGGGAGATTGCCATGTCCGCCCCGTCGCTCTTTATCTCTCACGGTGCCCCCAGCCTCGCCATCCATAAGACGGCTGCCCATGATTTTCTGAAAACCTTCGGCGCAGAGTTGGAGGGCATCCGTGGTGTGGTCATCGTCTCCGCTCATTTCGAGACCGATGTTACGACCGTGGTCAGCGATCCCGCACCTGAGACGGTCTATGATTTTCGCGGGTTTCCAGCCGCGCTCTACGAAATCACCTATCCCGCGCCGGGCGCGCCAGAGCTTGCGGATCGGGTCGCCACGCTACTCGAAGCGGCAGGAATTCGGGTCGAAACCTCAGACAAACGTGGCTACGACCACGGCATTTGGGTGCCGCTGCGGCTGATGCGGCCAGACGCCGATTGGCCGATCGTGCAGGTGTCGATCCAGCCCGACGCTGGGCCTGCCGCTCATTACGCGCTTGGCCAAGCGCTGCATCCACTGCGACAGGAGGGGATCCTGATCCTTGGCTCGGGGGCAGCGACCCACAATCTGCATGAGTTCTTTTCGAACGACTACGCGCTCGACACGCCGGCGCCCGATTGGGTGCGGGCTCACGGTGATTGGCTATCGGACCAGATTGCGGCGGGTGATCATGACGCGTTGCTCGACTATCGCGCCCGTGCGCCCTTTGCCGAGAAGAACCATCCGACGGAAGACCACATTCTGCCGCTGTTCGTGGCCCTCGGTGCGGGCGGCCCCGGGCAGGCCGGGCGGCGCGTTCATTCGAGCGAGGAATATGGCGTCCTGATGATGGACATGTATGCGTTCGGCTGAACCGAGGCATGACGGTTTGCCGCACGGACCTGGAGTGATTGCGGTCACAGCGGGGGGCCGCTAAGTCTGCGGATCTGACAAGGATACTGGACCCGCATGTCTTCGACCATCACAGACCGTTTCACGCTTGCCTTGGCACAGCTCAACCCGGCCGTTGGCGCGCTTCAAGCCAATCTCGACAAGGTGCGCGCAGCGCGCGCCGAAGCTGCTGCCAACGGCGCGGACCTGATTGCCTTTCCCGAACTCTTTCTGTCCGGTTACCCGCCGGAAGATCTGGTCCTGAAGCCCGCTTTTGTGGGCGCCTGTATGCAGGCTGTTGAAGCGTTTGCCGCCGAGACAGCCGATGGTGGACCTTGTGTTCTGCTCGGTACGCCGTGGCGCGAAGGCGAGCGGATCTACAATTCCTATGCCGTGATCGATCAGGGCAGCGTGACCGCGCTGCGTCACAAGGTCGAACTGCCCAATTATGGCCCCTTCGATGAGAAGCGCGTCTTTGTGCCCGGCCCGATGCCGGGACCGGTCAACATCCGCGGCGTTCGCATCGGCCTGCCCGTGTGTGAGGACATCTGGATCGAGGATGTTGTTGAAACGCTGGTCGAAACCGGCGCCGAACTGCTGATCTCGCCGAACGGCTCACCCTGGTGGCGTGACAAGCATGATCAAAGACTCAATGTCGTCGTCGGTCGCGTGACCGAAAGCGAATTGCCACTTGTCTATCTCAATCAGATCGGCGGCCAGGACGAACTGATCTTCGATGGCGGGTCCTTCGGGCTCAATGGCGACCGCTCGCTGGGCTTCCAATTGCCGGCCTTCGAGGAGACGGTCGGGCTCGTCACCTTCATGCGGGAGCGAGGTGAATGGCGGATGTCGGATGGGCCCATCGCGGAGCTCGAAGATACCGACCATCTGACCTGGGCCGCCTGTGTGATGGGATTGCGGGACTATGTCGAGAAGAATGGCTTTCCCGGTGTCGTGCTCGGCCTTTCAGGGGGCATTGATTCCGCCGTCTGCGCCGCTATGGCAGTCGACGCGCTCGGGGCGGAACGGGTCCGCTGCGTGATGCTGCCCTATCGCTATACGGCGTCTGAAAGCCTGGAAGACGCCGAGGCCTGCGCGCGCGCGCTTGGCGCGTCCTATGAGACGTTGGCGATCGAAGATGCGGTTCAGGGGCTTGAGACGGCGCTCTATCCTGCGTTTCAAGGCCGCGAGCCAGACGTGACGGAGGAAAACCTCCAGTCCCGCGTCCGAGGGACCATGCTGATGGCGATCTCGAACAAGTTCGGGCCGATGGTCGTGACAACCGGCAACAAGTCCGAGGTCTCGGTCGGCTATGCGACGCTCTACGGGGACATGAATGGCGGTTTCAACCCGATTAAGGATCTCTACAAGACCGAAGTGTTCCGGCTCGCCCGCTACCGCAACACGGTCGTGCCGAAAGGGTGTTTGGGGCCGGGCGGCGAGGTGATCCCGGATCGGATCATCACCAAGCCGCCGTCGGCCGAGTTGCGACCCGACCAGACCGACCAGGACTCGCTGCCGCCATATCATGTCCTGGATGCGATCCTGAACGGGCTTGTCGAGCAAGAGCGCTCGATCCACGAACTCGTTGCCGATGGACATGACGAGGCGCTGGTCCAGAAGGTTGAGCGGCTTCTGTACATAGCTGAATACAAGCGCCGCCAGGCCGCACCCGGTGTGAAGATCACGCGCCGTAATTTCGGTCGTGATCGGCGTTACCCGATCACCAATCGCTACCGTGATTCAGGTGCTGCTGTCCCGGATTTCCCCGAAGAGACTGAACGGCTCTACCGGTTCGAGGGCGATTGAGGTCTCAACCGTGCCCGTGACGTGGCGGCAGGCTCAGCCAGATTTGGACAGAAGGTCGTTGCAAACTTTTTCAAGTTCCCCGACCAGCTTCAGTGCGATGGGGTGACTTTCGTCGCGCGCGTCTTCGGCCAGCATTGCGCGGATCGCTTTGACATGTTCATCGACAACGATGGCGACAACGGGTGCGGATGCATCATCGATCTGTTCGAGAAACTGCGTGAGGTTGGCGGCTGCGCGCGCAGCAATCGGAAAGCCGAAAGTCTCGCCCTGACCCTTCATATCGTGGGCGCTACGGAACACATCCGCGACGGCGGAAGCTCGATCGTTTGCGGCCAGGAAAGTGTCGCGGGCCGTCTCGAGGCTGGCAACTTCGGCCTCCATCCAATCGCTGAACTGCTCCGATAGCAGGCTCAGTGCTTGCTCGGCGCGCTGAACGGCCTTCATGTCAAGGCCGCCGCCTTGACCTGAAATTCCGACGCGGTCACGCAACTGCGATGGCAATGGAACGCGTTCGACAGTGGACGGCGAGAACTTTGCTGACATGACTGCTCAGCCTTTCTAGATCATTCAGCGTAAGGACCGTGCTGCACCAAACGCGGAATGCTGTTCTAGGAACCGGTTGGGCAGATCAGATCAGCAGAATGTTAGAATTAGATTGATCCGGTGCGTTTGATGTTTCGGGTTGGGGTTTTGCTTCCAGGGTGCGGACCTCAGGGGGGACTACGCGTTTGGTGGCCAACTCATCGCGTTCATGGCGGCGCGGTTCGGGTCCAAAGTAAGTTTCCGTCCGAATGAACGGGCGGGGCGAGAAGACGATTGCTTCGAGCCGGGACAACAATGCCGATGCCGAGATTGGTTTGGATAACACCTCATTCACGCCGGCGCGGATGGCGGCAATGATATGTTTTTTCTCGGTATAGGCGGTCAAAAGGATGATCGGAATGAACGGGTCGGGGCTCGTCATTTCATCTCGGAGCATACGGATCAAGGCGATGCCGTCCTGGCCAGGCATGGCCCAGTCTGTGATGACAAGGCTCGGGACATCGCTGGTCATCTTCTGAAAAGCCTCGTCGACGGTCTCAGCCTCGATGACGGAGCGGATGCCGAGGCCGCTCAAGATCGTACGGATGATCTTGCGCATGTAGCTATTGTCATCGACGATCAGGATCGACAGCTTTTCTAGGCTTTCGGGGTCCATGAGTTCTCCGTTAGCGACCTGTCAGATACATCGATGCAAGCTGGGCAATAGCCGGCTAACAGTGCCGGTGTTTTGGTTAACATCGGGTTGCTGAAGGTCATATGGCCAGGATTTAATCACTATACAGTTTAGGTGGATTGAATGCGCGTGCGATATGCGTCCTGACGGTCTCGTTAGTAACCGAATTGCTCGGCGAGAATGCGCTCCTCAAGATTATGCCCCCGGTCGAACAGCATCAGCGCCGAGAACGAACGTGCTTCGGCAATGTCGACCTGTGTGATGTTATCGAATTGAGTGTGATCAGCGACCGCGCTGACCGGGCGGCGCTTCGGTTCGAGGACCGTGATACCAATGTCGGCCCGGTTGGGCAGCAGAGCGCCTCGCCAGCGACGCGGCCGAAACGGGCTAAGTGGCGTCAATGCCAGGAGCGGGGAATTGATCGGGATGATCGGTCCGTGAGCGGACAGATTGTAAGCAGTGCTGCCGGCAGGCGTCGCAACCAGCACGCCGTCACAAATCAGTTCCTTCAGCCTCACCCTGCCGTCAACGCGGATCTCGAGCTTTGCGGCCTGAAAGGACTGGCGAAACAGTGACACTTCGTTGACCGCGAGAGCTTCATGACGTTGGCCGGATGTATCGGTAGCACGCATGCTGAGCGGATGGATCACCGCGCGCTCGGCTGCGGCGAGGCGTTCGAGAAGCCCGTCCTCGTGATAGGCATTCATCAGAAAGCCCACCGACCCCCGGTTCATGCCATAGATCGGGACGTCCGAGTTCATAAACCTGTGCAGACATTGCAGCATCAGGCCATCACCGCCGAGTGCGACGATGATGTCGGCGTCTTCGGGAGAAACGTTCGGATAGCGCGCCCTCAATGCGGCTACCGCAGTTTGCGCTTCGTCCGCCTCGCTGGCGATGAAGGCGATACGGCTGGAAGCCGCAACAGATGCGGAAGATGCGCTCATGACAGGTCAGGCACAGCATGTGCCGCTTTCGGACGTGGTCGGTATGAACTGCTCGACTGCAGGACAGGGCGGGATATTGCGGAACGCGTTCCCTTTGTCTGTGACATGGACGATATTGATATCGACGATATTGATGGTGTCTTAAGGGCTTCCGCCGGGACCGTCAAAAATCATGCGCAACGAAGCCATGTTGGACAGTGCCTGTGATCGGCGATAGACAGCAGCGCCTGGAGACAGCGATGCTTGCGCCCGACCTTGAACCTGTCAGCGATAAAACCGACTGGGAGCATGTTGTTTCCCGGTTTCGGTCGCGAGTCGTGCCGCGATCGCTTGAAACGGGTCTGATCGAACTGACCTTCTGCCTGATTATTTTGCCGACCATTCTCTCTTATGTTGTGTTTGACCGGTGGGTTCTCGATCTGTGGAGCCGGCATTTCGCGTTTGTCTACACGCTGGCGTTCTTTGCGCTCGTGGCCTCGGTTTACGCCCGGTCAACCTCGGCGCCAGGACGGTCGGTGACGCTGCATGTACTTGGCCGCGTCGGACTGGTGATGATGGTGTTCTTTGTCATCATCGTCATCGGGCGGATCTACTATTCGCGCTCGGCCGTGATTCTCGCCTTTGCGCTGACATGCGTGTTTTCGATCTACCTTATCCGCTATCTACGGCGGCGGTTTCCTGAAAAGATCGGCGTTGTGCCGATCGGTCACGGCGAGGCCTTGTGCGAGCGCTTCAGATTCAACGGGAATCTTATTGAAAGTGAAAAGACATCGCCGCGTAGTTTCGATGCCATAGCGGCCGACTTTTCGGTTGATATCCCGGTTGTCTGGTCGCGCTATCTGGCTGATGCGATGCTGGCGGGAAAGCCGGTTCTGCATGTCGCGCAACTCGTCGAGAGCCGGACCGGCACGGTCTCGATCGATCATTTCGGCGAAAACCATCTCAAGACGATTCAGACGATTGGAACCTATTCGCTCCTCAAGCGGGCTTCCGATCTCGGCCTGTTGCTGGTGCTTGGGCCGATCGTCCTCATCATGGTCACGTTTGGGGCGCTGGGAATTCTGCTCACCATGGGACGCCCGATCCTGTTCGTGCAGCAACGGATCGGCCGTAATGGCGTGCCGTTTCCGATCCTTAAGCTTAGAACCATGCTGACCGGTAAGCCGCCTCCCGCGCCGGAAGAGGGCGCCACGTCAGCGCGTGATCCGCGCATCACCCGTGTCGGTGCCTTTCTGCGCCGTTTCCGCATTGATGAGTTACCGCAATTCTGGAACGTGTTGCGCGGAGATATGAGCGTCGTTGGTCCGCGGCCTGAAGAGCCGCATCGCGCCATGCGTTATGCGGAGACGATACCGAATTACGGCTACCGCCATCTTGTGCGGCCCGGCATCACCGGCTGGGCTCAGATTCGGTATGGCTATGCCCAGACCGACAAGGAGGCGCGCGACAAGCTTGCCCACGACCTCTATTACGTGAAGCATCTGTCGCTTCTGCTCGATCTGCGTATCATTCTGAACACGATGATCGCCGTCGTGCGCGGCACTCGGGTGAGATAGGGATGCGCTCGGCCGTCTTTAATGCTCGTTCAAAGCTCGGCCGCGAATCCGCGTAACAGGTGACATCAGACGGGACAGCGCGCTCCTCTCTCTGGTCTGGCATCGCTGCATTTTTGAAGTCTTTGACCTCGTCTGACGCCATCGCACTTACCTGTGTCAGTCGGCAGCCACGGTATACAAATTATCTCGATTGTCTTGCAGGTCTGTCCGCGCGAGCAAGTCGGAGGTGATGGGAAATCGATGTCGCATTTCGAAGAGCCGCAGGTCATCGACGGCGTATGGTTTTGCATTTGGATGGACGTCACATGCTGGATCCAAACTTGCCTGAAACACTGACCGGGCCTTCGGCCTGGCTCGGTGCAGACATGCAAGCCCGCCCGGAAGCGTGGCTGGTTGAGCTGTCACCTGAAGACATTGCAGATCTCGAACAGGCCGCACATCACTTCCTTGGATTGGGCCGGGACATCGGCGAGATCACGAAAGCGGAGTTTCCTCTTCGGATCTTTGGCGACCATCTTTCAGAATTGAAGACCAAGCTTCTGCACGGCATTGGGTTTGAGGTGTTGCGTGGCTTGCCGGTCGAACGCTGTTCGCAAGAAATGGCGGCTGCGATCTTCTGCGGGGTTGGTGCACATCTCGGGTCGGCCAGGTCACAGAATGCTGCCGGCCATATCCTGGGGCATGTGCGCAACATCGGCGCAGATCCAAATGACGCGAATGCACGCATCTATCAGACAAACGCACGTCAGAGTTTTCATACAGATAGTGCGGATGTCGTCGGTCTGCTCTGTCTGCGCGAGGCAATGGAGGGGGGAGACTCGCTTCTCGTGAGCGCCGAGACGATCTACAACCGCATGCGGGCCGCCCGTCCTGATCTCCTGTCAAGGCTCTTCGACCCGATCGCCACGGACCGGCGTGGCGAAGTTCCCGAAGGGATGCAGCCATTTATGACCATTCCGCCACTGAGCTGGCATGACAACAAGCTCACCGTCTTCTACCAGCGGCAATACATCGACAGCGCTCAGCGGTTTCCGGATGCGATGCGCTTGACTTCATCACATATGGAAGCGCTCGACATGTTCGATACGCTTGCGAACGATCCCGATCTGCATCTGACGATGCGGCTCCAGCCGGGTGACATGCAGTTCGTCTACAATCACGGGCAACTGCATGATCGCACAGCCTTCACGGACTGGCCCGACCAGACGAAGCGGCGACACCTCTTTCGTCTCTGGCTATCGATCGCGGGAGATCGAGAGCTTCCGGAGTGTTTTAAACAACGCTATGGCAGCATCGAGGTTGGCAATCGTGGTGGGATCATCACCGAAGGCACACGCCTGCATGCACCGCTGGATTGACGCGCGACCGGCTGCTTGGCTCACCGCGCGCACGGTTTCGCCGCGCATAGCGCAGCCGCGATGGGCGGAGTTTCGCCGATGTGGCGCGATAGCGCGATGACGCTCGGCTCACGTTAGCGATCTTAGGTTCCAGCGCGGATAGCGTCGCGGTGATTGAGATCCACAGGCTGAGATGTTGTGAGCAGCGTGTCGACCGTGGCGCCAGGGTTCGAAGCCGATCAACGTCTTCAAAAGTGGTCCCCCAAGCCTGGCTGCATCAGTCGGTAAAAACTTGCGTTGTTCAATCCCCCGTCGCTGAACTGACATTTGGCAGTCTTGTCGAGCGTTTCAAATGTCGTGATTTTGTCTATGATGTAATAGAGGATACAAGCGGCGGGTTTTTGAGAGGATCGCGCATGGCCGACAACCATCGATATGCGGTGCTGTTTGAACCTGTCACGATTGGCCCCAAGACCGCGAAGAACCGTTTTTATCAGGTACCGCATTGCTGTGGCCTCGGCCATTTGCGGCCACGCGCGCATGCGGCGATGCGCGGTATCAAGGCTGAAGGTGGCTGGGCAGTGGTCTCAACCGAAGAAGCTGAGATTCATCCCACCTCTGACATCTCACCCTCGATCGAGCAGCGCATCTGGGACGAGCATGATCTTCCGGGTCTCAGGCTGATGACCAAGGCAGTGCATGCTCATGGCGCTCTGGCGGCTATCGAGCTTGTGCACAATGGCGTCCACGCTGGAAATCTGACGACCCGCGCGCCTGTGCTGGGGCCGGTCGGGATGGCGATTGATGGCTTTGATCCCGTGAGCGCGCGGGCGATGGACAGGACAGACATCAGGAACGTGCGTCATTGGCACCGGCGTGCGGCGCTGAATGCCGCTGATGCCGGTTTCGACATCGTCTACGTGTATGCAGGGCATAACTACACCCTGACCCAGCATTTCTTGTCGGCGCGACACAATCACCGAACCGACGAGTATGGCGGCAGTCTCGAAAACCGCTTGAGGCTGACGCGCGAACTTCTCGAAGATACGAAGGATGCCATCGGCGATCGCTGCGCCGTCGCATTTCGCTTCGCGGTCGATGAGCTTCTTGGTGCCGAGGGGCTTCGCTGGCAGGAGGAAGGCCGCGAGGTCGTCGAGCGGCTCGCTGATTTGCCCGATTTGTGGGACGTCAATGTGTCGGACTGGGAGAATGACTCCGTCACCGCCCGTTTCGAGCCAAACGAAGGGTATCAGGAACCCTTCACCGCCTTTGTCAAATCGCTGACGACAAAGCCAGTTGTTGGTGTCGGGCGGTTCACCTCTCCGGACGCTATGGTGTCGCAGATCAATCGCGGCATTCTCGATCTGATCGGGGCGGCCAGGCCGTCGATCTCGGACCCCTTCCTGCCAGAGAAGATTCAGCGCGCTGCTTTCGAAGAGATCCGCGAATGTATCGGCTGCAATGTCTGCGTCGCCAGCGACCATCGCAGCGTTCCGATACGCTGCACGCAAAACCCCACGATCGGTGAAGAATGGCGGCGCAACTGGCATCCGGAACGGATTGCTGCGACGAAGACGGATGAGTCCGTGCTCGTCATTGGTGGCGGACCGGCAGGGCTTGAATGTACTGTTCAACTTGGCCGACGGGGCTACAGGGTCGCCCTGGCTGAAAAGACGACAGACCTCGGCGGCCGGGCGCGGCGCGAGGCGCAACTGCCCGGATTGTCCAGCTATCTCAGGGTCGTCGACTATCGCGTTTCAGCCCTTCAGGAGCTGACCAAAGTCGAGGTTTTCTATAACAGCGACCTGACTGCCGAGCACGCTTTGGAGTTTGGGTTTGACCACGTCTTGGTCGCAACCGGTGCAGTTTGGCGGCGTGATGGGGCAGGGCGCCATAGCCGCGCCGGTCTCGATCTCGCAACGGATGTCCCGCTTTACACGCCCGATGATATCCTCGCAGGTGTCAGACCCAAAGGGCGGGTGCTGATATACGATGATGATCACGGTCACCTTCCAAGCGCGGTCGCGGAAGCTCTAGCGGTGGCCGGCGCGGAGGTCGTTCTCGCCACGCCTGCCGACCAAGTTTCGTCCTGGACCACGAACACCATGGAACATGGTCGGATTATGCGTCGGCTGGCGGAAAACAGTGTGCGCTGGTGCTCAGCGGTGACACCGCATTTCTCCAAGACCGGTGTCATGCTCACCTGCCGCCATTCCGGTCGTGAGAACTGGATTGACTGCGATGCCGTTGTACTGGCCACCGATCACGAGCCGAACGACGACCTGGTGCACGAGTTGCGCACCGATCCCGAGCGTTTGCAGCATGCGGGAATCCGGTCCGTCCGGGCGATCGGTGATGCGGCGTCGCCGGGATTGATTGCCCATGCCATCTACTCAGGCCATGAGGCCGCACGCGCCCTCGGTCGCTCCACCGACGAAGTCGAGGCAGAGTTCTTTCGCCGTGAGGTTATCTCCCTCGATCAGCGGGCGTTCCATGCCTGATCCGCTCAGCCAAACCGGCACTGGACAGAGTACCGATGACGTATGAAGAACCGGGCCAGGCCACAGCCATTCTCGGACTGATGCAAGGCCGCGCGGGGGATTTCACCAAAGCTGACCGCAAAGTCGCTCGTGTTCTCATGGCGAACTATCCGCGCGCTGGCCTCAGCACCATCGCTCAGATCGCCGACCAGGCCGGTACGAGCGGACCGACCGTCATTCGCTTCGTGAAAAAACTCGGCTTCGATAGCTTCATGGCGTTTCAGGATGCGCTCATACAGGAGGTCGACGACCGTCTGGCATCCCCTCATGTCCAGCTTGGCCGCTGGGAGCCTGATCAGACCGATCAGACCCTTGTCGAAACCGCGCTGTCTGTGTTCCGGCAGGAACTCGAAACAACGTTTGCCCGGCTACAGCCTGGAGATATCGAGCTTGTGGCAGCCTTGCTGACAGATCCGAAGCGGGCTGTGTTCACGCTCGGCGGGCGCTACAGTCACCTTCTGGCAGATTATCTGGCGAGCCACCTGCAGCAGTTGCGCGACCGCGCCCGCCTCCTGCCGCGCGGAGAAATCGAGCGCGCTGAAGCACTTGTTGACATGCGGCGGAACGATGTCTTGGTCGTGTTCGACTATCGCCGTTACGACGCTGATATCCGGAGATTTTCCGAGCACGCCCATGGCGCGGGCGCAAAAATCGTACTGTTGACCGATTTCTACCGCTCGCCGGTCCTGCCCTATGCAAGCTACGTCCTGTCGTCCAGTGTTACTGCGCCATCACCGTTCGACTCCATGGTATCCGGCCTGGCGCTTGTTGAAACGCTGATCGCGCAGGCGACCGCGCATTCAGGCGGGCAGGGCGCGGATAGGATCGCCGAGATAGATCACTTGCGCCGATCCGTTCCAGGTTCCGAGGATCTCTGACCGGACACCGTGTCTTCGCTCAATCCACCGCCCCGAAGCTTGGATACTCAACAACTTGTCGTTGATATACTGCTGGGTCTTCCAGCGCGTAGAGCAGGGAGGGCAGGAACCTATCGGCCCAGTCAGTTGCCAAGGCTGACGTGCCAATCAGGTCCTGGCGGAACTCAACCTGCAGATAGGCAAGGCCGCGGCGCATGGCGTGCTCGCACACCGTGAAATCGATGCCGATGTCGACCGAGTAAGGTTCGTTGTCACCGACGGGACCAACGTCCTGTGTCTTGAGATGCTTGATCAGCTGCGTGGAGATGCGCCGGTCTTGGGCATAGGACAAGCTGATCGGCCAAGGCCGCCAAGCGCTGTTCATGCGGTCGGTGCAGGTGTGGATGCTCAACACGGTCGGCACCACGCTTCGAGCCTCAAAGGCATCGAGACGTGCTGCGATTGTTTCGTGATAGGGCACGAAAATCTCGCAATAGCGCCGATGAAGCCCGGCGGGCTGCAGGTCCTTATTGCCAGGGATCGGAGTTCCGTCTGATTGCTCGGGCGCGAAGGCCGGATCACCGGGATAGCGGTTCAGATCGCAAACCAGCCGCGAATAGCTCGAATGCACCAGCGGCGCATCCAAGCGATCTGCAAGTCGCTTGGCGATGTCAAGCGCGCCGATATCCCAGGCGATGTGCTGCCCGAGCGCAACCGCGTCCAGTCCAAGTCGCGCGAGGCTTCTTGGAACTCGGTTGGCCGCATGGTCGCACACAATGAGATGCGGCGCTCTCCCACCTTCATTGTAGACCGCGACCGCTTCGAGCTCATCGGCGGCAAGAAGGGTCGGCGCGCATTTAGTGTCTGCTGTGGCGCCGGGTGCGGATCCCTCTTGCAGCATCGACCAGCCTCTCCCTCCTGAAGTTGACCACGGGTGCGGTCCAAAACGCGGACAGACCTCCACGGGTTGCCAAGATCACGACGGGATCTGCGCGCCGCTGCGTTGACGTGTAAAAATCATTACATTACGCTCTCTTCTTGGCAAGACTGTCAGAAATTGCACATCAAATGAGCGGCAGTTCGATCCGCTCGTCGCCGGTGTTGAAAGCTGACAGCACGGCGATCCGTCAGAGCGGCACCGACAGAGCGGTATTCGGGAGTTGGGGGCATGCGGTCACAGTCGAAAACGACCATGTTGTGTTGGAACGACTATGTCGGCATCACCCGTGGTCGCGGCGTGCCGACCACGCGCTTCGATCGCGTGCGCGACAATGGTCTTGGCTGGGCGATCGCGGGCAACGCGCTAGACCCGTTCGAAGGTATTGTGGACAACCCCTGGGGCCCGACTGATGAAGTGCGTCAGGTCCCGGATCCGGAGGCCCATTATCCATCTGCCGGCCGAGGAGGGCGGGTCTGATCTTGATTTCTGCCTCGTCAATTCGGAGACCCGCGACCGGGAGCCTTGGCCCTCCTGTCCGCGCCACATCCTGCGCGTGGCGCTTGCCGATCTGCATCGCGAGACCGGCACACGTCTGGTAACGGCGTGTGAGCACGAGTTTACCTACAGCCACCCCGACATTGCTCCGGCATCTTCCTTTACGCTCGAGTCGATCCGGCGTTTCGGCAGCTTCGCCGACGCTTTGGCCGACGCATCCGAGGCCGCAGATCTTGGCTTCGACACCATTGAGCCGGAGTTCGGCGTGGGGCAGATCGAGGTCTGCACCGAGCCGCGCATTGGGCTGGCCAGCGTCGACAACATCGTCTTCGCGCGCGAGGTGATCCGCGAGGTTGCCCGGCGTCAGGGGGGGAGGGCCAGTTTCTTGCCCAAGCCGCATCCGGACGCGGTCGGAAATGGCGCGCATCTGCATTTCTCTTTCCTCGACGACGACGATAAGCCAGCCGGGTTCGATCCCGACGCCGCGCACGAAATGTCTGAGCTGACCAGGCATTTCGTTGCCGGTGTCTTTCAGCATCTGCCGGCGCTGGTCGGGTTCTGCGCGCCATCGCCGGTGTCTTATCTGCGTCTTGGACCGCACCACTGGAGCTGCGGTTATGCCGCCTTCGGCGTCCAGAACCGCGAATGCGCGCTTCGCATCTGCCCATCGCCGGTTCTCGACAAAAGCAAACGCGGTAAGGCCTTCAACATCGAATTCCGCCCGATGGACGGCACATGCAACCCGTTCATCGCCGTTGCGGCCATCGTTCATGCCGGCCTTGATGGGGTTCGGCGCAAGCTTGATCCGCCGCCGCTGGTTGACACCGATCCCGCCGACCTGACCGACGATGAGCGCACGCGCCTGGGCGTCTACCCGCTGCCCGCGACGCTGCAGGAAGCTATCGCGGCGATCGAGGCAGATACCGATCTTGCAGCCAATCTGCCGGCTGAATTCCTTGACGTGTTTCTGTCGCTGAAGCGGTTCGAGGCCACGCTTGGTGATACGCTGACACCAGATGACCTCTGCGAGAAATACGCCTATGCCTATTGATTTCTTTGAAGGCGTGCCGCTCGTTGACCATCACGTCCATGGCGTGATGAACAGCCCGCTCGACGCGGATGGTGTCCTCGCGATCATGAGCGAGAGCAGCCGGCCCCCGCCGCCGGGTACAACGAATTTCATGAAGCCGGTCGGGCTCGCGGTTCGCCGCGACTGCGCGCCTGTGCTCGATCTGCCGTCGCTCGCCAGCGGGCAAGCCTATCTCGATCGTCGCCACGAACTCGGACACGACGAGGTCAATGCGCGCCTTCTGACGCAATCCGGCGTCGCCGCCTGGCTCGTTGATACAGGCAATAGGAGCGACGCCGTCGAGCAGCCCGACGGCATGGAACGGATCTCAGGCGCAATGGCACGTGAGGTCATCCGCATCGAGCTCGTGATTGAGGAGCAAGCCCAGCACGCCACCAGCGGCGCCGACCTCATGGCCCGCGTCCGCGACAGGCTCACCGCTGCGACCAAGACGATCGTCGGATTCAAGTCGATCGCAGCCTACCGCGTGTCGTTCAAGATCGATCAGACACCGATCGACGATGCCACCGCCGAAGCTGCCGCCGACCGCTGGCTGATGACACTGAAGAACGGCGAGACAAACCGGCTCGACGATGTCGATGTCATCCGCTTCGGGCTCTGGACGGCCGGTGATCTGGCACGCACCCACAAGCTGCCGATCCAGCTTCATGTCGGGGTTGGCGACGACGACGTCTACATGCATGCTTGCGACCCGACGCACTTCACCGACTTCGTCAAGGCGATGGACGCCTGGGACGTGCCAATCACGCTTCTGCACTGTTTTCCGTTCGTGCGGGAATCCTGCTGGATGGCGGAAGTGTTCCGCAACGTCTATTTCGATGTTGGCTTCACGGTGAACTTCACCGGACCGCAAGGTGCGACGGCGATCCGCGAAGCGCTGGAAATGAGCCCGTTCTACAAGTTCCTGTATAGTTCCGATGCGTTCGGTCTGCCCGAACTCCACTATCTCGGCGCGGTTCTGTTCAAGCGCGAGTTCAACGCACTGATGACCCAGTGGGTCGAGACCGGCTGGGCCACCGAAGACGACGCTTACGAGATCGCCCGCATGGTGGGATACGAAAACGCCGCCCGCATCTATCCGGGCCTCGAGGGGCTGGCGACATGAGGATCCACCGTCAGCGGTTTGGGGTGACATCGCGGGACGCCGCGATATGAGCGCGCCGGCGGCGCGCGTGGCAGACAGCGGCGGATTTTTCCTGCCGCTGCAAGCCCGTCGCGCCGCGATTGGCAGTTTGGCGTTGTGCTCGCTCCTGGTGTCGATCCTCGTGCTGGTGTCCGTGTTCGGAGATGCCACCGCCTCAAGTGTCGCGATTGTGTTCTTCATTCACCTGATCGCGGTGATCGGCATCGGGGTCTATACCGGCAACACTGGCATCGTCAGTTTCGGTCATACCGCCTTTATGGCCATCGGCGCCTATACGTCGGCCATTCTGACATTGCCGACGACCACCAAGCAGTATCAGCTCACGGCCCTGCCGGACTGGCTGGCCAGCATTCAGACGGATCTTGTCACAGCACTGTTTGCCGCCGTCGCGATCAGCGTCGTTGTTGCTGCTGTCATTGGTCTTGTTATCGCGCGGATGGTCGATGCGGCAGCCTCGATTGCGACGCTCGGTTTGCTGGTCATCGTTTACACGGTCTTGAACGCGGCGCGTGACGTGACGCGCGGCAGCCAGGCCTTGTTCGGGTTCGAAACCATCGGTTCGTTGTGGTTCGTCGGTCTGTTGGGCTGTCTTGCGGTTCTGGTCGCCCGCAGCTTCGGCGCGACGCGGGTGGGCCTGCGCGCGATGGCGGCCCGAGAAGACGCGCCCGCCGCCTCCGCCGTCGGGGTCAATGTCGTCCGCACCCGGTTTTTCTGCTGGGTGGTGAGTGCTGGTCTGATGGGGCTGTCCGGCGCGTTGCTCGGGCACTATCTCGGCGTCATCTCACCGCGCGCCTTCTACTTCGGCCTGGCGTTCTCGCTGCTTGCCATGCTGATCTGCGGCGGTATGCGCACCGTTACCGGTGCCGTGCTCGGAGCGCTGGTCATTTCGCTTCTGAGTGAGGTGCTGCGCCGCATGGAAGGTGGCGTCGATCTGGCGATCTTCGAGGTGCCCGAGATCTTCGGCTTGACCAAAATCGGTATCGCGGCCGCCATTCTGTTCTTTATGTATAGGCTGCCCAATGGTTTGGCCGGCCGCGTTGAGATCGAGATGATGGTGCCGTTTCTGCGCCGCCTGTCGGCTGCTGGTGCGGGCAGAGAAGTGCCGACACCGCACCATACGCTGCGGCTGGCGGAGGCCGTCACGTCAACCGAACCGCGCCTCACGGTCGAGCGTGTAACGAAACGATTTGGTGGCGTCGTCGCCAATTCTGATGTCTCGCTGTCTGTCAGTCCCGGCCAGATCGTCGGCATCCTTGGCGCGAACGGGGCCGGCAAGTCGACGTTGCTCGCTATGATCGGCGGATCGCTTCCCGCAGACCAGGGCGAGATCGTTCTGAACGGCGTGTCGATCACCAAGGCACCGCCGCATCACCGCGCGCGCCTCGGGCTCGCGCGAACGTTTCAGAACATTCGCCTGTTCGGTGGCCTGTCGGTCTGGGAGAATGTCTATTGCGCAGCCCTTGCCGGCCGGCCCGGGGAGGTCGAACCGAAAGCCCCCGACGCTGAAGCGTTGACGCGAAGCCTTCTCGGTGCTTTCGGATTAATGGACCGGGCGGACCAGGCGGCGGGCGCCCTGGAATATGGGGCGCAGCGCCGGGTCGAGATCGCCCGCGCCCTGGCGCTGCGGCCAAGCCTTTTGCTGCTCGACGAGCCCGCCGCCGGCATGAACCCGGACGAGACCGAAGCCTTGGGTGATGCGTTGCTTGAGCTGCGCGACACGCATGATCTCTCGATTGTTCTCGTTGAGCACGATATCGCGCTGGTGGCGCGGCTATCGGATACGATGATCGTTCTAGAGAAGGGCGAAGTCATTGCATCCGGCGATCCCGACGCGGTGCTGCGTGATCCGAAAGTGATCGAATCCTATGTCGGCACGTCGGTCGAGACAGGTCTGCCGGACCCGCAGTTCGCCGACGTCACAGCCGATACTGAGGAGCATGCGCCAAAAACGGCGCCAGAGGGAGAAGGAGACAGGACATGATGACGGGATTTCTGAAAACCGGCCGGTTGACCGCCGCCGTATCGGCGACAGCGCTTGTGGTGGGGCTTTCCACCGCGAGCCCGGCTCAGGCGGCGGATATCAAGATCGGCTTTGCGGCCGGGTTGACGGGCTATCTCGCCTTTTTCGACGGCGCCGTGCGCGAAGGCGCTGAAATGGCCGTGAATGAAATCAACGAGGCTGGCGGCATCGACGGGCTTGGCACGATCGAATTGGTCGTCAAGGACATGCGCTCGGAGGCAGCGACGGCTGCGATCGTCGCGCGTGAATTCGTCAATGAAGGTGTCTCGGCGCTGCTCGTACCGTGCGATGTTGATCCGGCGATTGCTGCGGGCCAGATCGCGGCGCAAGCCGAGATTCCGATGATCGCGGCCTGTGCCTCGACGCCGATCCTGGCAGGCCAGATCGGCCCCTACATGTTCCAGCTCAAGACCGCTGATACGCTTCAGGCGGCGGTTCTGGCGGACTATGCCATCGACCAGGGCTATGAGACGGTTCACATCCTGTTGTCGCCGGACACGCCCTATACCGATCTTCTGCCGCAATGGTTTGGCGAAGCCTTCGAGATGGCTGGCGGTACGGTTCTTGGCACGACGACTTACGCCTTCGATCAGCAGGACTTCACGGCGGAAGCCACCGAGATCGCTGGCCTCGACCCCGTGCCCGATGTGATCATGACGTCGGCCTATGAGCCGCATTTTCCGGCCTTCATCAACGCCCTCCGGGCGGCAGGGTCCGAGGTGCCGATCCTCGGGTCCGATGGTATCGATTCTCCGACCACACTGGCGATTGGGGAGGCCGCCGATGGTGTCGTCTTCTCGATGGCGGGCTTTGCCGGGCCTGACAGTGAACTCGAAGCCTTCTATCGCCGCCACGAAGAACTTTATGGCGACTATGAGCCATTCGCATTCTCCGCGACGGGCTATGAAGCGATCAAGTTGTTTGCGCTTGCCATGGAAACGGCGGGCTCGGCGGAAGGTCCAGCGGTGCGCGACGCGCTTGATGCGGTTGAGGGCTATATGGGCGTGACCGGCACAACGATCACCTTCAAGGACCAGAATCGTATCGCATTGCGTGATGTGACCCTGGTCGAGGTGATGGATGGCACGGCCAGTTCGATCGGTCAGTTCGAGCCGAACCCCGATCTCGTCATCGCGCCGTAAGTCCGGCAACCTGTGAGCGCGCCCTTTCTCTCGGTCCACGATCTGCATGTGTCCTATGATGGTATTCGTGCGGTTCGCGGTGTCTCGATCTTGGTCGGGGAGGGAGAAGTGGTCGCGCTTCTCGGGCCCAATGGGGCGGGCAAGAGCTCGACGTTGCGCGCCATTATGGGACTTGCGCCAAGGAGCAGCGGAGAGGTCCGGTTCCGGGGCACCCCTTTGCCGTCTGCCACCGAGGATATTGTCCGCCTTGGGGTAACGTTGTCACCGGAAGGGCGGCGCATTTTCGCTGACCTAACCGTTGCCGAGAATCTGATGCTTGGCGGGTCTACGCGAAGCGAGGCTGAGCGCAGGGCCGGCATCGACCACGTGCTCGGCCTGTTTCCGATCCTCGGCGAACGCTTTCGCGCCAATGCCGGCGTGTTGTCCGGTGGAGAGCAGCAGCAACTGGCCATCGCCCGTGCACTTATGTGCCGGCCGAAGCTGTTGCTGCTGGATGAACCCTCGCTTGGTCTTGCGCCACGCCTGACCGAGCAGATCCTCGACATGGTCGCGCGCCTGCGTGACGAGGGGATCAGCATCTTGATGGTCGAGCAGAACGTTCAGGCCTCGCTCACGCGCTCAGACCGCGTCTATGTGCTCGTCTCCGGGCAGATCGTCCTGGAGCGCGACGCAGCCGACATCATGGATGCGTCCGAGATATCGCGCGCCTATTTCGGCGCTGCCGTCGCGTGAAGGGGCGATCGATAGCGCATGGACATCCTGCTTCAGCAACTGGTCAACGCTCTGAACCTCGGCGGCAATTATGCGCTTCTGGCGCTTGGTCTTGCTGTTGTCTTCAGCATCATGCGGCTGATCAATTTCGCTCATGGCGACATCATGACGATCGCCGGCTATGGCATGCTGTTCGGGCTGGCCACCGTGTCGTTCCCGCTTGCAGTGATGCTTGCGTGTATCCTGTCGATGTCTGCCGCTATGCTGATCGAACGCATAGGCTTTCGCCCCGTGCGCAATGCCGACACCGCGACGATGCTGCTGACGAGTTTTGCGATCAGCATCCTGTTGCAGGTCAGTTTTCAGAACCTGATCTCGGCGCGGCCGTTGACATTTCAGACGCCGGCACTTCTGCAGGGCACGATCGACATCGGTGTCATCATTTCTCGTGCGCAGGCAATCTCGATCGCGACGACCCTGCTGATCCTTCTGGGTCTGGTCTATTTCTACCGCAAGACGTCGATTGGGATTGCCATGCGGGCCGCTTCGTCGGACTTCGAGGTGTGCCGGCTGATGGGGGTCAGGGCCAATGGGGTGATTTCGGGTGCCTTCGCGCTGTCGGGGTTGTTGGCGGCCATCGCCGGCATTTTCTGGGTATCTCAGCGCAGCTCGGTTGACCCGTTGATGGGCTTTCTGCCTGTCCTAAAGGCATTCATCGCGGTCATCCTCGGCGGTATGGGCAGCCTTGTTGGCGCAGTGGCGGGCGGGTTCCTGCTTGGCTTTATCGAAGTTTTCTGCCGCGCCATTCTGCCCAGCGAGTATTCCGCCTATCGCGACGCGCTAGCCCTTGCGATCGTGGTGCTCATTCTCGTGGTCCGGCCAAACGGTTTGCTCGGCGCCAAGGGGACTTTGGCGCGATGACGTCGCCGACGACAGCAAATCGTTCGGTTTCATGCTTGCTTTGATGACAGTGAGGCGAGTTGCTTGCCGATGCAGA
>JBCBSK010000023.1:0-31578 GCA_039819185.1 Pseudomonadota bacterium | reverse complement strand
TGCCGAGCCCAAGCCGCTTGGCCAGCCACGCGATGATCCAGGCCTCAAGCTCAACGGCTGTACGGCGGTGTATGTTATTGGGCTGCTTGTCGACAGGATCGGGCGCCGGGATCGGCACATGCCATTCGGCGATGACGCGCAACTTTCCCCCGAGATAGGCTTGGCGATTGGCCGACCGCTGCAACTTGCCGCTGGAAGTGCGCAGCAGACTGCCTGGATCGACCAGCACAATCGCGCCCATGGGGATCTCAAGCTCGCGCCAGACGGCCTGAGCAATCGCCGAAAAGATCGGCGCCGGATCATCTCGGCGGCGCGTTCGCTCCAACTCCTGAACCAAGACGACCAACTCGCCCCGATGGTCGTCGAACACGGAGAAGGCGGCGCCATTGTCATGCCTGAGCGCGGAATGAGCCGTTTGCGCCACACGTTCAATATCCTGCGGATAATGGTTGGCGCCATTCAGGATAATCAGGTCCTTTAGGCGCCCGGTGATGTACAGCTCGCCGTCGATCATGGTGCCAAGATCGCCCGTGCGCAGGTAGCCGATGTCAGAGTTCTCGTCCCTCATCGGGACGCCGAACGTCTCCACCGTTTCCCTCTCGCGCCCCCAATAGCCGTTGGCGATTGTCGGTCCACCAATCCAGACTTCGCCGACGCGGTCGGCAGGCTGACGGCGCGTTGTGGTGGGGTCGACGATCGCAATCGGCACATCGCGTAAGGCACGGCCACAGCCAACGAACCGCCGGCTGTTCGGCGCTTCGGCCGGCACCTGCCGCACCTCATCGCGTTCTAACGCCCCGCCGTCCAATTGAACTGACAGCGGGACCGCTCCCGTCGGGTTGCCGGTTGCCGCAAGGGTCGATTCCGCAAGACCGAAGGCGGGCGCGAATATGTCGTAGCGAAACCCTTGTGCCTCGAACGCGGCGGCAAAGCGGTCCATAGTCTCAGGGTTGATTGGCTCAGCGCCGATCATGGCCATCTTCAGGCTCGACAGATCGTAGGCCTGACGCTGATCTTCGGGGATTCGCCGACAGCACAGCTCATAAGCCAGCCCCGTGCCGGCGGTATGTGTGCCGCGGTACGTCGTGATGGCCTCCAGCCATAGACCAGGCCGTTGCAGAAAAGTGTTGGGTGCCATCTGTATCGTCGCGCAGCCGGAATAGAGTGGCTGCAGCAATCCGAATATCAGGCCAAGGTCGTGGAAGGCAGGCATCCACGTGACCATCACCGTGTCGCCGTCGATCGCCCACACGTCCGCCATCCGATCCATGTCGTCGGTCAGGTTGCGATGCGTGACGACCACGCCCTTGGGCAGCGATGTCGAGCCGGAGGTGTATTGAATGAAGGCAGGGTCGCCCGGTTCGACCGAGGCTGGTCCACTGCCCGGATCGTCGGCCATGGTGTCGACATTCAACCAGTCGATCGTGCTTAAGGACTGGCTGTCGCCGCGCCAGAAGCTGACCGAGCCGGTGAGGTCGTCCGCATGCAGCGCCACCTGGGCACCGCTATCGTCGGCAACGGCCACAAGCCGGTCCAAGAGCCGATTGCGCCTTGGAGGGTTGATCGGCACGGCAAGCCGTGCGGTCCACAGACAAGCCATGAACGCGGCAAGGAAGTCCAAACCAGGCTGGAACACCAGCAGCACCGGATCCCCGCGCTTGGTGACGCTTTCGAGCCGGGCGGCGATGGCGCGCGTGCGTGCCGCCAGGTCCGGCGCGCGCCAATGGCCCACGGACCGGCCGGCACTGTCGAGAAACCGGATCGACCAGCCATCCTCGGGCGCCGCGGCCCGCTTGGCGAGCACTTGAGCCAGAGGCATCGAATCCAGCGATTCTGACACGGTCATGGGAAAGCTCAGTCTGCGACCGCCAACTGGGTCTTCCGGAAGGCAATGTACTCCAGCTCACGGTCGACCTGATGGCGCATGTCATCCAAGAAGTGATCCGACAGTAGGCCGCCTTCCCTGAATAGGTTGATCAGCTCTTGTTTGCCGATCGTCAGAAGGGTGCAAGGCGTCAATGTTTCCAGCGTCGTCGGACAAACGACGTCATCAATCAGCGCGCCTAAACCGATAGAGTCACCGGCACCCAGCTTCTCAATTGTCAAGTCCGTGCCGCCCGACGACCGCGCTTTGCTGGCAACAAGACCGCGGCCGACCAGCCAAAATCGATCCACCACCTCGCCCTGACGACGCAGGATCGTGTTGCTGTCAACCAACAGGACTTCAAGGGAACTGGCAAACTTTTCTAGAAGCTCGATCGGCGCCTCGGCAAGCATCGTAATGTGCCGAAGCTTGCCCGGAACGGGACGCACCTCGCGACCGTCGTCGCTGATTTCGACGGTCGTTCCCTGGTTCCACAGCTTGGCATAAAGGCCGTCTTTCGCCAGCAACTCGGTATGGCTGCCCGTTTCGACGAGCTTGCCGCCGTCCAGAACACAGACAAGGTCCATGGTCTCGCAGTCAGCCAGCTTGTGGGTGACTGCGAAGACCGTCTTGCCGGCAGTCACCCGATCCAAGGTCTTTGCAACCTCGGTCTGGCTAGCGTTGTCGAGCGCCGAGGTCGCTTCGTCGAGAACCAGGATCTCCGGCTTGCGCAACACGGCGCGGGCAATGGCGATCCTCTGGCGCTGGCCGCCTGAGAGTTTCTTGCCCATATCGCCGACATCCGTCTCGTAGCCTTCGCTCAATCCCATGATCACGTCATGGACATCCGCTTCGCGCGCCGCCTGCTCGACCTCTTCATCGGAGGCATCCAGGCGGCCCATGCGAATGTTCTCGCGCACGGTCGTCTGAAACAGGCTGGTATCCTGCGTTACGACGGCCATGAGCGAGCGAAAGCGCTGATCGGCGATGTTGCGGATGTCGACTCCATTGAACAAGATTTGGCCTTCGGTGACATCAAACTGCCGTGTCAGCAAGTTCAAGATCGTGCTTTTGCCGGACCCCGAAGGCCCGACCAAGGCCACGCGCAACGGTGTCTTTACGTCGATGGACACGTCGTCCAGATCAGTCTTTTCACCTGTGTAGCTGAACGAGACATGGTCGAAGGTGACCGATTGAAGGGGTGTCTCCAGATCCACCGGTTCCTTCGGTTCCTTCACGTCCTCGGTTTGCTTCAGGAGCGTCTCGACACGCTCCAGCCCGCCGGCGGCCTGGATCAAGATTGGAAGCTGGCCGCCCACGAAGGTGGCGGCCCCACCAATGTTAAGCAACAGGCCGATGAAGGCGACCACCGTGCCGCCCGAAACGTCGCCCCCTACCGCGAGAAAACCCCCGAGCCCTACGACGAGAAGTTGGGCAACGCTGACGCCGAAATTCGTGGCCCGACCGGTTAGGCCGGACGAAAAGTACTGAATGAAACTGGCCTTGTAGAGGTCGGCAATTTGCTTCTTCAAGCGTGCCAGCCGGAAGTCTCGCAGCGAGAAATCGCGCACGATCGTCGCTAGATTGACGTCTTCCCTGACCGTGCGCACGATCTTCGCGTCCTCGATCCCGCGCGCGTAAGCCGTTCTAACGGCCCATTTGCTGATTATGCGGGGTACGAAAATCGTCAATCCCAAGACCACCAGCATGGCGATGGCCATGAGCCACTGCAGCGTGAAAGCGACGACAACCGAGCCCAAGATGATGAGTGCTTTCGGTACAATTCCCGGAACCGCCCAAACGACCGCCTTTTCCAAGACCACCAGATCGTTGGTAAAGTTCGAGCTGATCTCCCCGCTGTCGTATGCGCCAAGCGATCGCTCAGACATTGCCTGCACCTTCTCGAACATCTTGACCCGCAAGGTGTTCATGACCTTGGGCCCGAGCGCGGCAACGCAGTAGTCCGTCAGCAGGCCGGCAGAGGAGGTCAAAACCAAGCCGACCACCAAGAGCGTCAGCGGAAGCTCAACGCCAGACGCGCTTTGCGCCATGATGCCATTGTCGAAGAGCTGCTGCAGCCAGATCGGTAACATCACGGCGTAGCCGATCTGGATCGCCATGCCCAACAGCATCAAGAGTCGCAGCGTCAGGTAAGGGCGCGTGGCCCTGACGGTCCATGTAATAACCGACAAGCCGCGCCTTTGGCCCCCCTCGGGATGGACTGAGGCTTGCCAGGCAAGCTCCAGCATTGCCAGAGATTTGCCGGTAGCCGCCTTCGCCGCCTGATCAAAAGACCCACTCTCCGGGATGCTGCGCCCGAAATCGATCAGAGCCTTTGGACCAAACTCTTGCAGCAGGAACTCGACGAAACTTGTGGCCCGATACACATCCTCGCGTTTGATTTCCGGCTCCATCAAGCGGGCCGCCAGCCCCTCCACGTCGCTGGCCTCTTGTTGCGTAATAGGGTTGACCACCTGCTGCTGATCGGCCGACCTGTAGTGAATGGCGTGCAGCAGGCCAAGGCCGAAAAGCCCACTTACGGCCGGTTGCAACCCCAGTTTCTCCGACATGAACCTGTTAATGAAAACCGTGTGAGGATGGTCGGCGGGATGCGCCTCCAGAAAGCGCATTGTGTCATCGACAATGCCCTCATCAGGGGTCAGCGCCAGCCACTCGTTGGCAACCGCATTGATGCGATCAAGGTCCTTCTTGACATGGTCGCGTTGAAAGGGCGAATTCAGTAGTCTCAACCGTCAAGCTCCCACGTCACTTGAGTTCAGCCACACCCGACGCTTTGTCAGGGATGGCGTCTTGAGCTGCGCGTTTGCGCAGGCATGTCGTCGTCACGCGTCGCCGGCGGCTTGCCGCCCAAGACTATGACGCAACCCTATCGCGAGCATCAATGGAAGACCAGACGTCAGGAGCAAGGCTCGTTGGCCGGCTAGTCTGCAGCACTCGCACGGGCAAACGGGTGTAGACGCACCAGCGCGGCAACACCCAACGCTATGCCGGAGCTTCGTTGACCAGAGAGGAGACAGCCTCGGCCACCGCGGCCGCACGGCTGGTCCAAGGAAAATGGCCACCGTCGATGTCCCGGCGTCGAATGGGGCGGGTTGCTACCTGCTGCCAAGCCAGCAGCTCCGTCAACGACACAGAGGCATCGCGCGTGAGGTTCAGCACATCAACCTGGCAGGGCAGCGTTATGCCCCGTCGCGGCCGATACGTGTCGCAAGCTTCCAGGTCGGCCCTCAGAGACGGCTCGATATCGACCAGCCCGGCAGTGTCCAACTCAGCCGGCGACAGATCAAATCGATGCAGCAGTTCGGTTCTGAGATCATCCGTTGGCAGACGATAAAGCGGGCTGTCGCTCGGCGGCAACGATGGCGAGCGAAACCCGGACACAATCACTTGCAGGTGCGCCTCATCCAGTCGGTCAGAATGGCCGCTCAGCAGCGATAACGCCGTCTCGAACGCCAGCAACGCCCCATAACTGTTGCCGAGCAGCACTAGGCGCCTGCCTGCGCCGTCCTCGGCAACGTAGGTGGCAAGCTCGTTGGCCAAGCGCGCGCCCACCGGAATGGCGCGCCGGGGCGTTGGCCTTTTGTCGCCCGGACGGCGGCCAGGCAACTCCGTGACCAGAACTTCGAAGCGGCTCGACACGGCATGGGCCAATTTCGCTGCAGACAGCACGGTCCCGCCGGCGTGGGGAAGACACACCAGAATCGTCGAACCGCGGTCTGCCCGCTTCACGACCTGCAGCCAGGAAGTGTCAGATCCGTCCATCGTCGGAAGTTGCCCGATTTTGTCGCGCGCGGTCGCGGCTGGATCGTCCATCACCCCTTGCCCGCCAATTGCACGCCCCTATCGCTCGACCGCCCGACTATACCTGTGTCATGCCCGCAACGAGCTCGGCAAAGCCACGATTGCCGGCAAACGCTGCCGGAACAAAAAGTGCCGGCGCGGGCTGTGGCTCGGGCTGGCACCACGAAAAGCCGCCATAGCACGTTACAAGCAATTGAAAGATACAAGCCAGTGCCCCGGAATCGCGGCTGTCGACGGCCAAGCCTAGGGATCGGCAGGTTCCGATCGGATCGTCGGCAAAGCGCGCCGGGACAGTGCCGGCACCGCCCGCCAACCCGTTGGCTCCGGCGTCAGCTATCGGTTGTCGGCCGCCGGCGACCCAATCGTCCAGTTGGGCGCCAACCCGTTCGATCAGTCCGGACCACGCACCGAAGTCCCCGAAGCGAAACAGCGTCATGCTGCCGTAGAGATGGCTAGAGCTGCGATCGAGCCGCCAGCGCCAACCGCAGGCTTGGCTCAACAGCGTCCAAACCGGCACACCAAGTGCACCGGCAAGGTGCGCCGGGCCGCTATCGATCGATATCAGCAAGTCGAGCTCGGCCAACTCGTTCGCCAGCCGTGCTACCGTGTCGATGGTCTTGCCCCGCGGATCGATCGAGCATGCCCATGGTCGATCCCGAAGCTCAAGCTCGCTCGGACCCCACTGTACGCTGACCCAGTCGATCTCTGGCCGCGCCTCGACCAGCGCCTGAACGTCAGACAATGGAACAGACTTGGATTCAACGCCGATGGTGCCCAGTTTTCCGGACCAGTTCAGACCTACGCGCAAACGTTCGGCCGGCCTGCGCCGTCGCGCTTTGGGCGCCCGCAAATATGCCTGTTTGCCCGCCGGATCCTTAAGCCATTGGTCCAGCCGCATGTTCGAGACCTCGTTGACGGTCGAAGAACCGCGGCGTGTACCCGGTTCGACCAACTCGACCGCCAAGTCCTGGGCCTCAACGAGCGCCACCAACTCAGGCGGGCATTCCAGCATGACCGTCCGGCCCTTCAGTTCCGGGGCCTTGAGATATCTTAACTGCTGTACGAAATCGCCGATGCCTTGGCTGTGGGTAACGAGCAACGGGAGGGTTGGGTCTGCCGGCGCACGCCGGTCCGGCGGTGCTTGAACAAGCAGGTCCGGATACCTTGCACTCCATTCGAACGCAGCGGCCTCCCCGGTACTCGGCCGGCTGATGATCAAGGCCAGGCACCACGGGCTGTCATCGCGATGGGGCCATAGTTCGACGAGAAGGTCGCCGTCGTGCCAGCCGATGATCGGCGCTGCGTCACTCATTCGTCGTGCCGCTCAAACCCCGCACCTCCGCTCTTTGGACCAGGTTGTGGGGATGGTTGGAGTTCATCGGACAGGCTCGCGTTGCTCGATGGCCGATGCTAGGATTGATTGCAGTCCCGAGGAGCGAGCGGAAGCGGGAGACAAGGGCAGCCGTCATCAGTGTTTTCTATCGGGTTGTATTGGCGGCGCTAGGCAACCAAAGCCGTGCAGTGACATAGGCAGGCTGGAAGGATCAAGAGGGAAATGCAATCTGTTGGGATCGACGCGGAACAGCTCGCGGCGCTTCGTACCGATGGCGCGATTCGCCTGAAGAAGCCCTTTGACGACATGTGGCTCGACAGGCTGCGCGACGGCATCGAGCGCAACATTCTTGAGCCCAGTCCGTTGTTCAAAGGCACCATCGGCGACGAGGACTCCCGCGGCTATCTGTTCGACATGTGGACCCGGCAGCGGATTCCCGAGTTTGATGAGTTCCTGCGTCATTCGGGCATTGCCGAGCTGGCGGCCAAGTGTCTGGGACAGCCCCGTGCACGGCTGATGCTGGATGCCTGGTTCTCAAAACCGGCCGGAACCATCGAACGGACCCCCTGGCACCAGGACATCGGAATTCTGGGCACCTACTACTCCTTCTGGGTCGCGCTAGACCCAATTCCGAGAAGCGAGTCGTTGGAACTGATCCGCGGCTCACATCTGTTGGACTCCTGCTTCATGTTCGAACAGTACTTCAACACCGACAAGGGTGCGCGGACGTTGCGCGAAATGGAGGAGGCTTGCCGCGACTATCAGAAACGCGGTGCCGTTCACAGTGATGCTGCCGGCCGGTTACGCTTCCTGCCCATGCCCGACATCGAAGCCACTCGCCAGGACTACGACGTCTTGTCCTGGGATATGGACGAAGGTGACTGCATCATTTTCCACGGCATGATGCTGCATAGCTCGTCGGGCAATCCAAGCCGTGCCGATGCGCGCCGGTTCGTATCGCGCTGGGCCGAAACCTCGGCCGTTGTTGGACCGCATGGGGACGTTCTCAAGGGGGCGGTCAGCAGGACGGGGTACGACATTCCGCTGACGCTGGGCGAGCCGTTCACCGGTCAGATGTTCCCCGTTCTGCCGGACCAGCCGGCATCGCCTGAAAGTCAGCGTTCGGGTCCGGCCCAATGACGGCCGAACCGGCCGAAGCCGCGATCGCGCGACAAGATCTGGAAAGGCTCAACACCGACGGCGCCGTAAGATTAACGGGAGCGATCCCGATGTCTTGGGTCGAGGCGCTGCGGCAGGGGGTCGAGCGCGGCGTTCGTGAACCCGGCCCATTGTTTGGCGACCTTGGCGGGGCTGAACAGCCCGGCGGCTTCTACGTTGACACCTGGACCCGGGATAGAATTCCGGAGTTCGACGCGTTTGTTCGCGACTCCGACATTGCCACCATCGCGGCGCGTTGCCTTGGCGAGCCAAGGGTTCGCCTGATGCAAGACACCTGGTTTGTCAAACGTCCGGGCACGATCGAGCGCACGCCCTGGCACCATGATAACGTGATTTTTGGCCCGTTCCTGTCGATCTGGGTCGCGCTGGATCCGATACCGCGTGAGTGCTCTTTGGAATTCGTTCGCGGGTCGCACACCTGGAAGCGCTACTTCATGCCCCAGCGCTATTTTCAGGCTGAGAATGGCGATGACTCGCTGCCTGACACCGAAACCTACTATGACGCCCACAACCGCTCTCAGGCGGGCTCTGATGGGGCGGCGGAGTTTGACTATCGCCTGGAGCCCATCCCGGATATCGAAGCCAATCGCGCCCAGTATGACATCATGTCTTGGGATATGGCGCCGGGCGACTGCCTCATCTTTCACGCCTTAACCCTGCACGGTGCCCCCGGCAATCCGAACGCGACCGAAGCTCGGCGCTTCGTGACACGCTGGGTCGGCTCAAGGGCCGTCTTGGCCCCTCACGGCGAGGAAATCGTCAAAGGCCTACAGAAACTCGGATTCGACGTGCCCATCGGGCCGGGCGACCCCATACGGGGAGAGCTGTTTCCACTGCTGCCTTAACGCCACTGGTCTTAAGAGCTCGCGCGATGATTTTGACGGCTGGAATCAATCGTCCGGAAAAACCAGTCGGACGCAGGCGAGTTGGTTCTTAAGGGTCCGCCGATGGCCCGCACGCATATAGTGAAAGGGTAGTTCTTCGTAACGTGCCGGTACGTAGAGCTGCTCCAAACTGTAGTTCGAGAACAGGGACCGATGGCGGTCGGCGACGAAGAAAGCATTGCTGCCCGTCAGGTTGCAGGCCACCAGATGGTAGCCGTAGCCAGCCAGGCCATTGGCGATGGCCCGCAATGAGCAGCCCATATAGTCGTCCTGTTGCCAGCGGTAGGTGCCATCCGTGCGGAAGACGAACTCCGAGTGCGGTCCAAGAATGGCATTGTATTCCAAGCAAATTGCACTTGGCCGATAGTGCTCCAGAATGGCCTTTGCGCATTCCAAGTCGTCGCCGTCGATATCAACCGATAGGAAATCGACGTCCGATGCGGCTATGGCGTTCAGCCCATGCTTGACAGTCGATGCAGCGGTTTCCGGCCGGACGAACCGCTCGAGCACGGCCACCCGCCTGGGCCGCTCATATCGACTTGCCTCGACCTCGAAGTCTGCAGCCTGCTTGCGAATACCGCAAATGTGAACAGAACTTGCATCGACCCACGTGCCTGACCAGCCCTTCAGGCAGAGATAGGCGGTCATGTTTTCCGTACCGTCGCCGCAGCCGATTTCGACGAATGTTCCGGCCTCGATCCCGATGAGGCCGAGGATGTGCTCTATTACACCGTCCTCGTCATTCTGCGAATAGTACTTGGCTCCGTAGAGTGCCGGGTTGTCAGGTGTGCGTTCCGCCATCTGCTGACGAAACAAATCATAGCTCGTGTTCAAATTGGGCAGATGATCCCGGCTGGGCAGTCGACCTAAATCCATGAGGCTTTCAATTGTTATGGCTGGCGCACCAATGATCATTCAAACATGTGCCGCTTAGCAAGACTGGGGGCACTTCGCTTGCTTGTTCAACGCCGATGACAAATCTGGCGTAAGCGCACAAGCGCCGCTGGCTAGAAGGTGAACTCGCGACTGAGGATCGCCACCGCACCATTTTGCGAACTGCCAACCTCTTCAAGGCGGATGAGATACAACGACAGCGACCAGCCGGACGAGAACGTGTAGCCGGCGGAGACCTGGAAAAGCTGCTCATCACCATTGACGCTGGTATTGCCGCTGACGAAGCGGCCTGTGTAGGCCGCGCCGAAGTTCCACGAATCAACGCCGAGATTCAACGCTCCGGTGATGTAGTCCCGGGTCTCGCCTTCGTTCCCGTCGGCATTCCAGAAATGGTAGTACTCGACAAACGGCGTGAGCGTCAGATTGTCGCCAAGGCTGAACTGGTTTTGAAGCGCTGCAGTCACTCGGTATTCATCGGCTGGGGCCACATCCGTGCCACCGCCGGCAATGTCGACAGCCTGCCGCACGACGCCAACATGATAATCGAGATCTGGTGCAAAATCGAAACCGCCGCCAAGAGATCCGATCGAGAACGACTCCGGGCTTCCGGTGTTGGCGGGCCCTCCGTCCGAGCGCGACGTTCGACCGCGGTCGGTGATGATCGAACCGCTAAGATCGGTTGTATCCTCGAAGAAGACATTGCCGTAGATCCGATGGCTGCCGTAGGTGTCTGAATTGAAGTTCAGATACCCGCCGCCACCCCATTGCCCTGTAATCTCCAAGTCATCCTCGTTGATCAAGGTGTCATAAAGATCGGGGGTTCTGGAAAAGCCGACGAATATGTTTGGATTGAATTTTCCCACAAAGAGACCGAAATCATCTTCCTCGTAGTTGAGCGACAGAACCTCGATGAAGGCTCCCTGGCCCGGCACTGGAAAGATGTTGACGAGACCAGTGTCGGGCTGATCGATCAGTTCAAATTCGATAGTTGTGTCGATAAAGAGGCTGTTGCTCAAATAGAAACTCGCGTCAAGCTCACCCTCCAGATATATGATATTGACCTCATCTGGGTCGCCATCTGGCGTGTAAATATACTCTTCATAAAGCTCGACTAAAAAAGATCCGGAGAAGTCGCCAAACTCTTCGGCATAACTAGAGTGACTTAGAACTGGGATCCCGCAAACAATTGCGGCAACACTCCTTAGGACTGCCGGCACCATCCTAAATCTCCCTCGCCTACTGGGTGACCGGATTAAATAGAGGTGGGATCGCTGCCACCGATAGAGGGACGACTCCGCGACGGATCGCGTCGCCAACTGACCCTTATTCATTGCGGAGTTGAACTTGACAAGCGCCGAAGATCTTCCCTGGTCGCCCGACGGAGCAATTCAAACGTTAGGTTGGCAAACCTAACGACTTCTGTTGAGTACATCAAACAGGTTCGCGAGACGGACCGAGCTTGAGAAAATTGCGTCGGGTACCTGTCCTCAGCCTCAAGTGCACAGGCGCGCCTAGCCGCACCGGAACGACGTGGACCTAGGCTCGCTAGACCGGCGCTTCAGTTAAGATATCGATCGCACGAAACCGAATAAGTTGCTTAAGAATTTGCAAAAGGGTATCGGGCTCCATCTCGGCAGACAGGTCACGATGCAACTCGGCAACCGCGGACGGGCGACCGGAGTTTAGCCTGTCGACCAGACGACTGACGCCTGCGTTAGGTGAAACGAAGAACCTGCGCTGACGGACAAAAAGGCCTGTTTTGTCGGCCTGTTCGCGCATCAAAATCGGAAAAGGTTTCACCAGTTGAACCGTCGACTGGTCCAAGTCCTCTGGCACATTTCGGTTCTCACTGGGCGCTGAGTGTAGACTGCAATTGCTCGCCTTCAGTAGCTGATAGTCATTCATGATATCCGCTAGCCAGTCTTGAGCCTTCGAGCCCCCGTCAACGACTTGAATGTCGCCAAAGTCAATCGCTTCTCGATGCAGGAAATCTGGATCAGAATCGTCTTCAGGGGTTTCGGCCAGAGAGACCAAATCGGTTTTCAATGCTTCGGACAGCACCATCCTTCTCGTGTTTCTGCTCATGACCAAAGACACAGCCACGGAAAAACCGCATGTGCCGGCCACGTGAATGATGCGTGACGGAATCAGAATGGCGTCGCCAGCAGATATCTCGAGCACATCTGCGTCTTTGATGATTCCCTCGAAGTCAAAGCTTCCAGTTCTGCTGCCCGTTCGCTCAAAGAAAACATCGTTATCCCAGAATATGAACTGCTTCTTGTTTGGGCCTAATTGAAAGTGAAGTATTCTATGATGAGGGTTGTCGACGTGCGCTCCGACTGGGGTGTAGCCATAGTTTCCAATGAAAATCGCTGAATCGAAACCGATGTGGGGCGGCGCGTACCTCGAAAGGAGCGGCTGAACAAGGTTTGCGCATTTTCGGGCGAGTTGCTCGCTCCAATAGGCGGCATTTCCGACAAAGATGCCAATCTTCTCCTGGTCGAGAACGCGCTGCGACCATGCCTCGAGAGTCTCGTCGGGCCTCGGCGGATGATCGATCAATCGGCTGCCGCTTTCGTGACACAGCCGACCGTCTATATAGACCCGTACGGCGACAAGCTTTGCCTCGCCGGGCGTCTTGGAAAGCGTGTGGAATATCTCGCGCACGTCGCTTTCGTCGACCGGCGGCGACGTAAACGGGCGGCGCAAAACCGCAGGCTGATCGAAGCCCTTGGATTCGGCATCCATTGCCCGCCAAAACTCGTTGCTGACACTGGCCTGATCCACTGATGGCTCCATCACCGAACGTCAAATATGGGAGAACAGGCAAGCAACTCAGACGAAGCGGTGTCAATGGGGTTCCACATTTGATGCGCCGTTTGCAGCTTGAGGATGATTAAGGCCAGTGGGACTTGCAACCCTCCGGTGTCGACGACGGGCCGGTTGCGCCGGTGGCGTCCCGCAACCCCTGCTGGCACCTGGCAACCTTCGATCCTGGGGAAGAAACTGCTTGGACAAAACCCTGTTGGAAGGACTCAACCCGCCATGCCGCGCGACGAGCATCGCAGCGGGAGAAGCGGGGTCGGCTCCATCACACGTTACGCTCGATCTGTACACAGCCATGTCCAGAAGCGGACCGGCCTTGACCAGAAGAGGCGCCTTGATCGGCTCACCAACTTGGCCCGCCGCGAAACCCCGGCCTCTGCAGCCTCGGCATCACATTACTTACCCACCTTAGAAAATGCCCGGTTCACAAAGCGAGGTACGAGAGGCCAGCCGTTGACCGGCAACTGGCAACGCGTTATCACTACTTTCCTCGGGACGCGTCTACTGACAAAACGCTTCTTCATCCCCGAGCACTGAAAACACAGGCACTTCTTCACTCTGGAGTAAGGATCAAAGCAATGGCCGGAATGTTCATGACAATGACCCGTGCGCACGTGAAGGCTGGCAACGAAATGGCGGCGCGCAAGCTACTCGAAGACCAGCTGTTGCCAAACGACGGTAAGAAGCCCAGCGAAGTCGTCGACGGCTTGATCGGCTTTGGTCTGATGAAGTCGAAGAGTGATCCCTCAATGTACGGCATCGTCTCCGTCTGGCAAAGCGAAGCTGATTTCGAGAAGCTGTCTTCGAACCCCCACGCCTCGGGCGCCAACGGCCTCGTGCAAAAGCTCAGGGATCTCTGCGAAGGTGACGTGAAGGGCGAGGGTTTCTACATCGAAAGCCTGTAACGGCTGATTGCACAACTCCCCCTGATTAGAGGGGCAAGGCCATACTCTTGAGGCGGTATCGGAAGGTTCAGCGGGACAGCCATCAGGTTGTCAGCCGCAGGGGCCTTCCGATCCGACTTGGGCCTGATTGTTGCGTCCGGAGCACAGCGGGTCCAAAGTCACACACCTGTTGCCGAGCATTTTGCATTCGTGAGCATTAACAGTCTTGCCGATGCGTCGATCGCGCATGCCATCGTCGTGTTGGAAGCACCGCTGGATGAAGTGTATTACTGTGCCTCGTCGATAGTCGAGGTTGCCCAAATCCAAAGGTCCTGACGCATGACAACCGGGCGAGACACGCTTTCGTTTGCCGTCCGTGCCCCGGTGACTATTTCTTTCGCCGTTGGTTAAGTCGTGAGCCAATCCGCATCTGCCGATTCTGCGCGATCGGTCGAACAGCGGCCCTCCATCGCTCAAGGGCCGATCGAGGACATCTACCCGCTGACGCGCATGCAAAGGGCGATACTGGTCCGCTGCGTCAGCTTTCCAAACGAGCCAGTCTACATGGGTCAATGGTGGGCCGAGATCGACGGCCCGCTGGCGGAGGAGGCCCTGGCTGAGGCCTGGAACCACGTGGTTGATCGCCACACCGCCCTCCGCTCGGCCTTTCATTGGGAGCTTAAAGACCAACCCTTTCAGGTTGTGCACCGGCAGGTCGATCTCAGGATCGAACGCATTGATTGGTCGAGCGAACCCAACTGGCGCGAGGCGTTGGCAGAGCTACTGGCAAGCGACCGCAAAGTCCCATTCGAGCTAAAGAAACCACCTTTGATGCGGGTTCGCCTGATCCGATTGGGCAAAGACCGCCACGTAATGGTCTGGACCCGCCACCACCTCGCGGTGGATGGCTGGTCTCTTGCAACCATTCTCAACGAAGTTTTTTCAGCCTATCGCGCGCTGAAGGAATCGAAGCCACTCACGCTGCGCCCGGCAACGCCATATCGTCGCTATGTCGAGTGGGAGCGTCAGCGCGATCCCGCTTCGGCCAGAAGGTTTTGGCAAGATCAACTGACTGGACGCGATCTGGCGGACCCATCGGTACACGCGCCGACGGTTTCAACGGGACCCAAAATAGTGGAGCTGGTTGATGTCGTCGGCGCGCCGACGGTAGCGGAACTCCTCGAACTGGGTCGCGCAAACCGGATTACATTGAACACGTTCGTCCAGGGCGCCTGGGCAATTGTGCTTGCCCGGCTCAGCGGGGCGAGAGACGTCGTGTTCGGCTCAGTGGAGACCATTCGACCGCCGCATCTGGTCGCGGAAGCTGCACCGACGCTGGTCGGCATGCAAATCGACATTCTCCCGGTCATCGCGACGGTTGACGATACGCCGCTGGGCGACTGGCTGAGGGTACAACAGGCGCGCATGGCATCTGGCCGCGAGGTCGGCGGCATCGCACTGGACGAACTGCGCGACCTACTCGGTCGGCCACGCGACGTTCTCCCGTTTGAAAGCCTCGTAGGGTTTCAAAACTATCCCCTGGACGAGACTGGTCCCTTCGCGGATTCAGGCCTGACCGTGCGGGACAGCGGCGATCTGTCCCTTCCGGATATGCCGTTGAACCTGATGGTCGAGACCGGCGACACGATGACCCTGCGCCTGATGGCAGACAGTCGGCATTATGATGAGGATTCGGCCCGGCAGATCCTGGCAATGCTGGCCACGGTGCTGCAGGGGATGACCCGTCAATTCTCAAACCCCGTCAGCCGGATCGAGGCTCTTCCCGATGCGGCGACCCACCGCCTCTTGTCTGAGTTCGCGCCGGGACCCGACGTCGAGATCGGGCGCCTGACTGCGCCGGAATTGATCTTGCGTCGCGCTGCGGCAACGCCGGAAGCCATTGCAATTCGACGCGACGATGAGACGATTTCGTATCAAGACCTCGTCGGCGCCGCCTGGCGCCTAGCCGAACAACTCACGCCGCGAGTTACGGCGGATCATGATCGAATCGGCATCCTGCTGGAGCGGTCGCCGGCCGCCATCGCCGCTATCCTTGCCGTTCAACTGGTCGGCGCCGCCTACATCCCGCTCGACGTCGAGGCGCCGGCCGAGCGCAGAGACGCCATGGTCCGATCGGCCGGGATCGAAACACTGATCACGTCCGCACAGCATGCCCCGGTTCGCTCGCCACTGAAGACCATTCTGGTCGACGAACTGGCGTTTGGGCCCGCGCCGGGCGGGCCCGAAGCTGCGGCATCCGATGAGGACGAGGCCTATGTGATTTTCACCTCTGGATCGACCGGCGAGCCTAAAGGTGTGATCGTCGGCCACGACAACCTCCGGCACCACATTGCCGCTCGCATGACGGCCTATCCGGACCACCCTATCCAAGCCTTCCTGCTGACCTTTCCGCTCGTCTTCGATGGCTCGGTGACGGTTATCTTCAACACCTTGGTATCGGGAGGAACGCTGGTGCTGCCGACCGCTGGGCAATCGGCGGACCCGGCTCGATTGGCTTCGTTGATTGAGTCAGCCCAAGTGACCCATACCGACATGATCCCGTCGCTTTGGCAGTTGGTTCTGGACATGGCTGAGCCAGGGCAGCTGGCGTCGCTTGCCCTCTGCCTTGTGGCTGGAGAGAGCTGTCCTCGCGATCTGGTGCGCTTGCATTACCGCAAGCTGCCCGGCGTTCCGCTTTACAATGAATACGGTCCGACTGAAACCACCGTGTGGGCCACGGCAGACCATTGTCGGCCGGACGAGGAGGGTTCGATCGTGCCGATCGGCCGGCCCGTTCCAGGGTGCCGCGCTTATGTCGTGGACCACTTCGACAGGCTCTGTCCGATCGGCCAAGTCGGTGAACTCGTTATTGCGGGGGCCCTCGTCGCCCGCGGTTACATCGGGGACAACAGCGGTGCCGCCGCCCGTTTCGGGGCGAACCGGTTTGCCAACCAGCCGGCGTATGCGCGGTGTTACCGAACGGGCGATCGGGCGGCGTTTGGCTTCGACGGCCGGCTGCGCCTGTACGGCCGCCTGGATCATCAGGTCAAAGTTAACGGCTATCGCATTGAGCTCGGTGAGATCGAGACTTGCCTCAACGCGCATCCTGGCATTCGAGAAAGCGCGGTTTTGGTCCAGCAGGCCAACGGCGCCTCGGCGGGTCTGGTCGCCCACATCGCCGGGGCGGACTTGCCCGCCCCACAGGACGTGCGCGACCATATGCGACGCCACTTGCCCGCCTACATGGTCCCGCAGCGCGTGGTCGGCTATCGGCGACTGCCGCGGACCGGAACCGGAAAGCTTGACGCGACAAAGCTGACCGCGCCGGCCAAACCGGCGGACCTGGAACCGCCCCAGGGGCCGCGCGAAACGGCGTTGGCGGCGATCTGGCAAGCTGTGCTCGGGCGCGATGAAATTAGTCGGACCGACAGCTTCTTTGAACTGGGCGGCAATTCTCTGCTGGCTATGCAACTCGTGGCTAAGATCCGTCGGGACCTGAAGCTCGACGCAGAACTTCTTGATGTCTTCGAGGCGCCAGAAATTGGTGCGCTCGCCCAGCGGCTCGATCGGGCAAGCACGCGGGCGTCGGGGCTGGCCGAACCAATTGCCCGGCGCCGCCGCGAAACGCGCCAATTGCCCCTGGCACCAAACGGAGACAGCGGGCACGGCCGCCAATGACAAGCGGCTATGTTGCCAGTCTGAGCTTCGGGCAACGGCAGATCCGGTTCCTCGAACTGCTTCACCCCGAGCGGTCGAGCTTCGCGCTTCCGCTCGTTATCGAGATCACAGGTCCGGCCGAAGAGGCCGCCATTCACCGCGCGCTTCAGGCGGTGATCGACAGACATGATGCCTTAAGGGCGTCATTTCCGATGGTTGATCAGGCGCCGGTGCAAGCCGTGCGCGATGGTTTGGAGCTCGATCTGACCGTATCAGAGCTACCGGAGGCGTCAGTCGATGATTGGCACAAGGCCCTTGTCGCCAGCGCTGAGCAGCTAGCGCGCCGGCCATTTGATTTAGCCAACGGACCTCTGATCCGCAGTGCGCTGCTTCGATCGGAAGACCGGCTCGGCCTGATCATCGTTGTCCACCACATCGTGGCGGACGGCGCCTCGCTCGCCATCCTCATCCGGGATCTGGTCACCGCCTATGACGACCTCTCAGTGGGTCGCAGTGACCAACTGCCCGAGCTGCCACTGCAATACCCCGATTTCGCCGATTGGGAACAGGATCGATTCGCATCGGAAACATCCGAAGAGTTGAGCGGCGCGATCGCCTACTGGCGGGATCAGTTGGGCGCTGTCTCCGGACTTATGGATTTGCCGTTCGATCGGGCAAGGCAGTCAGCGATAGAGATGGCGAGCGGCCAAATCCGCCTTTCGTTCGACAGCGATAGCAGCACAGCCTTGACCCGGGCAGCGCGCCATGGCGGCACGACGACCTTCATCGCCTGCCTCACCGTCTTTGTCGCCGCGCTTGGTCGATGGAGTGGCCTCGACGACGTTGTGGTAGCCACGCCGATCTCAAAGCGGACCCGACCGGAGCTGGCTGATCTGGTCGGGCTTTTTGTCGATACCTTGCCAATTCGGGCCGCGCTCGACGCGACCACGACATTCGACGGACTGCTGGCGCACGTGCATCGCGCGTTCCTGGCTGCTCTGGAACATAGAGATGTGCCATTCGAGCGCATCGTCCAGGAGCTGAACATTGAGCGCCGCGCCGACGTGGTGCCCTTGATGCAGGTGCTGTTCGGCGCTGCCGAAGAGACGGTGGACCCGATTGACGCAGCCGACGGCGTGCGCTTCACAGTGCTTGACGAGGATATCGAGCAGGCGGCGAAGGCCGACCTTTCGGTCGTCTATCATCTCGGCGAAGCGTCGCTCGATATCTGGTGCCGATACGACGCCGCCTTGTTCGACCGAGCCTCGATCGCATCCCTGCTGGAGTGCTTCGGTGCCATCGCCGCGCAAGTCGGCGACCGCCATGCCGAGCCGATTCAATCGCTGCCCTTGATCAGCGAGGTGGAAGGCCGGGCACTCTTGGCCAAGTTCAACAACACGACCCGCCCGTACCCATCCAACCACAGTGTGATCGACCTCTTCTACGACGTGGCAAAGGCGACGCCGGAAGCGATCGCGGTGGAGGAAAACGGCGTCGAGCGCAGCTATGCCGAAGTCGCAGACAGGGCAAGTCGGCTCGCGACCGTGCTGGCGGAATCAGGAGTGCACGCGGGACAACCCGTTGTGCTGGCCATGCCGTTGTCGGCCAGCTTCGTGGAGCTAATGCTGGCCATCCTGACGGTCGGTGCCGTCTATGCGCCAGTCGACCCAAACTACCCGGAGGCCCACCGGAACAAGCTCGTCGAGACCATTGACGCGCGGCACGCAATTGTCGCTGACGGCCATCTTGCGCTCGGCGTCGAAACCGTGCTGACCGCGTCGGAACTTAGCGACCGCGCCATGACTGCCGCGCGCTGGGAAGCCTCGGCGCGGCGCTCCACGGATGCCGCCTACATTATGTTCACCTCCGGCTCCACCGGCATCCCAAAGGGTGTGGCGGTGCCCCACCGGGCAATCGCGCGCCTGGTCAAGAACAGTGATTTCTGCAGCTTGGGGCCTGCAACCCGATCCGCCGCCTACTCCAACCCATCGTTCGACGCCTCGACCCTCGAGGTCTGGGGCCCGTTGCTGAACGGCGGCACCGTTGTCCCGGTTGACCGGACAACCATGATGGATGCAGTGACCCTTCGCACCTTCCTGGCGACGCACCGCATCACCCTGCTCTGGATGACCGCTGGCCTGTTTCAACAGATTGCAACGGCCGACCCCGGAGCGTTCGCCGGCGAACGGACCGTGTTGACGGGCGGGGATGTGGTCAACCCCGACGCCGCGCGCACGGTCCTTGAGGCCAGCGCCGGAAGTGGGCTGCGCCTGCTCAACGGCTACGGCCCGACGGAAAACACGGTATTCAGCACCGTCTTTGACATTTCCGAATTGCCACCGGGCGCATTGACGGTGGCCATCGGACGGCCGATCGCCAACAGCACCGCCTATGTGCTCAGCCCGACCGGTCAGCCATTGCCCCTGGGCATTCTCGGCGAGATTTGCGTCGGCGGAGATGGCGTGGCCCTGGGCTATGTCGGCGACCCGGGGCGAACCGCCGCGCAGTTCCCGCCCGACCCGTTCGCCGGAATGTCGGATGCCCGGATGTACCGCACCGGCGATCTTGGGCGCTGGCGCGGGGACGGCACCCTTCAGATCGCGGGGCGGGCCGACAACCAGGTCAAGGTTCGCGGCTTTCGCGTCGAACTCAACGAAATCGCGGCTGCCCTTGGGCAACACCCTGATGTCGGCGCGGTGACAGTAGTCGCGCCGCGCAGGAATGATGGTGTGCGCGATCTTCTCGCATATTTCGTGCCGGCGGCGGACACCATACCCAGTGCTGACGAACTGCGCGCGCACCTGCGACCGATCCTGCCTGCCCATATGTTGCCGCACGCATACATGGCGCTGGAGGCGCTACCCCTGACGATCAACGGCAAGGTCGACAGGGCAGCCTTGCCGCCCATTGAGGCCCATCGGCACGGTCAAGCAGACGAAATCGTGGCACCGCGCAGCGAGGAGGAGGAACGTCTGGCAGCCATCTGGCGCGATTTGCTAGGTACGCCGGAACCAAGCGTGCGGGACAATTTCTTTCACGTCGGCGGCGACTCGATCATGGCCATCCGCTTGGTGTCTCGAGCGTTGGAGGCCGGCTTATCGCTTTCGCTGAAGGACGTCTTTGAACAGCAGACCATCGAACGGTTGGCGGCAATCGCAGTGGCCGACACAGGTTCGGTATCGGCCGGCTCGTCCGACCAGTTCTATGCAATGGACAGCGTGCCGTTGGCGACCGACCCACGGGGGCCATTCGGCTTTGCCAGCCTTGTTCTTGACCGGCCATTGGGCTCCGTGGAACTAGGTGTGGCGCTTGAAATTCTGGCAAGGCGGCATGACGGGTTGCGGCTGCGTGTCGTGACTGATGGCGTGTCCCGCCGGTTGGCGATCGCCGACTTTCAGACCCGATTGCCAATTCGCGTGGTCGCCGCGCGCAGCCTCGACGATGCGTCCGTCGACGATTGGATCAACCAAAACAGCGATCGCCTTGTGCGCGACCTGGATCTAACCCGCGGCGTGGCGATCGTGTCGACGCTCGTGGATCGAGGTCCCGGGAACGGGTCGGTTGTCGTTCTTGCCATGCATCGAGCGATTGCCGACGATAGGAGCCTCGCTCTGGTTGCTGCGGAACTGGAAGCGGAACTCAGACACGGCTCGTCGGCACGTCAACGGCAGCGGCCGGCTGTGAGTTTGGCCGATTGGATCAGGTGGCTCGACCGGTGTTCGGACAGCGTGAAGATCCGCGACCTGATCAACGAACTGGAAGCGGCGCCGGATCCGGGCGTCATGCCCGACTTCCCAATCCGGGCGGACAGAAGGGCGGTTCGGGCCGATCTCAAACTTGACAAGGGTCTGGCGCGCGCGCTGACGGAAACGCTGCCCAACAAGCTGGGTGTTGCCCCAGTAGACGGCATCCTGGCGGCCCTACACTCTTGCGTATCGGGGCTGCGGCCGGGCGACCACCTGCACGTTGAGGCCGTCGACAGTCACCGCGTGCTGCCCGAGGGTGCGCCTGCGGCAGACGAGTTGGTCGGCAATCTGGATGTCGCCATGCCCGTCCGGCTGACCATCGGCTCGAACGATGTCGGAGATCGGCTGGCGGCCGCCAAAATCGCGCGCCAGGCTTACGAGGCGATCGGGCCGGTTTACCGCGCCCTACGCACCACGATGAATGCCCCGGCGCCGAAGCTGGGTCTTGCTTGGCTGCCTGCCCGCCATACCCACGCTGTCCTCCAGGTAGCCGCCGTGCCCGAGTTCTGTTCTTCTGTCGAGGGTGCGCTGATCGCCGACTTGGTCGACGGCGATCTACATCTGCGGTGGCTAGGGTCGGAACTCGGTGGTGGCGCGGCCGTTACCCTGCGGCGTGTTGCCGAGGCTCTGAAAGCGATCGCAGCTTGGGCGGAACTCCATGGCGCGCCGATCTACACGCCGGACGATTTTCCGCTCGCCGGTCTGAAGGCTGAAGACCTCGACCAACTTGTCGGCCGGAACCCCAACATCCAGGACATTTATCCCCTCTCACCGATGCAGGAATCGATGCTCGTGCATTCGCTGGCCACGACCGGCACGCAGGTGAATTTCGAGCAGAGCTGTATGCGCTTCGTTGGCCCGCTGGACATATCCGCCCTGCAGCAAGCTTGGTCGTTTGTCTTCGACCGCCATCCGGCCCTGCGCACGGACTTCCACTGGCGTGGCTTGGCCAAACCGCTGCAGATCGTACGCCGATCAGCGCTGCTGCCCTTCCAGTTCGAAACCTGGCCCGCTTTCGACGATGGGCGGCTCCAGGCGTTGCTGGACCGGGATCGCGCCGTCGGTTTCGAGCTCGACCGCGCGCCGCTTGCCAGGTTGCACTTGATCCAGGTGGCAAGGGACGAGACCTACCTGATCACCAGCGTGCACCATCTGCTGGTCGACGGCTGGTGCCTGGCCAAGTTGGAGTGGGAAGTGCGCGCCGCCTACGAAGCGTTTCGGAGCAGCGCCAAGCCGTCAATGGAGCCGGTGGTCCGATATCGTGACTATATCGCTTGGCTGTCCGAGATCGACCGCGATCAAGTCCGGCAGTACTTTCGCGAAAGGTTTCGTGAGCCGCCACATCAACACCGGATCCGTCCGGTCAGACCGCAGCTTGATTTTGCCACGGCGCGGTTGGTGCTCGACCCAGACGCAAGTCGCTTGCTCAACGGCTTGGTACGGCGTCGCGGCGTGACGATCGGTGCTGTGGCCCATGTCGCCTGGGGCCTCTGGTCAGCGGCAAGCCGCGGCCAGGCGGACACTGTGTTTTGCACGACGGTATCGGGTCGACCGCCCGCCATCCCCGGTGTCGAACGTATCGTCGGCCTGCTGATCAACAACCTGCCGGTCAGGCTGCAATATGGCCCTCGAACCAGGGTGAGCGACCTGCTCGATGACATGACGGCGCAGCTCGCGGATCTCCAGAGCCACGCTTACATTTCGCCGCTTGACGTGGTCGAAGTGATGGACGCCGTCGACCGCGCGGCGAGCCTGTTCGATACGCTGGTCGTGGTCGAAAACGTTCTGCCCGGAACCAGCGCTTGGAACGGCGCCGATGACCTGAAGGTGGAGGCCGTCCATACGAGCCTGAAAACAGCCTACGACTTGACATTCGTACTTGTGCCCGGCGACCGGATCGCCCTCAGCTTGGTACTGCCTGATGGCGACGGTACGGCGGCGGGCCAAGGGGACGCGATCTTGAATGAGGTCGCCGCGATCCTGGTCGCACTGGCGTCCTCCATCGATGCGCCGGTCAACAATCTGCCGCTGCCGCAGCGTCGGACGGTGTCGGAAAGGACCGATGCGGTAATCCGGCACGACCATCAGCCTCTGTCGCGCCGACCGCGCAGCACGCTCGAAGCCATCGTCGCCGAGACCGTTGCCGATTTCGCCGAGACCGAGGTTGATCTGGCTGACGACCTCCCGTCCCTGGGCCTGAGTTCGCTTGCCATCGTCAGCTTGGCCGCGCGGCTTGGCGAACGGCTTGGGCGCACCGTGCCAATGACCGTCCTGCTGGAGCCGCGCCCGATCGCGGAGCTGGCCGCAGCGCTCGGCAAGTCACAAGCCTGGGACGCGATCGTTCCGATGGCCGGGGGCGCGGGCGAACCATTCGTCTGCGTCCATCCGATCGCGGGCGACGTCAGCGCCTTTTTGGATTTGGCGCGGGTCATGCCGCCAAACCTGCCGCTATGGGCGGTGCAGGCGCCGGGCCTTGAACCGGGGCAGAGCCCCTCAGAGTCCGTCGAGGCGCTGGCCGCCGCCAACCTGGAGGCGCTCGAACACCGCGGACTGCCTGCTCCGAGATGGCTGGGCGGCTATTCGTTCGGCGGCATTGTCGCATTCGAAATGGCCCGTCAGCTCGCCGCTGTCAATCTCAAGCCTGGGCGGGTCGTGATCATTGATACGCCGGCACCGCTGGAGCGGCATTCGATTTTAAGCACCGACCCGGAAGTCGCGGAAGCCGAATGGCTCGTCCGCATGGCCGATGTAAGGGCGCGCTTCCACGGCATCGATGTGGCCTTTGCTTTGGACGATCTCATGGACCGGGATCGCGCGTGCCGCCTCGCCTTCGCGGTCGACCGGCTACGGGCGGCGGAGCTGTTGCCCGCTGACGCCGATATCGGCTGGATGGAGCGCGCCCACCGCACCGGGCTGACGAACTATCAGGCGTTCTTGAACTACGCGCCGGACCGCAACAGCGCGCGATCCGTGCCTCTCGGCGTTATCCGCGCCTCGACCCAGATCGGCGATGACCTGGGCGAGCTGGCCGGAAAGTGGCGTGACGACCCCACGCTGGGCTGGTCGGAGTTCGCCGATGGTCCGATTGCCACAAGATCGGTCGAGGGCGACCACATCACAATCCTGACCGGAGCTGGCGTGGCCGAGGTCGCGCGTGCGATTGCGGCCATGATCCGCCCCGATACGGCGGAGGCAGGATGACAGGCAACGCCGCTCGTCAAGGGAGCGTGCGCGTGGCTGGGTGCGGAGTTGGACCTGGAGTTGAGGTGATGGTTCCGTGCCATAGGGCTGGGGCATGAACAGCCAGACCATTTGGTGGCACTTTGATCAGATGGTCGACGATATCGAGATCTTCACGGTCGACCTCGCGCACGACCCAAGCCGCGAAGAACTGGCGTTGCAACACCTCGACGCCGACGAAATGGCCCGCTTTCAGGCGTTCCGCGTAGATAGCGCGCGCCGGCAGTTTCTGCTGAGCCGCGCCTGTCTTCGGCTGATGATCGCCAAGCGCCTCGATATCGATCCGAGCCGCTTGAGGTTTTGCCATTCACCTTATGGCAAGCCCTATGCGGTCGTTGAGGGTGAACCGGCACCGGTCTCCTTCAATATCAGCCATAGTGGTGAATACGGACTGTTTGTCGTCACCGAGTCGCGCTGCGTCGGAATCGATCTGGAAGAGCGCCGATCCTTGGACGATCACGATGCGATAGCGGCACAGGTGTTTGGCGATCACGAGAAGCGCGCCTTGTTTCATTTGTCCGGCGCCAAGCGTCTCGATCTCTTTTACCGCCTCTGGACCTGCAAGGAGGCCCTCATCAAGGCAAGAGGAAGCGGCTTTAGCTATAACCCAAGCCGATTTCAGGTGCCGGACGCGATACTTGAGGGCAAACGAACGGCCAGCTTTTGCTTTCCCAATGAAGAAGCGGTCCGCTGGTCGGTCACTGATTTGAGCGGACAACGATACGCGGCGGCACTCGCGTATCGTTGCAACCACCTCTCTTCTTGACCGATTTGGCTGACTCATCAGCTGTCGCCTGAGAAGCCATGGTCTGAAGGGTACGACCGATCTTTGGGTAACAACCCGTTACCGGCATAGCGGGTTCAGTGCCGGGTGAACCGCACTGGGTTTGCCGGAGGCCTCAAATCTTGAGAGGTTGGAGCCATGACGACACGCTGTTCCCCGGAAGTCCAGCCGCAGGCTGTTCACCTGGTTATGGCGCATGAGGCGGACTATCCGTCTCAGTGGGATGCGATGCAGTCGATCGCTTCGAAGATTGGCTGTACGGCTGAGACGCTACGGCGCTGGGTGCGCCGAGAAGAGCGCGATGCAGGCCGGCGAGCGGGGCCGACGACCGACCAGCTTGCGCGGCTGAAGGCGCTGGAGCGCGAGAACCGGGAACTGCGTCAGGCGAATGAGATCCTGCGCAAGGCGAGCGCATATTTTGCCCAGGCGGAGCTCGACCGCCGGTTCAAGCCATGATTGCCTTCATCGACGATCATCGTGGCGAGCATGGGGTCGAGCCGATCTGCCGAGTGCTGCCCATCGCCCCCTCTTCCTACTACGCCCATGCAGTCCAGCAGGCCGATCCGTCACGGCTCTCCGACCGGCCTAAGCGGGACGCCAAACTGAAGCCGGAGATCGAGCAGGTGTGGCGAGAGAAATTCGAGGTCTACGGTGTGCGCAAGGTGTGGCGGCAGTTAAACCGAGAGGGGATCGATGTCGCCCGATGCACGGTCGCGCGCCTGATGACGGAACTGGGCCTGGCCGGCGCCGTACGCGGCAAGCCGGTAAAGACGACGAGGAGCAACCCGGCAGCACCCTGTCCGGAAGACCGGGTGAACCGGCAGTTCCAGGCCGTACGGCCGAACGCGCTCTGGCTCTCGGACTTCACCTATGTCGCCACATGGGCGGGCTTCGTCTATGTCGCCTTCGTAATCGACGCCTTCGCCCGCAGGATCGTGGGCTGGCGGGTCTCCAGCTCCATGCAGGCCGGCTTCGTCTTGGATGCGCTGGAGCAAGCGCTCTACGACAGACGGCCATTGCAGAACAACGGGCTGATCCATCATAGCGACCGCGGCGTCCAATACGTCTCGATCAAATACACTGAACGCCTTGCGGAAGCCGGTATCGAGCCTTCGGTCGGCAGTGTTGGCAATTCCTACGACAACGCGCTGGCCGAAAGCGTGATCGGGCTCTTCAAGACAAAAGTCATCCGCCGCAGGGGACCGTGGCGCGGTCTCGACGTCGTCGAGTTCGCCACCTTGGAATGGGTCGACTGGTTCAACAATCGACGCCTGCTCGAGCCGATCGGAAACATCCCGCCGGCGGAAGCCGAAGCACGCTACTAGTCCGAAACCCGTGAGTACGTCATCGCCGCGGGACTCACATAAAATCGCCTCCGGCAAACCCGGTGCGGTTCAGGAGTTCCTCACCCGTCCAGCCAGGGAGGCTATGAGAAAGCTCCCCTTTGAATGATACCGTATTCGGGAAGCATGTGTGGGCGGCCTCCGCTTGGCAAGGTGCATTTTGGTGTTTTGACGAGTTGGTCGGGTGCAGGCACGTGTCCGGCCCATAAAGTGCAGCACAGTCATGCCGCTAGCCCTGATGAAGTCCGCAGAACGGATCCCAGATGGGCCATTGCACTCCTGAGCGCCGCTTCCCTCTGAACGGGTTCCTCCGATTGCGGCTCGATTGTTCGTCACTAGGTCAGTCACACTTCGATAAGTCGGCCTAAATAAACTCGCAATCAGAAGATGAAGTCGTCGGTACTAAGGTTGGTGAATGTGTCATAGTTTCTCACGATCAAAACATCTCCATTTCCAAGTTCAATGCTGAGATCAGCGTTGCCTTGCCCGACTGGTGTGACCGCATTGGAAACGTCCGCAAAACTGTTTAGTGCCGAGACGCCCGATAGATCAATCTTGTCAACACCGTCCTCAAAGTCGAGGATCTGATCCGTCCAATCGCCACCCTCGCCGTGCGCATCGGTGAACACGAATGTGTCCTCCGCAGCATCGGTGCCGCCACCGCTCAGAAGATCATTGCCGGCCCCGCCGATCAACTTGTCGGCATCTCCACCCGCGCGCAGATCGTCATTCCCGTCACCGCCATCGAGAACATCGGCCTGATCGTAGCTCTGCAGAAGATCATTGCCCGCAAGGCCTTCGATCTTGCTAGCGACACCATTCTTGCCGCGCAGGTCGTCGTCCTTCGGGTTACCCGACACTGCGTCTGAGCCGATCAGGTTCTCGATGTCAGTCAAGATATCACCAGCAGCATCGCCACCGCTTTGGGCACCATTGTTCCACAACCGCACCGTCACCGGAGCAGACGAACCCGAATAGTCCGCTGTGTCGATGCCGAGGCCACCATTCATCAGGTCGGCACCCGCCCCGCCGATCAGCAGATCGTCGGCGCCACCGCCACGCAGATCGTCATTGCCTTCGCCACCATCGAGAACATCGGCCAGATTGTAGCCCTGCAGAAGATCATTGCCGGCAAGGCCTTCGATCTTACTGGCGACACCATTCTTGCCGCGCAGGTCGTCGTCCTTTGGGTTGCCTGACACGACGTCCGAGCCGATCAGGTTCTCGATGTTGGTCAAGATGTCACCAGCAGCATCGCCACCGCTTTGACCAATAGGGTTCCACAGCCGCACCGTTACCGCTGCCGACGAGCCTGAATAGTCCGCCGTGTCGATGCCATCGCCGCCATTGATCAGGTCGGCGCCCGCCCCGCCGATCAGCAGATCGTCGTCGCCACCGCCACGCAGATCGTCATTGCCATCGCCACCATCGAGTACATCGGCCAGATTGTAGCCCTGCAGAAGATCATTACCCGCAAGGCCTTCGATCTTGCTAGCGACACCAATCTTGCCGCGCAGGTCGTCGTCCTTCGGGTTACCCGACACAACGTCTGAGCCGATTAGGTTCTCGATGTTGGTCAAGATATCACCGGCAGCATCGCCACCACTTTGAGCGCCATTGTTCCACAGCCGCACCGTCACCGGTGCTGACGACGCCGAGTAGTCCGCCGTGTCGATGCCAATGCCGCCGTCCAGCAGGTCGGTTGCAGCGCCACCGATCAACGTATCATCGCCCGCATTGCCGAAGAGCTGGTCGATGCCACCTAGGCCGGACAAGATGTTGTCGCCTGAATTGCCGTTGATGATGTTGTTGAGCTCGTTGCCGGTGCCGTCTGGACCATCCTTGTCAAATGTCGAATAGGTGATGTCGTCAAAGATGAAGCCCTGGTTCTGACCACCCGACCCATCTTGCGGCGCTCCGCCACCGGCGCTGGCCCGGAAAAAGAGAGTCGAGGCCTGATTAGCTTCCTGCGCCGCCGCGTGATCTTCACCCAAGTGAAACTCACGATAGTTCTCAAACGTTGTGGTTTCTCCGACCTTTTCGCCATTGACGAAGATCTCGATGACGTCGTTGTCCGAACCATCAACGAAATTCAGCTTGAGAGAGATCTCATGCTCGATGCTATTGTCGAGCCCATCAATGATGGTCCGATTGCCAGTGAATGCCGCAAAATCGTTGAAATCGCCGCCCGTATCCCACAACCCATTCGGCAGCGGCTCCGATGTCGCAATCCGAATACCGCCTGCCGTATTCTCGATGACCAGGAAATTGACCCGGTCTGATCGCGCGTCATTACCCAGATCGACCTCAAGGCGTGAATCATCGCCCGGCTGTACAGCCTTGACCTTGAACGTGGCTAGCATCGAATCCGCGCCGGCTGTCGTGCCGCTTTCGCCCGCTGCGACATCGAGCCTTGGCGCATAAGGACCGCCAAAGTCGCCACTGTTCGGGTCGCTGGACATACGGAACGCCCTATCACCGGATTCGTCGATGATCTCCTGATCCTTGTTGCCGGCAATTGCCCAACCGTTTTCACCATCGGTTATTGGCCCAAGGCCAAAATCTTCAAAATCCTCGGTATTTTCAGCCAGATCGGTAAGCGTGAGGTTCTCGACATTGGCCGCCAGCGTGTGATCTTCGCCGGTAACAACCGTATCGGTGCCTTCACCCACCGCCTCGACGATCGTATCGGTCGCGTCGGCAAAAAAAGTGTCATCACCTTCGCCGCCATTGAGCGTGTCGGCGCCTGCGCCACCGCGCAACTCGTCATCGCCTTGGCCGCCAATAAAGGTCTGCGCCTCCTGCGAAACGAAAGCTTCGTCGCCCCGAAAAACGTCGTCATTTTCTGTCCCGGTGACAACCTGCCCATCGCCACCGAACGGATAAATGCTGACCTCAGGAGCGTCGCCAGAAAACGTATTCGCGCCAACGATCGCGCCGGCATCGGTCGGCTCGTTGATTGCACCGATACCGATGTGTTCGACACCACTGTTGATGAATTCGTTGCCGGTGATCGCGGCAGCATCGGGTCCGTCATTGGACAGGCCCACATTGTTGTCCTCAAACACATTGCCGGTGACGGTCGCGTCCGAGCCGGGATTGATAAACAGCCCGGTGGCAAAGCCGCCGATGTAGTTATCGGCAACGGACAGTCCCTGCGCATCACCTGTGGCGGTCAAGATACCGCGATAGGTCTCAAAGCTGCCATCCCGGTCGATGACCGAATTGGTGATGGTTATGTTGTCGGCCTGGACATAAATGCCCCACTTCTCTCCGAGCCCGGTTGTGCCTTCATCGATGAAGACGCCGTCCAAAGTGCTGCCGTCCGACCCCGGCGCAAAACGGATGCCGTCGATAATGGTCTCTGCAGCACGCGATCCATCGCCAGCCGTACCAGAGTTGGCGCCGATAATCGTGAGGTTGGCAACATCGATGACAACGCTCTCATTGAACGTGCCAGCACCCACAACGATGGTATCGCCGGCCGATGCTGCATTCTCAGCATCCTGAATAGTGGCATAGGAAGTCACGCCGCCACTGCTCACGAGCAGTACCTCTCCGTCCAGCGGGTTCAACCCGCCGCGCGAGACGTCCAGTTGATCGAGCGGAATGCCCTGCGCCAGATCGAAAGCAATCGATTCAGCAAGATTGTTAGTGTTCACGCCGGAGAAATAGGGGCGATCGCCCCAGCTCTGACCATCCAGACTGCGCGGCTCGGCGACCACATCGCCAACCGCATCGCCAGTGATATCGGGATTGCCAGTGGCCGTCACGAACCGATCGTTGATCGGCCCATCGCCCAAATTGCCCAGGATGTTGTCATGCAGGGATTGGCCCGGCGCAGGAGGGCCGCCACGGTCTTTGGCTTCGAAGTTGAGGATTGGCGCGTTGCCGGCGCCTAGCCAGGCGATGTACTCTTCGGCGAGTTCAACGAAGGCTCTGTTAACGGCATAGGCAAGTGCTCCGGAATCGATGCTCGAATTGTCGAACACGTGAGACCATTGCGGAAACTGGGCTATTGTGTCCCCGAACGCCCCCGTGGTGTCCAGAGAAGTAGTTCCCGTGTAGTCTCCGCCGGCGCCGACAATGCCCGGAAACGTCACATAGGCGGCGTCGAGTTCGGTCCACACGTCAATGAAGTCTTGAGCGCTAGTGAACGCCATAGGTGCTTCTCCAGGAGATCTGCCGATAAAATTTTTCGCCTCAAGGAAGGTCCATATATCCTTTCAGGCGCAGTTCTAAGCTATGCATTTTTGATTGTCCTTGTAAAGTAGAATTCTTCTCTCCGGTGACTAGAAGTAAAAGAGGTCGAGCATCACATTCGGTTGTCCGTGAACACTGTGGAGAGGGTTGATTTGCTGGCCTGCATCAAGTCAATGACCAACCACAAGAACGTTCCAGCCTTCTACGCATTCCTCTAGCAAGCTGCTGAAGAAGTGGCTCGCGATTGTTGCCGAACCATGATTCCCTCTGCGCAGCATCGATGGAGGCGGCGATGCGCGGAGAGGATCGACGGTCAGGAGAGCTTTTCTCGTACGTGAATGTTGAGGAGCGTATTCGGGTTGATCATCCGCTGCGAATGATCAAGGTGCTGGTGAACGAGGCGCTTGAGGCCCTTAATGCGGCGTTCTCGGCGCTGTATGCCCACAGGTTGGGGCGGCCTTCGATCCCACCTGAGCGTTTGTTGCGGGCCAGGCTGTTGCAGGCGCTCCACTCGATCCGCTCGGAACGGCAGTTGATGGAACGGCTGGAGTTCTATCTGTTGTTCCGGTGGTTTGTCGGCCCGTCGGCGGCCGAGCCCAAGACCGGAGCGACGCTTGGGGCCGATAAGGCCTACAAAGTCTGGACCTTCAAACGGGCGCTCCGGGATCGCGGCGTCATTCCCCATATCGCCCTTCGATCGAAGATCGGCTGGAGTGGGTTGTCAAGACGGTCGCCGGCCTAGCCAAGACCAAGTTCCGCGGACGCCAGCGCGTGGCGCGAGGTTTCGAGCTTGCCGTTGCGGCCTACAATCTCGTGCGGCTGCCCAAGCTTGTGCCCCAGGCGGCGCGCGGACCAGCACCATGACGGTCCCAATCGAGTGCCGGCTGGTTGGCACATGGCGGATCACCGAGGCCGACCT
>JBCBSK010000022.1:0-31621 GCA_039819185.1 Pseudomonadota bacterium | reverse complement strand
CTGCAAAGACTATTTCGTCTTGGCAGGGCATCTGGAATTGTGCAGTGCAAAATAAATGTTGCACTGCACAATAGCTCGGTCTATATTGCGGTCATGGAGGCGGCATTGCCACCTCCGGCACACGGAACACCGCGTCCTTGAGGACGCAAACACACGCTGTTGATCGCGAAAGAGGACCGCTATGACCACGAAAGCTGCTCCGAAGGCCGCCGCATCCAAAGCCGCTCCCAAGGCCGAAGTTGTCGAGTTTCCGACCTTCGACATGCCCGATACTGTCCGCGAAATGGCCGAAAAGGGCGTTGCCCAGGCCAAGGACGCTTACGACAAGTACAAGTCGATGGCCGAAGACATGACCGACATGCTGGAAGACAACTTCCAGTCCGCGTCGAAGAACGCCACCGAAGTCAACAAGAAGGTTCTTGCCGCTGCCAAGGGCACGATGGTTGCCTCCTTCGATTTCGCCGAGAAGGTGATGGCCGCGAAGTCCTTCGCCGAAGTCATTGAGCTGCAGACCGCGTTCGCCCGCGAGCAGTTCGAAGCTGCCCAGGCCCAGGCCCGCGACTTCCAGGAATTGACCCAGAAGGCTGCCGAGGAAGCCGCCGCTCCGGTCAAGGACAGCATGGCCAAGGCCATGGAAAGCTTCAAGATCGCGAGCTAGTTCTGAGTTTCTTGATCTGACGGAAGGCCCGGCCTCAGTGCCGGGCCTTTTCTTTTCGGCGCGACCGCGGCGCGGTGGCAAAATCACGTCGGCCCCTTGCGAAACGAGGTGTCTGCGCCTTATACACGGGGCCTTCCGTGCAGTCGTAGCTCAGTTGGTTAGAGCGTCGGATTGTGGCTCCGAAGGTCGGTGGTTCGAATCCACCCGACTGTACCATCCTTCCCAAGTGACCGCCGCCTCGAACGATCCGTTGTGTCCAGAAGCGCAATCAGGATCCGGCGACCTTTGGCCCGTTCAGCCAGCCGAGGTTGTCTTCGGTTCGCCCTTTCGGCCCATATTCGCAACCGATCCAACCCGCATAGTCTTTCTCCATGAGGTGGCGGAAGATGTGTGCGTAGTTGATCTCGCCATCGTTTGGAGCCGAGCGATCCGGCGGGTTGGCGATCTGGGTATGCCGGATCACGGGCCAGGCCAGATCGATCGCGGCCGTTAGATCCCCTTGCATGATCTGGCGATGATAGAGATCGAGCTGGAGGCCGATATTGGGCGCTGCCACGGCGTCGATGATGTCGAGTGCGTCTTCGGTACGGCTCAATGCATAGCCGGGCATGTCGCGCGTATTGATCGGCTCGATCAGCAACGTCACGCTGGCGCGGGCAGCCTCAGCGCAAGCACGTTGCAGATTGCCGACAACGGTTTCGCGTGCTGCTTCCGGTGTCACGTTGGGTGGCAAGACTCCCGCCATCACATGAAGCTGGCGCACGTTTAGCCTTATTGCATAGTCGACGGCCTGGTTTAGACCGTGTGCGACCTCCGCCTCGCGGCCGGGCAGGGCGGCAAGTCCCCGCTCGCCGGCGTCCCAGTCCCCTGGTGGCAAGTTGAACAGGACGATCTCGACGTTCGCGTCCTGAGCCGCTTCGGCAATTTCGTCGGCAGGATGATCATAGGGAAACAGGAATTCGACGCCTTGAAACCCAGCTTGCGCTGCGGCGGCGAACCGGTCGAGAAACGGCCGCTCGGTGAATAGGAAGGAGAGGTTTGCGGCAAAGCGCAGATTGTTAGGTGATATGGTCCCGGTCATCCTTCGGCCCCCTTGTCATGGAGCTGGGACACAAGACGCCGTGCCTCGCCCAGTGTTTCAGTCGTGGTCCCAGCCGCATCGATAATAGCCCAGTCGATTGTGCCGAGATCATAGCTCAACTGTCGGCGTACGATGTCACCGGTTGCATCCGACGCATCGCCCGTCCGGTCATTTGCGCGGGCAATCAGCACATCTGCGGGCGCGGTGAGCCACAGCCCTTGGAATGCCACACCGCAGCGCTCGGCTACATCGGCGATGGCGTGGCGCTCTTGCTCACGCGCAAAGACGGCGTCCACCACCACGCTGTGGCCACTGGCCAGCACTCGGGCCGCGAGGCCCATGAGCCAGTCATAGACCAGGGCGCTGGCCTCTGGCGTGTAGCTGCCGGGCGGTAAACGATCCGTCGGGGCCACGCCGGCGAGGCGCTTGCGTTCGATGTCGGACCTGAGATGCAGCGCTCCAGGAGCTGTCCCGATGTCCGGTGCCAGCGTACGGGCAACAGTCGATTTGCCCGACCCCGACAACCCGCCAACAGCGATCAGGTGCGGCGCTGTGGGCGCAATGAAGTCTTCCGCTGCTTGGAAAAACCAGCGTGCCTCGTGTTCCTTGCGTGCTTTGTCGTCGCCATCGAGATGGCCACTGGTGAGATGGGCGACCTTGGCACGCACGGCCGCCCGCATCGACAGATGGATCGGTAGAAGCGCCAAGCCGTCGAGGTCGCTGTCATACTGGCGCTCGGCGCATATCAGGCCGAGAAGGTCATTGGCGTGCTGCCCCTCGCCGCGCGTCCAAAGGTCCATCAAGAGAAAGGCAATGTCGTAAAGAATATCGACGGTGGCGAGGTCTTCGTCGAATTCCAGTGCGTCGAAAATGACGAGATCGCCGCCGATCCTGGCGATATTCCCAAGATGCAGATCGCCATGGCCGCGACGGACGAATCCGTTAGCGACACGCCGGTCGATCAGCGCACGATTGCGCTCAAGCGCATTTGTCACAAGGGTCCGATAGGCGGCAAGTCGGCCTTCTGGGATGAGGTGCGGGGGGTGCGACAGATCGGCGACGTTGCCATCTGACACGGCCCGCATGCGGCGCGTCTCGTCCGGGGGGTAGGCGGACTGCGCATCCCGGAACAGCTTCAACAAGTGTGGCGCGATCCGGGCGGCAAAATCCTCCGGCAGGCCATGACGCGAAGCGATTATGTCAAGTGTTGCGGCAGGATCGAAGCGGTGCATCTCGACAACCCAGTCGATGGTGTCGATTGCCCGGTCGTTGTCCTCGGGCGCAAAATCCAGTGCGCCCTTGGCGTTCCGTATAATCCGCTTCAGACCAAGATAGAGATCAGGCGCGGTGCGTCGGTTCAACTCGATCTCGCGGCGACAGGCATGTTCGCGCTTTTCCAGTGTCGAGAAATCCATAAAGTCATAGGCAACGCGGCGCTTGAGTTTGTAGGCCCGGTTACCGGCAAGCACGATGACGGCGCCATGCGTATCGATCCGGCTCACACCACCGGGCGGATCGCCATGATTTGCAGGATCGGTCAGAAAGCTTATGACCTCAGCGGCGTCGTTTGTATCCGGCATCCGCGATCTCCAATCGCCATCAGAGCGCCCTTCCGCTTGACGAAAGTCAACGCTGCGAGGCATGGGGTTCTGCATGGTCGTGCGATCTGGCATAGCCATAGCTCGAAACCAAGCAGGAGCAGACCCCTTCATGACCGACGCGGCCGATATTCACCTCATGCGGATCCGGCTTAACCTGGCGCGTGACCATGACCATCCGGACGGAAGTTCTCGGCATGGCTACGAGTTCTTTGCGCCTCTCAAGGACGACGGTCATATTGACGCGGATGCGTGGAAGAAGGTCCGCGATCGCTGTCGGGTGCGCCGCTTCTGGGAAGGTGAGGCCGACGACATCGGTCATCTCATCCATCGACCAGGCGGTAGCTGGGCGTTTCATTACGACATCGATGGTGATGAAGACGACGAGGCTGGCTATCGGTTTGGGGCACATGCCTTCGTGCCGGGCGAATATGTTTCGATCCGCGACGAAGATGGCGAGATGCACACCTTCCGCATCGCCATCGTCGAACCGGTGAAGGTCTAGGGCAATTCCAGCGAACGTGGGAACCGTTCGGGTCGTCCGAACCGCGTCCGGAATTGCGACAAACCAATCACTTGGAGCGCTTTTCGTGACTCGGCTTTCTCCGAAAGCGCTCTAATGACGAAACGAGGGCGCGTTAGTCAGCGTCCTCGTCCGCCGTCAGATCGAAGCTGACATGCATGAGCGCGGAATCGTCATGGTCACGTACCACGGCGAAGCCGAGGCTACGGCACATGGCAAGCATGGTCCGGTTCTCCGCCAGGACCTCGCCATAGATCTCCTCCAGCCCGTCGATGCGGGCATAGTCGATGATCAGCTTCATCAGGGTCCAGCCTAGGCCGAGGCCTTTCAGCGAGCTGCGCAACAGGATCGCATATTCGCCACGCCGATGATCCGCATCGGCGTGGATCCGCACAACCCCTAGCAATGAGCCGTCCTCTGGCTTGAGCGCCATGAAGGCCATGGCGCGGCCGTAGTCGATTTGGGTCAGCCGGGCGAGAAATTTGTGCGACAGGTTGGGCGTTGGCGTGAAGAAGCGGAGCCGCATGTCCTCGCGCGTGACGTCTTCGAAGAAGTCCTCGTAGAGCGCCTCGTCTTCGGGTCGCACCGGCCGCGCCAATACCTCCGACCCATCCTTGAGCGTCAACGTCTGTTCCCATTGCTTGGGATATGGACGGATGGCGAAGCGCGGATTGACGCCATGGCGATCGCTGCGTGTCTCCTTGGCGATGCGGACCCGAACATCAAGGGCGATGATCCCATCGGCATTCGCCAGCAGCGGATTGATGTCGATCTCGCGCACACTGGGATGATCAGCGGCAAGCTGCGACAGTTTAACGAGTGCCAGCGCAATCGCGTCCTTGTCGGCTGCCGGCGCGCCGCGAAAGGCATCAAGCTGACCTGCAATGCGAGTCGCCGCGATCATGTCATGGGCCAGTGTCAGGTCAAGCGGCGGCAAAGCCAGCGCCTTGTCGGCAACAAGCTCGACCGCGATGCCGCCTTGGCCGAACACCATCGTCGGGCCATAGGTCGGATCATCGGTGACGCCAAGGATGAGTTCACGTGCTCGCGCTCTGCGGATCATGGGATGAACCGTGATGCCATCCACACCGTCCGACAGGCCGAGCGCCTCGGCGCGTGCGAGAAGGTCACGCGCTGCGATCCGTGCGGCATCCGCCGAGGGAAGCTCGAGGCGGACCCCACCAATATCGGTTTTGTGGCGCGCGCTTTTGCCGGAAATCTTGACCACTACCGCGTCGTGATCGGCCAGAAGCGTGTCGGCAGCGTGCGCCGCGGCGTCCGGTGTTGCCGCAAACAGACAGGCGGCGACGGGGATGCCGTAGGCCGTGATCAAGTCTGCCGCAGCACTTGCGCTCAGCCAATCGCTGCCGTCGGTCAGTGCTTTTGCAAGGAGTGTTTCGGCAGCATGAAAGTCGGGCTCGAAGCCATCGGGCAGGCTTTCCGGCGTCCGCATCAACTGGTCGAGACGGCGTTGATAGGAGACGAGATGCATGATCCCGCGCACTGCCGAGTCTGGTGTCCGAAAGCCCGCAACCCCTTTTTGATCAAGGAGATCGCGACCGCTTTCCGCCGATGCACCGCCGATAAGACTCGCAAAGACAGGTTTGGCTGGCCACACCTTGCCACGTCGTTCGGCCGTGGTATCGGCGATCGCCTGTGCAACCGCCGTTTCATCGACGAAGGCGGACGGCGCGTTCAGGACAAGAACCGCATCGGTATCTGTGTCGTCAAGCGCTGCCGCCAGCGCTTCTGAATAGGCCGAAGGGACCGCATCAGATCCGGTGAAGGCGGTTTGGACGCGCGGTGCACCGAGGCGGGTGAGTTTGTCTGCGGCCAGTCGTGCGACCGTCTCCGAGTTGCTGATCAGTGTGACGCGATCGCCGCGAAACGGGCGTGCGCGGCTCAGTGTTGCTGCGGCAGAGAACATTTCTTCGAGATCGTTGACTCGCAGCAGGCCGGCGCGGGAGAAGGCTGTGTCCTCGACGGCATCGGAGGTCGCAAGCACGCTTGCATGCGACCCGCGATGCGATCCCTGTTCCTCATTGCCGCGGCCCTTGATGATCAGGACCGGCTTGGCACGGGCGGCCGCCCGTGCCGCTGAGAGGAATTTGCGCCGCTCGCGGATCTCGTCGACCTGTAGCAGGATCGCGCGGGTGTGAATGTCGCTTGCGAAGAAATCGAGCATATCCGACGTATCGACATCAAGCCGATCACCGAGGCCGATGATCCCGGAAAACCCGATGCCACGTGGTGCGGCCCAGTCGATGACGGCCGTGACAATGGCGTTGGACTGGGTGATGAGGGCGAGATCACCTGCCGGCGGCATGAGTTGTGCGTAGCTGGCATTCAGGTTGGCGTAGGGCGCAATGACTCCGATCGTGCCTGTGCCGATCAGCCTTAGGACATGTGGTCGGGCAGCTTCGAGAAGCGCGCGTTTGGCCGCACGGTCCAGGTCAAGGTCCGGCAACAGAACGGCGGTCCGCGTCCCGCCTGTTCCGAGCGTGTTGATGGTTTGCGGTGAGACCGAGGCCACATCGGCGATGACAACCAACTCGGGGAGTGCCGCGGCGCCATCAGGCTCTGCGCCGTCAAGATGCGCGATATCACCGCCAAACGATGCGGTCAGGTTCTGTAGGGCAATTCCGCCCGGCGATCGCGGTCCCGTCGTTGCGCCCAGGATGCCGACGGAGGCAGGTCCAAAGGCATGATTGAGATTGAGAATTGTCATGCGACAAGCGGTCCGGGCGTGGTTCCAGGTCTTTCAGGCGTCGTCGGTTCGCTGCATCGCCGTGGCTCGCGATGAGTGTGCATCTTTCGATACTGACCAGTTGGACTACCGGTCAGATCAGCGATGCCCGGAACCTGTCTGACTGTCCTGGATAACCCGACCATTTGCGAGTTTGATGACATGATCTGCGATGCGGCGCGGCTCGCTTGGAGACGTAGCGAGCACGACCGTCGTGCCAATCATCTCGTTGACCATACCGAGAGCTGCCAGGAACCGGTCGCCGGATTCCTTGTTGATGGTGGCAAGCGGATTGTCACAGAGCAGAAGGTCGGGGCGCTTGACGATCGCCCGTGCCAGCATCACCTGCTGGCGTTCACCATCGTTGAGATCGGCCGTCGTGCTGTGGGCTTTGGTCCGAATCCCGGCGAGATCGAGGGCCGCGATCGGGTCGATATGAGTATGCGATAGTCGGCCAACCAATTCGACATTCTCGATCGGCGACAGGTTCGGTACAAGCGTAAAGGCACCAAATACAAAGCCGATGCGGTCGCGGCGAAAGGCGCGCATCGCTTGTTCGTTGGTGTGGTCGAGGCGTTCACCGGCGAACCAGACCTGACCGCGCGTCGGCCGCATCAGCCCGCCGAGTATGTTGATTAGGCTCGATTTGCCGCTCGCGGTGGGACCAGAAACAACGGTGAAGCTACCGGCTTGAATGGTGATCGAGACCCGGTTCAGAGCACGGCTTTCCCGGTCACCTTTGGCGAAAACAAGATCGACGCCCTCCATGCGAACGAGTTCGCCCGTGAAGGTCCGTGAGGCATGTCCGATCTGGCCGAGCTTTTCGAGCACCTTGCGCGTCTCTCGTGAGAGGTCGGGCACCGGGCGTCGGCCATGACTGAGTGGGGTCAGTGCGCCATCAGAACCGGTGCTGTCATGCTGCGTAGCATGCCACGGGTCGCCCCGCCCATTAGGAACTCACGCAATCGGGAGTGTCCGTAGCCGCCCATGACGACGAGGTCGGGCCGTGTGTCGTCGACATACGACAAAATGGCACTTGCGACATCGAGCCCGCCGGCGGGCACAGTTTTGATCGTGACGTCCAGGTCGTGGCGGGCCAAATGGGCGGCCAGTGACGTTCCCGGCGCGTCATCCTCCGCGACCTGGCCAGTATCCACGACGAGTATATTGACCTCGTGTGCACGCTCCAGGAGCGGCAGGGCCTCGTGCACCGAACGTGCCGCCTCGCGCGAGCCATCCCAGGCAACGAGGCAGGAGGTCAACTCAAATGTGTCGGGGCCGATATAGGGCACGATCAGTACGGGCCGGCCAGATTCGAACAAGGCGCTCTCGATCAGAAGTGTGCGCATCGGCGAGCCATCTTCAGGCTGCTCCTGGCCGAGAATCGCGAGATCGGATGTGCGAGACCGGATTGCGAATGCCTGTGATGCCGAGGCCTCGAGTGCATTCAACATGGCGGTATCGAAGCGCAGACCATCGGCCTCTGCGGCCTTTGCGAACTGCTGAAGGGCGTCTTCAGCGTCTGAGCGCAGGCGCTCGCGCTGGGTGTCAAGCACGGACGCCGGCACTTCGCCCATCACCATCGGCGGTAGAACCGGCTCCACGGCAATCGCCAGCCCGGTCAGATGGGCATCAAGCACACGGGCCATTGAGCGCGCATAGCCTTGCCGTTTCTTGTCTGACTCATCTTTTGCATGCGAGTCGATGTGGACAATGATGTCGCGAATGGCCATGGCGGGGTCCCCTGTGATCGTCGGCGCGATTGTCTGGGTCATTGCGCCGGCCGCCTTGATGCCGGTCAACATTGGGCGGCATTCTCGGAATTCCTGCCCAGACGCGTCTATAGACGGCTCAATTGGATCCAACGCCCATGCTCGACATGTTCGGCTTCACGCTGCCGGTGTTCCTGGTCATAGGACTTGGTGTCGTGGCCGTCCGATCCGGTCTTTTGGCCGAGGACGCGGTACGCCCGCTTAATGTTTTCGTCTTCTATTTCGCGATGCCGGCATTGATCGCGGGCGCCCTGGCGCGCCAGGACGTCGCTGCGGTTCTCGATCTGCGTCTCATTGCCGGTTGGCTGGTCTGTGGCGTGGCTGTGTTCGGGCTCGGTATGCTTGCTGCTGCTCTGTTCGGCGCACGCAACCTGTCGGCCATGGCACTGATGGGGCAGGGCTCGGCAGTAGGCAATATCGGCTTTCTCGCCCTGCCCCTGACTTTTACCGTCTTCGGGACAGGCGCGGCCGGCCCGATTACGATCGCGCTGATCGTTGATCTCGTGATCCTCATCCCGTTGTCAATCGCTCTGCTGGAGATTGACCGCGCTGGAAATGGCAGCGAGCATGGACAGCGAGGCCGGTTCGCTGTTGTCGGGCGCATTGCTCGCGGGGTGTTCCTCAACCCATTCATTCTGTCGATCGCGCTTGGGCTAACACTGTCCGCTTCAGGTTTCGGCCTTCCGGGCAGTGTGGAGCGGTTTGCCGATTTCCTCGGAGCCGCGGCCGGGCCGGCAGCTTTGTTTGCGCTCGGCGTGTCGCTGGCTGGCCGAAGGATCGAGGGCGACACTCTGGCGATCGGCGCCATGTCCGTCCTCAAGCTCTTTGTCCATCCGGCGCTGATCTATCTCACGCTTGCGTACGGCTTTGGCATTGCATCATCTACTGCGGCGATCTTTGCCGTTATCGCCGCAATGCCGGTTGCTGGGAATGTCTTTGTCATAGCGAGCCAGTATGGCGTCTTCGTGCGGCGTGCGTCCGCGTCTGTGCTTGTCTCGACACTTGTGTCTGTCGTGACGGTCTCGCTCGCTCTGTCACTCGCGATTGGCTGAGGGGCCGTTTCGGCGGATCAAGTCACCAGTTCACGCAAGGTTTCGCGCGCGATGATCATACGCTGTATCTCGCTCGTGCCTTCATAAATCGACGTGATGCGGGCATCGCGAACATGACGCTCGACGGCATAGTCCGCGATGTAACCTGCGCCGCCATGGAGTTGTAGCGCGGTATAGGTGGCCCTCTGGGCGGCTTCCGAGGCATAGAGCTTCGCCATCGAGGCATGTTTGGCGAAGGGGCGGTCTTCGTCCTTCAGGAACGCCGCTTGCAGGATCAGAAGTCGAGCTGCTTCAAGCTCGGTCTCGCGGTCGGCGATCTGCCATTGGATGCCCTGCATGTCGGCGATCCGCTGGCCGAACTGCTTGCGTTCGACCACATAGGCCTTGGCAGCATTCATAGCGGCTTGGGCGATGCCGAGCGCGAGCGCCGCGATCCCGATCCGCCCGCCAGCGAGTTCACCGACCGCGATCCGGAAGCCGTCATTGACGGTGCCGATCAATGCCGAGGCCGGCAGCCGGCAGTCTTCGAGATGAACCTCATTGGTTGGCGAGCCGTGCTGGCCCATCTTGCGTTCAGCCTTGCCAATCCGGAGCCCCTCCGTTCCAGCCTCGACGAGGAAACAGGAAATCCCTTTTCCCTTCGGGGCATTGGGGTCGGTGACGGCCCAGACGACAAACAGGCCAGCAAAGGCACCCGATGTGATGTAGATCTTGGTGCCGTTGAGCACCCATTCATTGCCGTCCATGCGTGCTTGCGTCACCATGCCGGACGGGTCAGAGCCAGCGCCCGCCTCGGTCAGACAGAAGGCGCCGGCGGGATAGGTTCCGTCGCACAGACGCGGCAGATAGGTTTCCTTGTGCTCATCGCTGCCGCATTTTTCGATGACTTCGCCGACCATATTCGTCACCGATGCCGTTGCCCCTGTCGCCGCACAGGCCCGGCCGATCTCCTCGATCGCCAGCGCGAAGCCAACGGCACCAGCTTCCGAGCCGCCATAGCTGCTCGACACGTTGAGCCCCATGAAGCCATTGGCCGCGAGATCACCGAGATTTTCCAGAAGCTGTGCCTGGCCCGTGCCACGATCAAGTTCGCCTGCAAGCGGTAGGAGCCGATCATCGGCGAATTTGCGCGCGGTATCGCGAAGCATCTCCTGTTCGTCGGTGAGGTCCAGATTCATCGGCGTTTCGCTCCCCTGCCGCATGGCGTCTCGTTGCAGCCGATAGTATTGTTCATCGGCTGGTTTGGATCATGATATGGGCCGCGCCTGTCTGTCGAGATCTGAGGCACCTCGAGATCACGACGACTGACCAGGTCTGCGACGCTATGCGAACGTCACAGACCGCTTCGAGGCGACAGTGGTTCCGGTACACGAATCACCCGTGCTCACGCGTTTGCCCCGAGAACGCGCCTTTGAATTGTGAAACATCGGAACTGTGCCCGTCATGCGCGTTCAGATATCGGACAAGACTGCGCTCGCAATCTGTCTGAAGCATTTTCGGTGAAACCCGACTCGCCAAGAATGCTCTATCTCATTGATTTTGAGTGTGTTCTGATCTGAAAACCGCGCACACTTTCTGGGAATACGCTCCAGCTCCGTGGGGGGTGCCCGTTCTTGTGGCCGCCTGCCTGAAATATTTTACTATTTTAGTATTCCAGCTTTTTGAATATTGCTTTTGAGGGTTTTATACTTATGAAGTATTTCAGAAGATGTTTGAAGTGTGCCAGCGTATCGGGGCAGAGTGTCGTATGAAGGTGTATCGCGGCTGCTATGCACAAATCGTCGTAGTTGCCGTGATTTTGCCCGAATGCGATCGAATTTCAGGCACTATTCGTATAGACATATCGGTTCGGGCCAAGATCCGGAGGGCTGACCGGACTTGCCTGCTCCCGAGAGGTATACATGACGTTCATGCGATGCCCGCGTTGCGGCGTGTCATACGTGGACAATGGCGTGACGCTCGACTGCGATCTGGTCGAGTTGCTTCAGCGTTGTCCTTATATGCAGGCTCTGCCTGACGACCAGCGGGTCAACCCGAACGAGTGTCCGGCCTTGGTCGCGGCGGTGACGATGAATCGTACCCGACGCGACAAGTCGAACATTGTGGGCTGCAAATGACACCACGCCAGTTAGGGCGCGCGACAGTGGTGCCGAGGTCTGCAACGCCTGCATCTGTTGTCTCGCTTCGCTTGCAGATGAGCCGTCCGCTGTTCTGCGTCGTAGATTGTGCGAGGGGGGATGCGTCCAGTGGTGCGTGACCTCGTTCCACTGGAAGCCAGGTGATCTGGTCATTCGCGGCTTAAATGCCAGACCGGTCGATATCCCTGTGCAAGAGCACGAAGAGTTGTTGGCGGTGTTAGGACAGTCACTGGAACGGCAGCTGGTCGACACTGTGTGATGTCATAGCCATTCGGCGTCCAATGCTTAAGCGCGCTGCCATCAACGGCCCATATCGCGCCATCGAAGCGGATCATGCTGCCATCAGGAAGATCGTCGATTTGCTGGCGCGCGGTATCTGATTGCGTTGTCTCAAGACGTTCGCTGTGCAGCGCCCTGTCCAGGTCCGGTGCGCGCCAAGGGATATTGGCGTCCCCAGGTGACATGTCGGGTCTCGCCGCGTCGAGAAAAGCGCTGGCGTCCGCGCGGCGACATTCAAAACATGGCCTGTGTCCCGCAGCCAATGCCGTGACTTCATCGAGAAAAAACAGCTCCGTATAGCTTTGACCCCAGACAATACGATGGCGGTCTTTGAAGGCAGTCTGGCAAATGATCCAACTCTTCGAAGTCCAACGCCGCCGTGTCAGGGATCGGGTGGCAGGATTGTGAATCCGGCCGCCACGATTGCCCATGAACAGTCCACGCGTTGGGTCCGCGACAAGTTGGCCGTCCGGTCGGACACGGTTCTGAAGCGGCATCAGCGTTTCTCGCAGCGCGGCATGAGAGTTGTGGCGCTGTCAACAGCTGTATCTAGAGGTCGGTCAAAAGTCATCGCCCGCATTGCAGATCGTAGTTTGACAACATATAATCTACTTATTGCAATTATGAAGGTGACCAATGACTGACCGACCCGGTTACTCCGCTGCTGGGAGTCAGATGACGGCGATCTGGCTCGAAGTCTTCCGTCTGAACGGCCGTCTTATTGCAGCCGGCGACGCACTTGTCGCTGATCTGGGTCTGACAAGCGCGCGTTGGCAGGTGCTGGGTGCAATAGCATTGTCGGAACGTCCCCAAACCGTATCGGTGATTGCCCGACGCATGGGACTGACGCGGCAGGCTGTGCAACGTATTGTCAATGATATGGCCGCTGTAGATTTGATCGCGATGAAGGACAATCCTGCGGACAAACGCGCCAAGCTTGCCCGGCTTACCGATCGGGGTCAGGAGGTTTATGAGACCGCCATATCGCGCCAGGTTCCCTGGGCCAACGAGACGGCAGCAGGGATCGTTCCAACGCGGTTGACGGAAGCGCTTGAGGTCCTTCAGACGATCGGTCAGCGGCTTGATCCACAGGTTCCCTCAGTGCGCCAACCGGATACATCTGGCATGCGGGAGGATGCGGTGTGATCCGAAGGCTTCATCCGACAGCGGGGATGCTGGCACTTGTGACCATCGCTGCCTTCTGGTCGTCAACGATCCTCATGGAACTGTTCGGATCGGCGCAGGCAATCGTTGCCGTCAAGTAGGCAATCGTCTGGGGCCTGTTGCTGCTGATACCTGCACTTGGCGGTGACGGGCACAAACGGGGTTTTGGCTTGGCGGTACGGCCACAAGCCGCATCGTCTTGGCCAAGAAACGGCGCATGCCGGTCATTGCGGCCAATGGGCTGCTCATTCTCGTGCCTTGTGCTCTGATCCTACATGCCAAGGCGCAAGCCGGGGCGTTCGATGCCATGTTCTATGCTGTTCGGAGTGCCGAACTCGCTGCAGACTTCGTGAACATGCTGCTCATCTCGCTCAACATCCGCGATGGCTTCCGGCTTGGGTGACGGTTAAAGCGATCTCCGCCCCGTGCACCGAGCACACTGTGCCAGCGTCGGTATGAAGCTGGCTGCCGCTGGGATTGCAGGCTCGTCCTTGAACCGGAGGGGGTTAGGCGTTTTCCGACAGTCGGACCTGCAAGGCCCGAATGCGATCGGCCAGCGGCGAGGCGCCGGCCCCTGTCGCATCGTCCTCATCGGCGGCTTCCGCAGTGCGTTTGGCGAGATCACGCAGTTCGTCGTCTTCTTCCAGTGCGAAGGCGACCTTGGCGACCTCGGCGGCGAGATCGTTGAGACGTTCGCGCATCATTGCGTTTTCCTGACGTTCGACCTCCCAATCCGTCTCGCGGGTCGCCCGCAAGGCTGCGATCTCAGTGCGTAGCGCGCGCATCTCCGCATCCATTGTCAGACGTTCGGCCTCTTTGTCGTGGGCTGCGACCTCGAACTTGCGGGCCGTTGCCTCGGCATCCTTGAGCGCCTTGGTCAAACGCTTAACCTCGGCATCCTGGCGACCGCCCCCATTTGTTGGAGCTGATGCGGCGTTGGCGCGTGTCGCGGCGTCTTCGGCATTGGGTGACGGCAAGCGCCCGCCCGCGGCCTTTTCGGCGTCTTCGCGCGATAGTCCGAAATCTTCAAGCTTGCCGGTCAGCGTGGCGATCTGAGTCTTCAGGGCTGCAATTTCGATCCGGCGACCATCGGCAAGCGACATGTAATGGTCGCGTTCTGCGTCTTGCGAGTCGGTGGTTTGGCCCGGCACTGTCGTTGCCGTTTCGAGGCCAAGCCGAGTTGCTTCGAGATCAGCCTCAAGTTTGCGGATCGTCTTCTTGTGGGTGTCGATTTCGTCACGCAGATCTGACGAGGCGCGCTTTTGGGCGAGAACCTGGGCACGTAGCGACTGGACTGCCTCGTCGCGCTTGCCGAGTTCAACGAGCCGCGTCGAGGCTTTTTCCTTGAGCTTGTCGAGATTGCTTTCGAGCCGGCTCATGGACATGGCGAATTCGGCGCGCAGTTGATCCTTGTCGGCATTCATTTCGGCGACCGTGACTGGAATTGTCGCCTCAATGCGGCGTTGTGCGACCGCAGTGGCGCGATTCCAAATCATCGGCAAAGCGAGCACGCCGATCATGCATGCGCTGAAAAACCCCAGCGCAAACAACAGGCTCCACTCGATCATGATCGTCTCCGCCACGACTACATTCGACGCGGCGGCACAATGGCATGGGGCTGGCGCCATCGCTAGCCCAAGCGTCGCCTATGGTTAGGCCGCAGGCTTAATGGTGCGCGGAGCGTCGATCATCGGCTGCCATATACCGGTCAACAACGGACTAGAACGGATTCCAGGTCGGCTGCCGGGTGACGTTCAGATAGCCGATGTTGGCGCCGAGCCGCGCACCTATCCCCGAGCGGATCGGGGCCAAGAAGACATCGTTTGCGGCATAGACCGACACGCCGACGCCAGCAACAGCATAAGCCTGTCCGTTGATGCCACCAAAGCGCTGGTAAAGCGCATCGACCGAAGGCAGGTGATAGGCCAGCATCAGAACGCGCGCGCCGTCGCCGCCAACATCGAAACCGATCGTTGGCCCCTGCCAGAAGACGAGATGTTCGCCAGCATTGCGCGTCTGCAGGCGGCCCTCGCCATAGCGCAGGCCCGCGAAGATGGCGCCGCTGCCCTCCTGGCCGACAATGTAGCCGTTCGGCCTACCCATGCTCCTGAACAGATGCTCCACAACGCCGGCGAGCCCTTGGGACACTCCGCCAAATGCCTGGTGGCCGGCATCAACGATTTCGCTCGGGTCATAGGTCGGGTCAGGCTGGACGTCGCTATTGCGCAAAGTCGCGCTGGCGGGCATGGCGCCGAGCAGGCCGGCAGTGGCGCTTGCTGCCGCTCCCGTGATGACACCGCGTCGGGTCAGCATGGCTGGTCTCCTCGAAAAGAGCGCGAATAGATGGAATTGTTCCTATCTGTTTCGCGCAGGCTTAAGCGCAGTGACTTAGTCTGCGCCCCATGACAGATCGAAACGATGCACCCAGTCTGGTTAAAAGAGTGTCGGCAATTCGACGAATTGGCGGCGCAGGCAGTCTGTTTATCGTACTGCTCATTGCGGCTCTTGCGGTTCAGACGGGGCCGATGACCGTTTCGCGTGCCAGTGCCTCGATTGCCGTACCGCTTGATCAGAGGTTCATGGTCGACAGCGTGACGGGCTTCGCACTCAATGGTTACGATCCGATGGCCTATTTCCTGACTGGCAATGCCGAGGCGGGGTCGCGCGGCCATGAAGTGCGCTGGGCTGGCATCGCCTGGCGGTTTGCAAATGCGGCGAATGCTGCGGCATTTCAGGATGCGCCAATGGTTTTCGCGCCACAATTCGGCGGCTATGACGCGGTCGAGATGTCACGTGGGCGATTGGTTGAAAGCAATCCCGAGATTTTCGTCCTACGCGAAGGCCGGCTCTACCTGTTCTTTTCGGAGATTCAGCGTCGCGTGTTTTTGCAGGCAGCCGACGCGCATATCGAGGCTGCGGCAGTGACGTGGCCGCAGCTCATGCGCTCGGCGCCGTTGGCGGTATCGGTGGTCGAGTACTAGCCAGCCTTACCGCGTGCGATGAAGCCCGGATTGCGATAGCCTGCTGCCGTCTTGCCATAGCGGAACGGATTGCCATCGGTGTCAGTGACGGTCCCGCCAGCGCGGCGCAGGATTGCGTCACCTGCTGCGGTGTCCCATTCCATGGTCGGTCCGAAGCGGGGATAGAGATCGGCATCACCGCGCGCTACGAGACAGAATTTCAATGACGAGCCGGCGCTGCGGATCTCGGAGACATCGATGTCAGCTAGGAAGGCATCAGTGTCGGCATCGCGGTGCGAACGGCTCGCGACGACCGTCACCCCGCTCGCCGGCGCTGGTCGAGCAGATACCGCGCGCCAGTCGACTGACGACAGACCGGTTTCCACCGAAATGGCCGTCTCGCGGGCGCCCGCCTCATCGGCAACCAGCAGCATGTCAATGGCCGGTGCATAAACGACGCCCGCGACCGGCACGCCATTGTCCACCAGGCCGATATTCACCGTGAACTCGCCATTACGCTTGATGAACTCGCGCGTACCGTCGAGCGGGTCGACAAGAAAGAAACGGTTGCCGATATCGGGAACCTGGCCTGCGCTGACCGCCTCCTCGGCGATTACGGGAATGTCGGGGAACGCCACTGACAGTGCTTCCAGAATAACCGTCTCTCCGGCCCCGTCGGCTTCGGTCACCGGGCTCTTGTCGTCCTTCGCCGCAACCGCGAAGTCAGAGTTGTAAATGTCGAGGATCACCTTACCGGCCCTGTGGGCGGTTGCCGCGAGGATATCGGCCAGAGGATCGGAAGACGGATCAAAAGGCGATGACATGCAAGCTCCGTGAGACATCTTTGGAAATGGGTTGGCTGAGCCGTTCAATTATGCGCTGGGTGCGCTGCACAACGGCCCATCTTGGCAGGACAACGGCGGCGGTGTAACACTCCTGCGACGATTTCCCAATCGCCAAGGTGGAGTACGGTCGCGCATCGTCACGTATGGCCCGTCACAGTCACATTTGGTCTACCCCTAGAACTCAGATCAGGCCGCAATGAGCGACAACAAAGCCCCCGAAGGACTCGATCTGGCTGCGATGATGTGCAGCCGCGTCTGTCATGATGTTATCGGACCGGTGGGCGCCATCAATAATGGGCTCGAAGTTCTCGAGGACGAAAAAAGCGAGGACATGCGTGCCTTTGCGCTCGACCTGATCAAGAAGAGCGCGGCGCAAGCTTCGGCCAAGCTGCAATTTGCCCGGCTCGCCTTCGGCGCCGGTTCCACGACTGGCAGCACCATGTCGCTTGGCGATGTCGAGGATGTCGCGCGTGGCTTCATCGAGTCGGACAAGTTGAGCCTCGCATGGAACGCCGCCCCCGCTATGCTCGACAAGAACCAGGTGAAGCTTCTGGCAAATCTCCTCATGATTGCCGCCAACACCATTCCGCGCGGCGGTACGGTGACCGTCGATGCAGATGCAGAACCTGCGCGATTCACAGTGACTTGCAGCGGCATCAATGCGCGCGTACCCGCAGGCGTTGCCGATATCGTCGGTGGCGCGCTGCCGGAAGACGGCATCGATGCCCACTGGATCCAGCCCTTCCACACCTTTCTGTTGGCTCAGGCGTCAAACATGACGATTCGCCTCGATCAGGATGGGGATACAGTCGTAATTGCTGCATTATAATGTAAAATTACACGCAAAAGGCGTGCGACAGACAGTTCGTCACCACTCAATCCATCATTAACCCTTGCAGTGGACACTGCCGACCGGGCGGTCTTGCGCGATTTCAGGCGCGGGTCGATGCAACGGGGTTGGTAGATGGACGATCTGCTCAGTGAATTTCTTACCGAGACACATGAAAGTCTTGATGTCGTCGACGTTCAACTCGTCCAGTTCGAGGCGGACCCGAACGACGCGAGCATTCTCGACAACGTGTTCCGGCTGGTTCACACCATCAAAGGTACATGCGGCTTTCTAGGTCTGCCGCGGCTTGAGGCGTTGGCGCATTCCGGCGAAACGCTCATGGGCAAATACCGTGACGGCGCGCCGGTGACGAAGAGCGGCGTCTCGCTGATCCTGAAGTCTATAGACCGGATCAAGGATATTCTCGGTGACCTGGCAGCCACCGGCACCGAGCCCGAAGGCTCCGATGAAGATCTGATTTCCGCGCTCGACGAGATCTCGGCCCAGGCCGACACCGGAGGTGCGGCGGCGGCTGAGGATGTAACGGCCGACGATGCCGCGCCTCAGCCGGAGGCGGCAGGTGGTGGTGACGAAGAGCCGCTGCCGCTGCAGATCGTGGAACGAGAGCTGAAGCCGGGCGAGGTTTCGCTCGACGATCTCGAACGCGCTTTCCAAGAAGCTGATGGGCCAGGTGAGTTTGAGGTCCCCGATGCCGCTGCCTGGGTCAATGAAATTTCAAATGAGGGCGAAGGATCGCCCGATGGCGCGGATACGGATGCCGACGTTGCGGCCAAGGATGATGCGGTAAGTCCTGCTGCTGAAGCCCCGCCGCCCGCCAGCGAGCCGGCCAAGCCGGAAAAGGCCGCAAAGCCCGCACCGCAAAAAAAGCCTGCCGAGGAAGGCGCTCGCAACGAGCCCGTTGCGACGACTCAGTCGATCCGTGTCAATGTCGACACGCTTGAACATCTGATCACCATGGTCTCGGAACTGGTGCTGACCCGCAACCAGTTGCTTGAGATCGCGCGCCGGCATGAAGAGTCCGAATTCAAGGTGCCTTTGCAGCGGCTGTCGAACGTGACCGCCGAACTGCAGGAAGGTGTCATGAAGACGCGGATGCAGCCGATCGGCAATGCCTGGCAGAAGCTGCCGCGCATCGTGCGCGACCTTGCCAACGAACTCGGCAAGGACATCGAGCTCGAAATGATCGGCGCCGAGACCGAACTCGACCGACAAGTGCTCGAACTGATCAAGGACCCGCTCACCCATATGGTGCGCAATTCCGCCGATCACGGGCTCGAGGATTCGGCTGGTCGCGAAGCTGCCGGAAAGTCCAAGAAGGGCATCATCCGCCTGTCCGCGTATCATGAGGGCGGGCACATCAACATCGAGATTGCCGATGACGGCCGTGGCATCAACGCTGAAAAGCTGAAGTCGAAGATCGTCGAAAAGGGTCTCGCCAGTGAGGTCGAACTCGACAAGATGACGGAAGCGCAGATTCAGCGCTTCATCTTCCATCCCGGCTTCTCAATGGCCGCCAAGGTGACCAATGTCTCGGGCCGCGGGGTCGGGATGGATGTGGTCAAGACCAATATCGACTTGATCGGCGGCTCGATCGATCTGAAGTCTGTGCTCGGCGAAGGTACGACTTTCGTCATCAAGATCCCGCTGACATTGGCGATCGTGTCTGCGCTGATCGTCGAGTGCGCTGGCCAGCGTTTCGCCATCCCGCAGCTCGCCGTGGTCGAGCTCGTTCGCGCGCAGGCCAATTCCGAACATCGCATAGAGCGGATCAAGGACACGCCCGTCCTGCGCCTGCGCAACAAGCTCCTGCCGCTTGTTGGTATGCGCGCAATCCTCGGCCTGGCCGATGGCGCGGAACCATCCGAAGAAGACGCCGAAACCGGTTTCATCGTTGTGACTCGCGTCGGCGGACAGACCTTTGGCATCGTCGTCGATGGCGTGTTCCACACCGAGGAAATTGTCGTCAAGCCAATGAGTTCGCTGCTGCGCGACATCACCGTGTTCTCAGGCAACACCATTCTTGGCGATGGTTCGGTGATCATGATCATCGATCCGAACGGTATCACCCGGGCGATCTCGGCTGACATCGCAACTGAAGTCGAGGAACATGACGGCAAGGCCGATGTCGATGCCCGCGATCGCGAGGACACGACCGCCCTTCTCGTGTTCCGCGCGGGCTCCGAAGATCCGAAGGCTGTGCCGCTGTCGCTCGTGACCCGGCTTGAAGAGATCGACATCACCAAGATTGAACGCGCAGATGGTCGGGACCTCGTTCAATATCGTGGTCAGTTGATGCCTCTGGTCTTCCTCAATGACGAGGTCGAGCGGCGCGAAGCGGGTGGCCAGCCGATGCTGGTGTTCTCCGACATGGGCCGGTCGATGGGACTTGCGATCGACGAGATTGTTGACATCGTCGAAGACCGTCTTGCGATCGAAGTGTCGTCGGCCAAGCCCGGCATTGTCGGTACCTCTGTCATCAAGGAGCGTGCGACGGAAGTGGTCGATGTCGCGCATTATCTGCCGATGGCGTTTCCGGACTGGTTCACGCGCAAGGATCCGGGCTTGCACAAGGGCAATCGGATCCTTCTTGTGGACGATTCTCCGTTCTTCCGGGAAATGCTTGAGCCGGTTCTGCGCTCCGCTGGATATGACCTCGTCATTTGCGACAATGGCCGCACCGCGCTCAACGAACTCGAACGCGAAGGCGCCGCCTTCGATGCCGTGATCTCCGACATCGAGATGCCGGAGATGGATGGTTTCCGTCTGGCAGAATCGATCAATGCCCATCCGCGGCTTCGGGACCTGCCGATCGTGGCGCTGTCGTCGCACACCGACCGTGAGTACATCGAGCGCGGCCGGCGCGCGGGCTTTTATGATTTTGTTGCCAAGTTCGACCGCCAGGGGCTCTTGGCAGCACTTGATGATCTCAAGGACGAACCGGTCATTCGGGAGCAGGCGGCATGAGCGAGGAAAGCGTGAACGACACCCAGACGCGCGAATACATCACCGTCCGGATTGGTCCGCAGTTGTTCGGACTGCAGATTCTCGACGTACATGACGTTTTCAATCCCGAGAACATGACACCGGTCCCGATGTCGCGTCCTGAGTTAGCAGGTGTTCTCAACCTGCGCGGGAGAATTGTCACGGCGATCGACATGCGCCGCCGGCTTGGGCTCGGCGATCGCGATGATGACACATCACCGATGGCGGTCGGAATCGATCATAGCGGTGAGTCTTATGGGCTCCTGATCGATGAAGTTGGCGAGGTCTTGTCGCTGGCGGACAATTCGATCGAGGCCAATCCCGCCAACCTGGATCCGCGCTGGGCCGAGGTGTCGCTCGGTGTGCAGCGTCTCGACGGCCGTCTCCTGGTAATCCTGGATGTTTCGAAGATCCTCCGCTTTGCCGGTGAAGCGCTTGCTGCGTAAGTCTTTGTTCAGTGTGAGTGTGCTACTTTTTCGCGACAAGACGGAAGTTGGAGCGGCCCTATGAAACACTGTTTGGTGGTCGACGATTCAAGCGTCATCCGGAAGGTGGCGCGGCGGATTCTCGAAGATCTGGGTTTCACGATCAGTGAGGCTGAAGATGGTCAGCAGGCACTCGACGCTTGCAGCGAGCGTATGCCGGATGCTGTCCTGCTCGATTGGAATATGCCGGTTGTCGACGGCATGGAATTCCTATCGACGCTTCGCAAGATGCCTGGGGGATCTGAACCCAAGGTTGTGTTTTGCACGACTGAGAACGATATCGCTCAGATCGCCAAGGCGATGCGTGCAGGCGCCAATGAATACATCATGAAGCCGTTTGATCGTGAGATCGTCGAGGCCAAGTTTCTCGAGGCGGGGTTGATCTAAACACCCCCGCCACATGTGTTCGCCCGCGCGTAATCAGGGGCAAGCTGTGAGCGTAAATGCGTTGCGTACCTCTTCGGAGGCTCCAAGCCGGACCCCACGTCCGGTCAAGGTTATGGTGGTGGACGATTCCGCGGTGATCCGCGGGCTTTTGTCGCGCTGGATCGGTGAGGCCGACGGCGTCGACGTCGTCGGATCCGCGCCGAACGGTAAGCTCGCTGTCGAGCGACTCGAAACACTTGACCCCGACATTGTTGTACTCGACATCGAGATGCCGGAGATGGATGGTCTCACGGCGTTGCCGCTGATGTTGAAGTCCAAGCCTGGCCTGATCGTGGTCATGGCTTCGACACTGACCCGGCGCAATGCCGATATCAGCTTGAAGGCACTGTCGCTCGGTGCGACGGACTACATCCCCAAGCCCGAGGGCAATTCCGGCGTGACGACGTCGGTCGAGTTCCGCCGTGACCTTATTGAGCGCATCAGCGGCCTTGCGCCAAAAGCCATCGCCAATGCGGCACGGCGCAAGGCATCAGCGTCGACATCGCGTGACACGATGCGCCGGCTTGAACAGCGCGTTGAAAGCAGAATCAAGACGCCCGCCGCGGCGCCAGCCATCACCAAGCCGCGTTCGGCGCTTGCCAGCGTGCCGGCATCTCAGATCGCACTGCGCCAGCCGTCCGCTGTGCCGCCGCGGGTTTTGGTCATCGGATCGTCGACCGGTGGTCCGCCGGCGCTCGCCAAGGTGTTCGCCGAGCTGAAGCCGGTTGTGCCAAAAGTTCCGATTCTGGTTACGCAGCACATGCCGCCCACCTTTACCGCCATCCTGGCCGAACACATCACCAAGACAGCCGGAGCGCCGGCAGCCGAAGGCGTTGACGGCGAGGCGATCACCGCCGGTCGGATCTATGTCGCGCCGGGCGGCAAGCATATGGTGATCGGTGGCTCTTCGACCGCCCCTGTGATCCGGCTGAACGACGACCCGCCAGTGAATTTCTGTCGGCCCGCCGTCGATCCGCTGTTTGAGAGCGCATCCAAGATCTTTGGACCAGCGATCTTGGCCGCCGTCTTGACCGGTATGGGACAAGACGGGGCTGCCGGGGGCGTCGTGATTGCCAATGCGGGTGGCACCGTGATCGCCCAAGACGAAGAGACGAGCGTGGTTTGGGGCATGCCTGGCGCGACTGCGCAGGCCGGCTGCTGTGCGGCCGTTCTGCCGCTCGACAGGATCGGGCCGAAGCTCGCAGCGATCATTGGAGGCAAGCGCTCATGACCCCGTCGAGTTTCGACTATCTGCGGACCTTTGTGAAAGAGCGCTCCGGGATCGATCTTGCGCCCGACAAGAAATACCTTGTTGAGACGCGGCTGCAGCCGGTTGCGCGGGCCCATGGCGTCGAGGGGCTCGATGCGCTTGTTCAAACACTGCGCGGCCAACCGACGGGCGTTCTGAAGGATGCGGTTATTGAAGCGATGACGACCAACGAATCGTCATTCTTTCGCGACCGCACACCATTCGAGCTGTTCAAGACGGTCATGGTTCCGGAACTCATGACAGCGCGGCGTAGCGCGCGCCGGCTCAGGATTTGGTGCGCTGCCGCATCGACCGGCCAGGAACCCTATTCGCTGGCCATGACGATCAAGGAACTCGGCGCGCAGTTGTCGGGCTGGTCGCTGTCGATCCTCGGCACCGATTTGTCGCGGGACGTTCTCGATAAGGCCAAGGCTGGTGTCTACAGCCAGTTCGAGGTGCAACGGGGCATGCCGACGCCGATGCTGTTGAAGTATTTCACCCAGGAAGGTGAGCAGTGGCGGATCGATCCGAGCTTGCGCAGTATGTGCGACTTTCGTCCCTTCAACCTGCTCGACTCCTTCACCGGCCTCGGCCAGTTTGATATCGTTTTCTGTCGCAACGTGCTGATCTACTTCGATCAGGAAACCAAGCGCGACATTCTCGATCGGATCAAGAAGTCGCTGGCGCCGGATGGGTATCTCGTTCTCGGCTCGGCCGAAACGGTGATGGGGATTACCCAGAGCTTTGAACAGGTTTCCGGCGCGCGCGGGCTGTATCGCCCGGCAGGGACAGGTCAAGAGAGTGCGGCGCAAACCGGTGCGGCAGCGACACGCCAGGTCGCAGCCCTGCGCCAGACGGCCGATGCCATGAAAGCAGCCATCGAGCCGGCACGGCCCGTTTTGCCTTCTTCTGGTGATCGGCCTGTTTTCACAGCCCGAACAGCATTGAAGCGGTGAGTGGGTGAGCCCACGCTTCAGCACAAAAAGACGGGCGATCCGATCGGACCGCCCGTCTTTTTTGTTTGCCAGTTAAATTTGGCGCTCAGTTAGTGCGTGTTCGTGCCCGGAAGCAGCACCTCATCAATGACGTGAATGACGCCATTGTCGGTGGCGATGTCAGCGGTCACGACGGTTGCGTTGTCGACCGTCACCGCGCCATGCGACTTGGTCACGCGCAGGGTTTCGCCACCATTCAATGTGCGCACGGGAATGGTGCGGCCCGGCAGCATGGACGAGGTGAGTTCACGCGGTAGGACGTGATAGCTCAAAGCGGCGACCAGCTGATCGCGGTTTTCTGGCTTGAGAAGCTCATCGACCGTACCCTCGGGCAGGGCAGCGAAAGCTTCGTCCGTCGGTGCGAACACGGTCAGTGGACCACTGCCCGACAGCGCGTCGACAAGGCCAGCAGCTTCAGCCGCAGCAAGCAACGTATTAAAAGATCCAGCAGATTGTGCCGTTTCGACGATGTTTGCAGCTTGAACTGAAGACATGCCAAAGGAAGCTGCAAGAATTGCAGCAATCAAGGTGCGTTTTATCATTGATTTACTCCCGCCTCGATGAGGGCGATGCTTTTCACTATTGTCTTGTCGGGGCCGGCCGCCAACTATCCATTGGATGATGCGGTTACGAACCCTCTTCTGCGGCGGATCAGCGCGGTGTATTACTTTTCTGACAGGATTATCACGCTTTCGTGATCGAAGAATGCCATCATGAGTGCATGTGACCGTGCGTGGATGTCGCCACCCCATTGTTCCCGGCGCACCTTTGAAGGGGCCGGTCAGGTTGCCGGTGATCCAGCCCCCATAGAAATTGCCATCTTGCGGCAGCACCTGGGTGTCGCCGACATAGCAGGCGTCCATCGGCTCGGCATAGAAGGCGACATGGCCGCGAATGGTGTGGAAACGTTCGGTCGGGTCCGGATAGGTCCAGGCCGCTCGAGGCGCTGTTTTTGAGCCTGAGACGACGTCGAAGTAGCGCGCCAACCCCTTCCACTCGCATAGGCTGGTGCCGGCGACCTCACGCAGTGCGGCTATCTCGATGTCACCGCGCGGCAGGTAGTAGGTCGGCGGATGCGAGGTCTCGAGCACCCGAAACGCCTTGACGGTGTCGGCGACCGTTGCTCCGCCAAAGATGATGCGTATACGATCCATCACCGGTTCAAGTCGCGGTGGGCGCGGATAGTCCCAGACATTTTCGGCCTTCAAAGACATGTGATCCTTGCCCGATGCTGAGGCGCCGTGGTCCAGCCTCCTGGAGCACTACCTGGCCAGAAACTCTGGCGTGACAAGGGGATCGGGGACCATGTCGCAGGCACCAGCTTTGGGCGCGGCGCTCGTTCGCTCGAAGACCAGAATGGCGCCGTCGGCAAGCGATGCACGCTCCGACCAAAGGGTGGACTGCTGTGGGAGATGACGATCTGGTCCTTCGCTGACCAGGAGATTGGCCTCGGGCGGGCAAGCAACCGCCTCAGGCCGTATCTGCAGCATTGGATGTCTGGCATAGGCGAAGATGTTGAAGTCTGGCCGGCGATGCGGCGACAGGAACAGAATGCGCCCCTCGGCATTGGCCGTTGCCTCAGATAAGTTGGTCACAAGGTCTCGGCGCTCACGTTGGAAGTGGGTCTTGCCCTCGATCGCGAAGAAGGTCACGGCCTGGAAGATGACCGCGAAGATCATGCCAGACACAAGAATGACACCTGCGAAGCGGTTGCGTGTCCAGAGGCCTGAGATCGCAAGGCCTGCCAGCACCGCCACAGGCCAGACGATCGGCATGGCATAGCGTTCCCGCGACTCCGGCCACAACAGGATCACTATAGCGACGGGTACCGCCGCGATGAGCAGGCTCGTGACCTGCCACGACCATCCATTGCCGTCCCGGCGGTTGCGCCATAGCCACAGGGCGATCGGCACGATCCAGGGCAGAAGCAGCAATGTTGCGATCGGGATTTCGCCAAGCCGCAACAGTGTCAGCGCATATGCGCCGAGATCATCGAACACGGTTAGCCGCATCTCATCAGCGAGATGGGCGGCGTTGGTGCGTCCTTCATTGAACCACAGCCAGATCAGCAGCGGCAGCGCCGACACGGCCAGGGCAAGCGCCAGCCCGGCAAACTCGCGGGGCTTGCGGCTTGCGATCGTGATTGCTGCGATGGCAACAATCGAAAATACCATCGGTGCTGGGCCTTTGGCGAAGCCTGCACCGGCAAGCGCGGCCCCGACCCCGATCCAGGCGAGGACAGAAACCTCTCCCCGTGTGCGGGCAACGAGCCAGATCATCAAAGCGAGGCCAGCCAAGAAGGTCGCAGTGGTGTCGGTTTCACCGATCCGGCCCATCGTGACAATGAACGGCATGCAGAGAAACGCAATGCCGGCACAGAAAGCGGCAAAGCGCCTGTCGTCGGCGCTGGTCAGCGCATGAGCGGCGTAGCCCGCGCTCAGCGCACCGCCGAGTACGGCCAGAATGGCCGGCAGGCGCACGGCAATCTCGTCCACCGTGCCGCGCGCCATGGCAACCAACGCCATCAACCAGGGCAAGAGGGGCGGTTTGGCGGTGTAGGGCTGGCCGCCAATGTCGAGCCGCCACCAGTCGCCGTCAAACAGGATTGCCATGGCCTGGGCTGCGCGGCGGCCTTCTTCGAAGCGCAACGGTCGATCGCCGAGGATCGGCAGATAGAGCAGCGCCCAGATGGCGAGCAATGCCACCGGCCAGTAGCGCGCAGCCAAACGAAAGGCGCGGTCAACGGGGGTATGAACCGGTCGGTCCAGCCGAAGCGCGCGGAAGGTTTGTTCACCCAAGCGCTGAAGCGCTGTCAGCATGGTCTGGCCCAGTTCTGAGTGCCCGATCACCGGGCATCTTCAGAGCGGACTCTTAGGACGACGATCACGCTGTCACAAGCGGCAGGGCTATCGTGCTCAAGATGGCGCACGGTGCTTCGACGTTGGCGATCTCAAATGAAGCGGCGGCGGATCGCGCCCGAGACCATATCGAGGACCGAGACGGTGACGATGATGATGATCAGAATGGCAGAGGCCTCATCATAACGGAACGAACGCATGTATTCGTTGAATGCCATGCCGATGCCGCCGCCGCCGACAAGGCCGATCACTGTGGCTGACCGGACGTTGGATTCAAACCGATACAGCGCATAGGAGATCCATAGCGGCATGACTTGGGGCACGATGCCGAATAGGACTTCCTGAACGCGCGTCGCCCCGGTTGCTCGAATCCCCTCAACAGGACCGGGCTCAATGGCTTCGACCGCCTCCGAGAACAGTTTGGCGATAACGCCCGTTGTGTGAATGAAGATCGCCAACACGCCGGCGAAAGGACCAAGACCAACAGCCGCGATGAAGATCAGTGCAAAGACGAATTCGTTGATCGCGCGCAACGCGTCCATAGCCCGGCGGACGGGGAAGTGGATCCACGCCGGCACGACGTTGTGTGCCGACAGGATGCCGAACGGCGCGCCGACGATGACGGCAAGGATTGTCCCCCACACTGCGATGGCGATCGTTTCCATCATCTTGTCGAGGAAGAATTCCCAGCGTCGGAATTCCGGATTGAGGAAGTCGGACGCAAGCGACGCCATGTTGTCGGCATCGCGAATGAGCTCCAGCGGCTGCATTTCCGCAAGACCCCAGGCCCAAACCAGAACGGCCACCGTGCCGAACAACATGCCAAACATAAACAGCGTTTCGCCCAAAGGCCGTTGCGGCGGCGCAAGATCCTTGATGCGGTCAGCACCGTGTGTCTCGGCGGCGATGCTCATGACGTGCAGTCCTCGCGTCCTGTGATGGCCGTCAGCAAAAAGGGGGCGGCGTGCCGCCCCCTCAAAGAGTGTCAACAAGCCGGCTAAGCGGCTTGCTTGCGATTACATGTTCGGAACGGTCTCGGCGAGACGGTTCAGCTCGTCGAGCTGCGCGTCGATCTCGGCGATGCGCTCGGCCTTCTCGTCATCGCTCAGCGTGTCGTCTGCTTCCGTGGTCAGACGGTCGCGGAACAGAGCAAGCTGGCGGATCGGATAAAGCTGTGCGTTCGACGAGGGAACGAACGGGCCCCAGCCATCCGAGAGGTTGGCGAGGATGGCGCGCTCGGCTGCAACTTCTTCCGGCGTGCCCATCCGGCCGAACGTCATGAAGAACGTGTAGATCTGGTTCTTCGCCGACTGCGGCAGGTCGCCACGCCAGACCATCGGGTCACCCGGGATGAGAGGCGAGCGCCAGATTTCTTTGATGTTGGCAGCGTCTTCCGGACGTTCCTGAACGAGCCGAGCATAGAGCGACTCGGTGTTGTTGGTCGCGAAGTCGACCTGGCCATTTGCAACGGCTAGAGCGTTGGTCTCGTGGTTGGAATTCAGAACGCGCGAATAGCAGTCGTCCGGGGTTACGCCATTGAGCGCGAAAACATAGTAGCTCGGCACCAGGAAGCCTGAGGTCGAGTTGGGGTCGCCATTGCCGAAGGTGAAGCCGGCGTCGCAGTTGAGCACGTCCTCGATGCCGTTAATGTCGTCATTGTCGACATTGGCGATGAGCAGCGAGTAGTAGCCCATCTCGCCAGTGTCCTTGACCGTCTGAGCGAAGATCTCGCCTTCGGCACGGTCGACGGCCTGCATGGCTGAGGCATTGCCGAACCAGGCAACATCAACTTCGTCGAAACGCATGCCTTCGATGACCCCGGCATAGTCCTGGGCAAAGAACGGGTTCACCGGAATGCCGAGGAACTCTTCAAGCTCGACGAGGAACGGGCCGAAGCTTTCTTCGAGGGCAGCCGATGATTCGGTCGAAATGATCCCGAAGTTCAGCTCTTCGATTTCCTGGGCGGTGGCAGCCCCGGTCAGCGCAATGGCCGCGACGCCGGCCAGCAGCATCCTTTTCATCCGATCTCTCCTATTTGCTCCGTGTTTCACGGGTCCTGACGGTGTGGTGGGGGTGATCAGACGCCGGCCGTCAGGCCGCCGGCGGCATAGTTCTGCCCATTCGGGGCGGAGGTTTGGGGGACGCCACGGACTTCGGTCGCGTCATCGTCTTCCGAGATCCCGAGCTGGCCCGGAAGGATCAGTTCTTCAGCCTGGGCTCCGTAGAGGCTTGTGAGAAAGGTCACAGAGACATCTTTGGTCGCGCCGTCATAGACAACCTTGCCATCCTTCAGCGCGACCAGCCGGTCGAAGAACGCCATGGCGTAGTCGACCTGGTGCAGTGATGTGACGAGTGTAATGCCGAGCCGCTTGTTGAGGCCGATGAGGATCTCCATCACCCGCTTGGCGCTCTTGGGGTCGAGCGAGGCGATCGGCTCGTCTGCAAGGATGATGCGCGCTTCCTGGATCAGCGAGCGCGCAATCGCAACGCGCTGCTGCTGGCCGCCGGACAGGCGTGCCGCGCGCTGGGCGGCGAAGTCCGCGATACCGACCGTGTCGAGCGCTTCCATCGCCCGGCGTTTTTCGCTTGCGGTGAACAGGCCAAGTGTTCCGCGCCAGGACGGGATATGCCCGAGCAGTCCGACCAGCACATTGCTGATCACCGACATGCGGCTGACCAAATTGAACTGCTGGAATATCATCCCGACGTGGCGGCGCAGAATGCGCGCCCGGCCGCTGAGATGGCCGTTGGCCTGAATGGTTTCGCCGAACACCTCGACGCGCCCGGAGCCAGCATCTCCAGCCGTCAGCCCCGCGATGTGCCGGATCAGTGTCGACTTGCCAGACCCCGACGCGCCGATCAGCGCAACGCGCTCACCCGGCTCAATGGTCAGGCTGATATCTGCCAGGGCATGGACGGGTCCATATGTTTTACTTAGCTGGCTTATCGTTACCGCTGCAGTCACGGACCACCCCCTCGACGTTGCAATCGCCTTACGCGAGCCGCATGAAGGCTGTGTGACAAGGTCTAGGAGAGCGGACGATTTCCCGTGGAGAGTCGGAGAGGAGCGCTCCGGCGCAGACGGGATTTACATTGTGCCGGCAAATAAGGCGCACACAAAGCGCCAATTTGGAGAACGGACGCGTTCAGCGTCTAGAGTGATCCTTGGCGTCAAAAGCGGCCAGTGCGATGCCAATCAGGATAAGTGCACCGCCTACGAGCACCGCGCCGGTCACAATCGCAAGGGCCAGAGCCACCAGAATGAGTGTCGACAAGATTGGCGTGAGATAAGCCAAAGTCGACAAAACGCGTCCGTCTCCGTGGCGCACGCCATGATCCCACAACAGGGTGGCCAGTCCCATCGGCCCCACGCCGATCAACACCATGGCTAGCAGCGCCGATGGCGTGGCGTCCGGGACCGCGCCTGGCCCGGTCACCGCATAAAGAACAAGTGCGGCGAGGGCGGCCACTCCGCAGACCACCCGCCACTCGAAGACGCGCTGGCCGCGCGATCCCCGTCAGCCAGAGCAGTGCGACCATCAGGAGCGGCCAGAGATAGGAGATCAGATTGACCTGAGCCGCGTGCGCATAGCGCAAGGCTGGTGACATAGAGGCCGTTGCGACCGAGAAAGCCGACGACCATCAGCGCCGGAACGGCTCAGGGCACGTCGAGCATTCCGGCAAGTGGCTGGCCGCGCAGGAACCGTGCCAGCGCAAAGGCCACAAATCCGGATCCGAACGCGCCGGCTAGGAACAGAAGCGGTGGCAGTGCGCTGCCGAGAACGGCGAGGCTCGCCGCAGTTGACCAAACCAGAACGGCGCTGCCGCCGATCAGGGGCGCGCGCCGGACACTTGGCGGAAGCGGAGTGCGGGGCGGTGCGCGCCAGCAGCCCCGTACAGCAGGGCTGCATCGGCTGGGGGTGTTATGAGGAGCGTGACCACCGGGCAAGCGTGCCCCATCAGATGGTCGGTGACCAGCATGGGCGACACGAAAACGGGCGGCAGGTTCTTTGTGCCGCGCCCGGACGGCGAACCGGTTCCCACTTCGCCTGGTCGCGAGCCGGAACGACACCACGGCGACGATATTGAAGAGGCCGAAGGCCAACCACCAGAAGCCGTAACCCGGGCCCCACGCCTTCGTCCACAGGGCGTTGACCAGCATGGCCAGCGCCACAACGATGTACAGCATCGGGGAGATGCGCTTGTGCATCACGGTCCACTTGGAAGAGATTCTTTCCACGGGGAGCTCCAAACACTAGGGCCCAAGGGCCGGGAAAGCCAACGGGGCGCGACGGTGGCGGGTGAGCTGCTCGTAGGCGTAGGCATATTGGATCAACAAGCCGTCGTCGAAACGCCGGCCTAAGATCTGCAGCCCGGCGGGGAGCCCGTCGACGAAACCCATCGGCACGCTGACGGCCGGCATACCCGTGGACGGCGCGATGAGCTGGGAGTTGTCTCCCCGGTACTCCTCGTGGCCGCGGTCGAGGGGGGCCGGCGGATGGGTCCAGGTGGGAAAGACGAGGGCGGTAACCTCCGCCCCGTCCATCGCCCGCCGAACGTCGTCGAGGAAAGCGCGGCGCCCGGGGTGCTCGAGGAACGGCGGACATGGCTCTCGCCACTCCCCCTGGGGCACATCACGGGGAAAGTCGAGGAAGAATTCTAGGCCTTCCCGGGCGTGGGGATCGAAGTCACCGGCGTCATAAGCTTCCTGTATGTCTCGGATCGGCGCAGAGTCGCCGAGGGATTCCAAATAGCGGGCGACGTCGTAACGAAAGGTCGGGCAGAAAAGCTCCGCCGTCCGGTGCTTCTGCCAATTCGGGATCGTGATCGGATCCACCAGGGTGGCGCCGCGCCGACGGCTTGGAGGGTGCCCGCGTCGGGGTGCTGCGGGCGCACGCGGACCCTGAAGACAGCGACCCGGCGGTGCTTGAACTTTTCGAAGCGGCCCTCAAAGACCTCG
>JBCBSK010000021.1:0-31961 GCA_039819185.1 Pseudomonadota bacterium | reverse complement strand
GCTCTCAGCGGAAGTGGGACCTGGTTTCGCGTCTGAGAGCACGATCGCAGAAGACGGTGCTCTCAGCGAAAGTGTGTCCCGGTTTCGCGTCTGAGAGCACGATCGCAGAAGACGGTGCTCTCAGCGACAGCGTTACTCGCTTGCCGGCTCGATCAAAATACGCGCCTATGTCTCTCCAACCAGATGGATTAAACCGGCGTGCCGTCCTTGCGGCGGAACAGACGTTTGCCAGTGCCATCGGGCACGACGGCCAGATCATCATCGGGATAGTGGACTTGATCGATATCAGGCCGGCGCGTGCCGACTTCGAGCAATACGGCATCGCTCGTGCCGCGATTCTCGATCCTGTGGCCGTCGGGTGTGCCAGCACGGAAGCCCATGCAATCGCCCGCGCGCATCAGTGCAGCACCGGCATTGGTGACGAGCGTTACCTCGCCGGACAACACATAGACGAACTCATCTTCTTCAGAATGCCAATGGCGCAGCGCGGTCTTCGCGCCGGGTGCGAGCGTGGTCAGATTGACGCCGAACTGTGACAGACCGAAATGGGTTCCAAGTGCGCGTTTGGCGCGTCCCTCCGTGACACCTGCAAATTCCGCCGGATACGCCGTCTTGGTGCGCGGGGGCACTGACAAGGCTGCGATTGGCTTGGTCTTGGGGTCTTCACTCATCACGCGGACGACCGTGTCAGAGCATCGATGGCAGGATACGGTCCGGCGGACGGTGGCCATCGGCGAAGGTCTTGATGTTGATGATGACCTTTTCGCCCATGTCCACACGGCCCTCGACGGTGGCTGATCCCATATGCGGCAAAAGCACGACGCGGTCGGACTTCACCAGCCTGGGATTGACGCTCGGCTCGTGCTCGAAGACGTCGAGGCCAGCGCCGGCGAGCTCGCCTGCCTCCAGCATGCGGGCAAGCGCGTTTTCGTCGACGATCTCGCCGCGAGCGGTGTTGACGAGATAGGCACTCGGGCGGATCAGCTTGAGCCTGCGTGCGCTCAACAGGTGATAGGTCGCCGGTGTGTGAGGGCAGTGGATCGAGATCACATCCGCGCGGGCGAGCATCTGATCGAGACTCTCCCAATAGGTCGCTTCCAGTTCTTCTTCGATCGCCTCGGCAACGCGGCGGCGGTTGTGATAGTGGATCGACATGCCGAATGCGCGGGCCCGTTGTGCCACCGCCTGACCGATGCGGCCCATGCCGATAATGCCGAGGCGCCGACCATTGATCCGGTTGCCGAGCATCCAGGTTGGTGTCCAGCCGCTCCACTCCCCGCGGGCGATGATCTGCATGCCCTCTTGCAGGCGCCGCGGCACAGCCAGGATCAGCGCCATTGTCATGTCGGCGGTGTCTTCGGTCAGAACACCCGGTGTGTTGGTCACGGCAATGCCACGCCGAGTCGCCGTTTCGACGTCGATGTTGTCGACACCGTTGCCATAATTCGCAATGAGGCGGAGCTGGTCGCCGGCCTGGGCCAGAAGGCCTGAATCGATCCGGTCTGTTACCGTCGGCACCAGGACATCCGCCTCGCGTAGCGCCTCGGCGAGTTCTGCCTGGGATAGTGGCCGATCTTCCTCGTTCAGCCTGGTGTCGAACAATTCGCGCATTCGCGTCTCAACGACATCGGGCAGTTTCCGGGTCACGACGACGCGAGGCTTTTGTCTTGGCATGGGTTCGAGTTGATCCGGATCAGCGGAGTAGAGAACGGCAACGGAGATTTAACGGCGATGCGAGACTTTTCGATGAAGTCCGCGAAGCCATCGCGTCCCATAGCAGATGGTCTGAGAAACACAAAGGCCCGCGCGGGCGCAATTGCCGAAGCGGGACGCGTCAAAACGAGAAAGGGGTGGTGGATGTCGTTTGGCCGGATGGCGCTTGGATTCGCAGGCTTGGTTTTGCTGGCGCTGGCCGTCGGTGGGATTGCCACGGCGACCGTGGGTCACAAGATTACGCCTCCTGACACACCCGAAACGCGGGCGCTTCAAACCGGGCCGAGCGGGTTACCCCTGCCGCGCTTCGTCAGCCTCAAGTCAAGCCCGGTGAATGTGCGCTCCGGCCCCGGCCGTGATCACGACATTGCCTGGCAGTTCACGCTCCCGGGGTGGCCGGTCGAGATCACCGCCGAGTTCGACAATTGGCGGCGGATCCGCGATTCTGAAGGTGCCGAAGGCTGGGTGTTCCATGCGCTTTTGACCGGCGAGCGCACAGCCCTTGTTCTGCCTTGGTCGGAGGACGGAACCGCAACACTGCACCGTGGCCCCGAGGCGACATCGGACGCCGTAGCCTATCTTGAATCGGGTGTTCTGATCTCTATCGATACGTGTGAAAGCGGTTGGTGTTCCGTGCGTGTCAATCGTCATCGCGGCTTTGTCGATCAGGGGCTTTTATGGGGTGTTTATCCAGACGAACGGGTGGATTGACTTGCTGCGGATGCTGCTGATCAACGCTATCCCGGCTCCGCTCTGTTGTGCGTAACTCCCGAAGCCATAAGAGACGCAGCAGGGACAGCGACACGCCGACGCACAGCGTTGCAACCACAACCGGCCAAAGAGCAGATATCGCGCCGCGCACCCGCTCGATCGCTGCAAAGGCCATAACCACGACCGCCGCCGCGATCACATCAAGCGCGAAAAACGCCGCGATCCGATTGGCGAACATGTCGGTGAAAAACTGCGACAGGTCTGCGCCGTGCTGCATGACCCAAGGCACGAATGCCATCATCGGGACCACGGTTCCGATGATGCACGGCACAATATAGAGAAACCGTCTACGCACGCAGAGTCACTCAGGGGTCAAAGATACCCGACAGCGATACCGCCTGAGTTGCGTAACGGTTTGTGTCTCTAGTGCCGATCAGCCGACCTTGCGCCGCAAGCGCACAACAACATCAACATGGGTAACTTCCATGCCCTCTGGCGGCTCGGGAATGCCTTCGACACTGACGCCCTGGCCGATATCCATGATCATGCCTTCGTTCTCGACGAAGAAATGATGGTGATCGGACGTGTTGGTATCGAAATAGGACTTCGACCCTTCGACAGCGATCTCACGCAGCAAGCCTGACTGGGTGAACTGATGCAATGTATTGTAAACCGTCGCCAGCGATACCGGGATTTGCTGGCGTACGGCTTCCTCGTGCAGCAGCTCCGCCGAGACATGGCGGTCACCACCGTCAAACAGGAGCGAGCCGAGCGCAACCCGCTGCCGGGTTGGCCGCAAATCGGCTTCCTTGAGACGATCCTCAATGTCTGGGCGGTTGGTCACCCGCTTGATATTGCTGCAGAACAGGCCTGTTTGCGTCATGTTCAGAACCCGATTACCAGATCGATCCAAATTCGTGAGCCGCTCTCTTTTGCGGCTCGTCTCGCGGCAAGACATCCATCTCATCGCATTCTGTAGCGAATAAATGGAGCACTATGACACGTTGACGAGTCTTATCTCACGGACCTTCTACAAAGTTTTGACAATGGTTCGCAAATTCCAGCACCATTGCTCTTACTGCGGGAGTGTGACCATCCGCATACGATCCCGTCAAGTCCGTGGAACGCCGCAAGTGCGGATGGACACGGTTTTCGGCCGATCTTCAACGGATCGTATCGCAATTGGACCGACCTGTTTGCGGTCACACATCGAACAACCACGCTGACGCCCCTTGCGGCCACACCGGCAAGTCGTTATCGGATAGGACTTTCGCGGCCGCTCGTGCCAGTCATCTCGTCTGCGCGCTTGCATCCACGGCCAACCCGCGCCTGAGAGACGAGGCTTCCGGGGCTCGGCTCCATGGCGACCATAACGCAAGCGATCAGACAATGTCCGAACAGCGCTCCAGTTTTGATTATGAAAACCTCCTCGCCTGCGCCCGCGGCGAGCTGTTTGGCCCTGGCAATCCGCAATTGCCGCTGCCGCCCATGCTGATGTTCGATCGTATCACTCAGATCTCGACCGAGGGCGGCGCCAACGGCAAGGGCTTAATGCGTGCGGAGCTGGACGTGTCACCAGACCTCTGGTTCTTCGACTGCCATTTCAAGGGCGATCCGGTTATGCCGGGTTGCCTGGGCCTGGATGCATTGTGGCAGATGCTGGGTTTCTTCCTGGGCTGGCTTGGCGAGCCCGGCAAGGGACGGGCGATTTCTGTCGGTGAGGTGAAGTTTTCTGGCATGGTGGTGCCGTCGGTGAAGCGTGTCGAATATGGCCTCGAGCTAAAGCGCGTTTTCCGCGGCAAGCTGAAATTGGGCATCGCCGATGGGTGGTTAAAAGCCGATGGCGAGACCATTTATGAAGCATCGGATCTGAAAGTGGGTCTGTTCATGCCGGAAGAAGCGCCGGCATAGTTTAGTGTCAGGGTGGTGCCGGTCCGGCACTGCAACACCGGTCTCGGGCGGCTAGTCCGTTCCGGGCAATGAGATCAGGCGAGCTGTCCTTTGTTCGGCAGCATGGCCCTTGCTGGGAGATATCGGATGCGGCGCGTTGTGGTCACGGGACTGGGCATCGTCTCATCGATCGGCAATTCGACCCAGGAGGTCGTTGCTAGCTTGCGCGAGGGACGGTCGGGTATTTCGGCCGCCAACGAATATCGCGACATGGGCTTTCGCTGCCAGGTGCATGGCGCGCCGACTCTTGACCCATCCGAGATCGTCGACCGTAGGGCCATGCGCTTTCATGGTGGCGGTACGGCCTGGAACCATGTTGCGATGGATCAGGCGATCCTCGACGCAGGTCTCGAAGAAAACGAGATCTCCAACGAACGCACCGGGATGATCATGGGCTCGGGCGGCCCGTCGACCAAGACGTTGATCGAAGCCTCCGACACGGCCCGCACCAAGGGCGTCAAGCGGATCGGTCCGTTTGCCGTGCCTAAGGCAATGAGTTCAACGGCCTCGGCGACGCTCGCCACGTGGTTCAAGATCAAGGGCGTCAATTATTCGATCTCGTCGGCCTGTTCGACCAGTGCACACTGCATTGGCAATGGCGCGGAGATGATTCAGTGGGGCAAGCAGGACGTTGTCTTCGCGGGCGGCTGTGAGGAGCTCGACTGGGTGATGTCGTCGCTGTTCGACGCGATGGGGGCGATGAGTTCAAAATATAACGACACGCCGGAAGTGGCGAGCCGTGCCTTCGACCAGGACCGTGACGGCTTTGTGATCGCCGGTGGCGCAGGCGTCGTCGTGCTTGAAGAACTCGAACATGCCAAGGCACGCGGCGCCAAGATCTATGCCGAACTGACAGGCTATGGCGCCACTTCGGACGGCTATGACATGGTCCAGCCTTCCGGCGAAGGGGCCGTGCGCTGTATGCGCCAGGCCATGGCGACGACCAAGACCCCGATTGATTACATCAATCCGCACGCGACCTCGACGCCGGTCGGTGATACGCGTGAGGTCGAGGCGTTGCGCGAAGTCTTCGGCGACAAGGTGCCGGCGATCTCCGCGACCAAATCGATGAGCGGCCATTCTCTGGGTGCTGCCGGCGCTCAGGAGGCGATCTACACGCTTCTGATGATGCAGTCCGGTTTCGTTGCTCCGTCGATCAACATTCAGACGCTTGACTCTGACTTCGCCGATCTACCGATCGCTCAGGAACGCCAGGACACGGAAATTGGTGCTGCGATGTCGAATTCCTTCGGCTTCGGCGGTACCAATGCCTCACTACTCTTCGAGCGTCTCGACGCCTGATTGTCTTCAGGTCTGGTTGCGGCCACGCATGTGTTCTGCTTAGGACCGTGTGTTACCTCGAACATGTCTTCTAACCGATGGGGGATATCGCGATGAGCGCAAGCGCGGGGCTCATGGCTGGCAAGCGCGGGCTGATCATGGGTGTGGCGAATGATCATTCGATCGCCTGGGGCATTGCGCGCATGTTGGCCGAACAGGGGGCGGAACTCGCCTTCACCTATCAGAACGACGCGATTGCCAAGCGCGTGAAGCCTCTCGCCGAGAAGGTGAGATCAGATCTTGTGCTGCCCTGCGATGTCGAGGACATCACGACCGTTGCGGCGACGTTCGATGCACTCAAAGATCGTTGGGGCGCACTCGATTTTGTCGTCCACGCCATCGCGTTCTCCGATCGCAGCGAACTGTCGGGCCGCTATGCCGATACATCGCGGGAGAACTTCGTTCGGACGATGGTGATCTCGTGCTTCTCGTTCACTGAGGTCGCGCGCCATGCCGCCGAGCTGATGCCGAATGGCGGCAGCATGGTCACGCTGACATATTCCGGCGCGTCACGTGTCATGCCCAATTACAACGTCATGGGGCTGGCGAAGGCGGGGCTTGAATCAAGCGTGCGCTATCTCGCCAGCGACTATGGTCCGCAGGGCATTCGGGTAAACGCCATCTCGGCAGGACCGGTGCGCACACTGGCTGGCGCTGGCATCGCGGGGGCGCGTTTCATGTACAACTATATGCGCGATCACGCGCCGCTGCGCCGGCCGGTGACGCTTGATGATGTTGGCGGAACCGCGCTTTATCTGCTGTCTGATCTCGGTGCAGGCGTCACGGGCGAGGTGCAGTTCGTCGATTGCGGCTACAACACAATCTGCATGCCTCGGCCGGAGGATCTTCAGGCGCAAGGCATCGCCCAGTCGAACGAGCAAAGCTGAACCCGGTGATGGGTCAGGCTTGATCTGCCGCTGGCCCACGCCTGCGGCCAAAGGGCATGGCGACAAGCTTCCAGATCCCTAGCAACAGCGCCCAGCCGGCAACGAAGCCCGCACCGGCATGAACCGCGCCTTCCGCCGTCGCCGGCACAGCGGGTTCGAAGTCGTCCATTGCCCGGCTCGCGATATCGTGGTCGTAGGTGCGCGCGAACGTGACCAGCCGCACGAAGGGGCCGGACTGTTCCAGCGCATCCTTGGCCGCGCGCAGATCCTCATAGCGTGTGATCGTCTCGGCTGCTTCTTGGCCTTGCTCGGCGAGGAAGGTGTCACCGGCCTCGCGATAACGCTCAAGTGCTGTTTCGCGAGATAACCCCGCCGCGAAGGCTGACGCATCGAACTGTTCGACAATTGGCTGTAGCGCATCGACGGCGCCGCCGAGCCGCTGGGAATAGTCTTGGACGTAAGCTGGAAACTGCGATGCGCCGAGTGCCGTGGATGCTCCCAGGCCCATTGCAAGCAAGGATTTGATCATCGTGGTGCCCTATCACCGATCTCTAGAGCAATTCCAGCGAAAATGGGACCCGGTTTCTCGTCCGGAATTGCGCCAAAACAAACACTTAGAGCTCGAGCGAATCTGCCAAAAGCAAAAGTGCTCTAAATCCCCCGTTTCCGCCTATACAGCCAATGTGGCATTGGGGCGACAGATCGCGATCAGTGTCGAGATGTTTCGTCCGTGGCGACGTCGGCAGGTCGTCGGCTACGCCTGCGTCCTGGCAACAGTCCAATGTCCCGTAGGCGCCGCCAGCCGCCGCGGCGAAACAGTGTTGGCGTGCCTGTGACTCGTTCACGGAACAGGATGAACAGACCTGAGCCGATGATGATCAGCGTGCCGGGAAGTGAAGCTGGATCCGGGCGCTCGCCAAAGACCAAAAATCCGAGCAGCATGCCCCAAAGCAGCATGGAGTATTCGAATGGCGCGACCGTGCTGGCCGGTGCCAGTCGATAGCCCTGTGTGAGAAGGGTCAATGCGATCGTTGAGATGACGCCGGTCAGAAGCATGAGCGTCAGATCGAGCGGAGACATCACCTGCCAGCCGCGGATAAGGAAATCGAGTGACGCATTGCCCGTTTCGGTAATGTTGCCATCGCCTGCCACGAGGGCCATGGCACCGGAGACCACGAAGAACACCAGGATCGAGTAAAACGACATGACGCCGGCCGATTCATAAGGACCAAGCGAGCGCGCCCAGATCTGCATGAGCGCATAGAAAAAGCTCGCAATGATCGGCAGAAGCGCGACAGGGTCGAGCACTTCTCCGCTTGGGCGCATGACCATGACAACGCCGATGAAGCCAACGACGACGGCTGCCCAGCGATACGGGCCAACCCGTTCTTTCAGAACAAGTGCCGATAAAATGGTGATGAAAAACGGCGCGGTGAAGAACAACGTGATCGCGGTCGCGATCGGCAGTGAAGCGAGTGCCGCATAGAACGCGGTGTAGGCGCAGGCATTCAGAACCCCGCGCCCGCACAGCGCCGGCCAGCGCGGTGACATGACGGCACTTGGCTTTCGCCCTTCGAGCCAGATCAAGACGACAAATAGCGGGAGTGCGGAGATAGAGCGCAGGACCATCACTTGGTAGAGCGGAAAATCGCCCGAAAGCCATTTGATGATGACGTCTTGGAACGCAAAGATTGCAACGCCGGCGACCACGAACAGAATGGCCCGCATCGGATTGTCGCCCGGCAATCCCGGCACGGGTCCAGCCACCGCTCCAGATGATGCCGAGACGCGCTGATCCATAACGATCGAGACCCGATTACCAATGGAATGACTCGAAGCATGAATCTGATGTCCTGTCGCGCTTGGAAGCGTCACCGGCGACGCATTCGAGACAGCAATCGGCATGGAATGGGAATTGTGATGATGCTAGCGTTTCGTGACACTGCCACTAAGGAGAGGACCATGTCCGTCACCGCAATCGACCCCCGTCATCACAACGATCCGCACTGGCAGCACAGGCTCGATCTGGCCGCGGCTTTTCGCTGGGCCGAGCGGTTGAACCTGCATGAAGCGGTCGCGAACCACTTTTCGCTGGCCGTGAACGAGGACGGTAGCGAGTTCCTGATCAACCCCAATCAGCGCCATTTCTCGCTGATCCGGGCCTCTGATCTTCTTTTGCTCGACGCCAACGATCCGAATGTGCTCGATCATCCTGACGCGCCGGACCCGACGGCCTGGGGGTTGCACGGCTCGCTACATCGCAAGGTTCCGCATGCGCGCTGTGCGATGCATGTCCATTCGGTGCATGCGACGGTACTGGCGAGCCTAACGGACTCAAACCTTCCGCCGATCGACCAGAATTCTGCGATGTTCTTCAACCGTGTCGTGGTCGACAGTCACTATGGCGGCTTGGCCTTCGAGGATGAGGGCTCACGCTGCGCCGAACTCTTCACCGATCCAAAGTGCAAGGTGATGGTGATGGGCAATCACGGCGTCCTGGTCATTGGCGACACCGTGGCCGAGACCTTTGATCGGCTCTATTACTTTGAGCGCGCCTGCGAGACCTACATCAAAGCGCTGTGGACAGGGAAGGACCTGCGCCGGCTCTCTGACGAGATCGCCGAGAAGACGGCGTCGGAGCTCGAAGCCTATCCTGACATGGGCGACGCGCACTTCGCGGACTTGAAAGAAATCCTGGACCGTGAAGGGTCGGACTACGCGAGCTGAGTGGTGACCCGTCAAACAAGACCGGCCCGCATCGCTGTCACGATACGGGCCGGCAAATTGCGTCATGTCATCACGGGCGTGATGTCAGCAGGGTGGCTGACTACTCCGCTGCGTCGTCTTTCTTCGGCTTGTCCTCGCGAGGGATTTCCTGGCCGGTCTCCTGATCGACCACCTTCATCGACAGACGCACCTTGCCGCGCTCGTCAAAGCCGAGAAGCTTGACGAAGACCTCGTCGTTTTCCTTGACGACATCGGTGACCTTTTCTGGCCGCATCTTCGAGGTCAACTGAGAGATGTGGACGAGCCCGTCCTTGGCGCCGAAGAAGTTCACGAAGGCACCGAAATCCATCACCTTGACGACCTTGCCTTTGTAGACCTCGCCGACTTCCGGCTCTGCCACGATGGAGTGGATCCAGTCGCGGGCCGCCTTGATGGTCGCGGCATCCGACGAGGCGATCTTCACCGACCCGTCGTCCTCGACCGAGATTTTGGCGCCGGTCTTTTCGACAATCTCGCGGATGACCTTGCCACCCGAGCCGATCACATCGCGGATCTTGTCGACCGGGATCTGCATCATTTCGATGCGCGGGGCGAACTCGCCGAGTTCGTCGCGCGCTTCGCCGAGCGCTTTGGCCATCTCGTCGAGAATATGCAGCCGGCCACCCTTCGCCTGGTCGAGGGCCGTCTGCATGATTTCTTCGGTGATGCCGGCGATTTTGATGTCCATCTGAAGCGACGTTATGCCGTCAGCAGTACCAGCCACCTTGAAGTCCATGTCGCCGAGATGGTCTTCGTCGCCGAGGATGTCGGACAGGACCGCGAAGCGCTCCCCTTCGAGGATCAGCCCCATGGCAATCCCTGCAACGGGCCGCTTCAGCGGCACGCCGGCATCCATCAGCGCAAGCGAGGTGCCGCACACGGTCGCCATCGAGGATGAGCCATTGGACTCGGTGATCTCCGAGACGACCCGCATCGTGTAGGGGAACTCTTCCGCTGCCGGCAGCATCGGGTGGATCGCGCGCCAGGCAAGCTTGCCATGGCCGATTTCGCGCCGTCCGGGTGAGCCCGTGCGGCCCGTCTCCCCGACCGAAAACGGCGGGAAGTTGTAGTGCAGCATGAAGGACTCTTTGTACGTCCCCTGCAGCGCGTCGATGAACTGCTCGTCCTCACCGGTGCCGAGCGTTGCGACGACGATTGCCTGGGTTTCACCGCGAGTGAACAGCGCCGAGCCATGCGTGCGCGGCAAAAAGCCTGCTTCCGCCGAGATTGGCCGCACGGTTTCGAGATCGCGGCCATCGATGCGGGTCTTGGTGTCGAGGATCGAGCCGCGCACGACATTGGCCTGAAGCGACTTGAAGGCCGACTTGATCTGCTCGGGCGCCCAAGCCGGATCGGCAGCGCCCTCAGGATGCAGGCTTTCGAAGACCTTCTTCTTGGCCGCCTCGATCGCGTCGTAGCGTGCGCCCTTGTCGATGATCTTGTAGGCCTCGATCAACTCATCGGAGATCAGCCCGCCCATGGTGGCTTCAAGCTCGGACAGGTCTTCCGGTTGGAAGTCGCGCGGTTCCTTGGCGCTCTTCTCTGCCAATCGGATGATCGCCTCGATCACGGGCTGAAAGCCCTTATGGCCGAACATGACGGCGCCGAGCATGATGTCTTCGCCAAGCTCTTGGGCTTCCGATTCGACCATCAAAACCGCATCACCAGTGCCGGCGACGACGAGATCGAGCTTCGATTCCGGCATCTCGTCGACCTGCGGGTTGAGCACGAACTCGCCGCCGATATAGCCGACGCGTGCCCCGCCAATCGGTCCCATGAACGGCACGCCCGAAATCGTCAGCGCGGCCGAGGCCGCAACCATGGCCACGACATCTGGGTCGTTCTCCATGTCGTGGCTGAGGACGGTGATAATGACTTGCGTGTCGTTCTTGTAGCCCTCGGCGAAGAGCGGCCGGATCGGCCGGTCGATCAGCCGAGATGTCAGCGTTTCCTTTTCGGTCGGCCGGCCCTCGCGCTTGAAGAAGCCACCGGGGATCTTGCCCGCTGCATAATACTTCTCCTGATAGTTCACGGTTAGCGGGAAGAAGTCCTGACCCGGCTTGGCCGACTTTTCCGAAACCACGGTGGCGAGCACAGACGTATCGCCATAGCGCGCCATGACGGCGCCATCTGCCTGGCGCGCGACCTTGCCGGTTTCCAGGACCAGCTCGCGGCCGGCCCAATCGATCGTTTCACGGTGAAGTTCAAACATCTATCGTTCCATGTGTCGTGGAGGGTGTGACACGCGCTTCGCGCAGGTCCACCAGTCTCCTGGCCGCAAGCCATGCCAACGGCCCCTCTCTCAAGCATGCTGGCGTTACGCGTCAGACATGCCGGTTGTCTCGCGGCAGCGGGCCACGGGCCGGAAAGCTTGGGAGAGCCATGGAAAGACGGCGGGACGGCCCGAGTGGCGTATCCGGCGCGCCGGCCGGCAATCCCCCCATGACTCCTCGGGGCTTTCAAACAAGATGAGCCGCCTCCAGTTTGAAGGCGGCCCGTAAAAAACGTCAGCGACGGATGCCGAGACGCGAAATCAGCGTGCGGTAGCGCTCTTCATCGCGCGCCCGTACATAGTCCAGAAGGCTGCGGCGCTGGCTGACCATTTTCAGCAAGCCGCGACGCGAATGGTTGTCCTTCTTGTGACCCTTGAAATGTTCGGTGAGGTTGACAATCCGTTCAGTGAGGATCGCGACCTGCACCTCTGGAGAGCCAGTATCGCCCTCTTTGGTGGCGTATTCCTTGATCAGTTCCTGCTTACGCTCTGGCGCAATCGACATAGGTTACTCCGTTGCGACATCGGGCACGCCCGACGTTTCGGGCAGATGAAAGATGCGGCGCGGGACGATCTCGATCCCCTGGGCTTCGGCCAATGCCACAAGCCGGCTTCCCAGCATCGCATAGACCATGCCTTCGAGGATCGGCGCATCGCGGCCGCGCAACAGGACAGGCTGGCCATTGGCGAGCCGTGCCGCATCCGACCGGCTGACGGCCAGCGCCGGGATGTCGTCCAGCGCGGTCTCAACAGGTCTTAACGCCGCAAGTGGAACCTGCGGCGTTTCCGCCTTATGACGCATCTCGTCCAAGCTTTCCAGCGAAATCATGTCGACTTCTTCGAACGGTCCAACCGAGACACGCCGCAACGCCGTGATATGGCCGAAACAGCCAAGGTCACGTCCCATATCGCGGGCGATCGCCCTGACATAGGTTCCCTTGCCGCAGCGGCATTCGAAGACAGTTTCGTCCGTGCCGTCGGAGAGTCGGACGAGTTCATCGATCTCGACCTCACGGGCCGCGAGCTCGACCACCTCGCCATCGCGGGCAAGGTCGTACGCACGGGCTCCATCGACCTTGATTGCCGAGAATTTCGGCGGAATCTGACTGATGACGCCTGTATAGCGTGGCAGCAGCGCATCGATCGCGGTCAGATTGGGGCGCGCATCAGAGGTTTCTGTCACCTCGCCGTCGCTGTCGTCGGTGTTGGTCGCCGCCCCCCAGCGCACGGTGAAGCGGTAGACTTTCTCTCCGTCGACGACGTAGGGCACGGTCTTGGTGGCTTCGCCGAGCGCGATCGGCAGGCAGCCGGAGGCGAGCGGGTCGAGCGTGCCGGCATGGCCAGCCTTGCCGGTCTCGAAGATGCGCTTGATCCGCCCGACGGCCTGGGTCGACGTCAGCCCGACCGGCTTGTCGAGAATGAGCCAGCCGTGAACCGTGGCCTTGCGCCGACGCGGCATTCAGCGCGTCTCCCCCGACGGCTCATCGTGGTCATCGCCAAGGTCGCGCGCCACCTCTGGTGCATCGAGCAGCCGGCCGATCCGGTCCGCCTCATCGAATGTCTGATCCGCGACGAAGGTCAGGTCCGGCATGTATTTCAGCGTCACCATCCGTGACAGCTGACCACGCAGGAATTTGCGGTTGCGCTTGAGCGCCTCAACGACCGCTTCCGTGTCCTGACCTCCGAGCGGAACAACGAAACAGGTCGCGGTTCTCAGGTCTGGGCTCATCCGGACTTCCGGGATCGTCACAACATGGGTTTCCAGCACAGGATCGAGCACGTCGCCGCGTTGCAGGATGTCGGACAGCGCATGGCGGACAAGCTCGCCGGCGCGCAGTTGCCGCTGCGAGGGGCCGCGCGTCTCAGACCGTCTCATAGCGTGTTCCTTCCGGCACATGCGCGCGCGCGAAATCGCGCATCGCTTGATAATCCTCTTTGGCTTCGAACGCGCGGCGCGGCAAGGTCACCGCCTCGCGCTTGCTGATTGTCATAAACAGATGCTTCGGCGTTTCAATGATCCGCTGTATCGCCGGCCAGTTGATCTCCCCTCGGAATTTTTCAGCCTCGCTGGCAATGCCGGTCTCGGAGATCGTGACGGTAATCTCCTCATCCGCTACCGCGTTATGGCGATGGATCATCAGCGCAAGCGGCACCGTGACGATCCAATGCGCATAGACGATGAACACACTGCCGCAGATCGGTATCAGCCAGAAGGGCCACCAGATAAACGGGATGATCTCCAGGGGGTGACGCCCTTCTGGAAGCCGGAACAGCAGCACCGCGGTGGCGCTGGCGATCATGCAGCCGAAGAAAACTGCCACCGAAACCAACCGGCGCGACCAGCTCTGGCGGGCCAGCGCGACCGACAGCGCGACATAGTCTGCGCGCGTAAAGCGAAATCGGATGGTCCACATAGCCTAACCTCTTCCGGCAGGGATCGGACCCGCCGGAGATGATCATGGTGCGCGCTGGTTCAAAGCGTCCGCTCGATCTCCTCGACGCGGAAACACTCGATCAGGTCGCCCTGGCGCAGGTCCTGATAGTTCTCGAACGCCATACCACATTCCTGGCCAGCCGGGACTTCCTTGACGTCGTCCTTGAAGCGCTTGAGCGTTTCAAGCTTGCCGCCTTCGTGGATAACGACATTGTCGCGAACCAGGCGGATGCCGGCACCACGCTCGACCTTGCCTTCGGTAACGCGGCAACCGGCCACCCTGCCCACCTTGGAGATCGTAAAGACTTCCAGGACTTCCGCATTGCCGAGGAAAGTCTCGCGCAAGGTTGGTGCGAGCATTCCTGACATAACGTCCTTGATGTCGTCCACCAGGTCGTAAATCACGTTGTAATAGCGGATCTCGAGGCCATTGGTTTCGGCTGAGTCGCGGGCCTGCTTGTTGGCGCGGACATTGAAGCCAACAATGATCGCCTGCGAGGCCGCCGCCAGCGTGACATCGGATTCTGAAATCCCGCCGACACCCGATGAGATAACCCGCGCCGTGACCTCGTCTGTCCCGAGCTTGTCGAGCGCACCGATGATTGCTTCCACCGAGCCCTGAACATCACCCTTGAGCACGATCGGAATCTCCTTGAGCTGATCGTCCTTGAGCGCTGTCATCATGTCAGCAAGCGAGGTCCGCGCGCTGGCACCGCGCGCGAGCAACGCGTCACGCCGCTGGCGCTGGCGGTAGTCTGTGACCTCGCGGGCTCGGGCTTCGTTGGCGACCACGACCAGGCGGTCGCCGGCATCCGGCGTTCCGTTCAGGCCGAGCACCTCAACCGGCGTCGCCGGCCCTGCCTGCTTGACCTGCGCGCCCTGATCGTCGACGAGCGCGCGCACCTTGCCCCATTCGGCGCCGACGACGACAATGTCGCCGACCTTGAGCGTGCCGCGCTGAACCAAGATTGTGGCTACAGGGCCGCGCCCCTTGTCGAGCTTGGCCTCGACAACGGTGCCCTCGGCCTCGCGATCCGGATTGGCCTTGAGATCGAGGATTTCCGACTGGAGTTGAATACTCTCCAGAAGCGTGTCGAGATTGGTGCCCTTGAGCGCTGAAACCTCGACTTCGAGCACATCACCGCCCATGGATTCGACCACGATCTCGTAGCGCAGCAGATCGTTGCGCACGCGGCTCGGATCAGCGTCGGGCTTGTCCATCTTGTTGATCGCCACGATCATCGGAACTTCCGCCGCACGAGCGTGATTAATCGCTTCGACCGTCTGCGGCATGACGCCGTCATCGGCTGCGACAACGAGGATCACCAGGTCGGTGACTTTAGCGCCACGGGCGCGCATCGAGGTAAATGCCTCGTGGCCCGGCGTGTCGATGAAGGTCACCAGCTGGCCGTCCGGCGCTGTCACCTGATAGGCACCGATATGCTGGGTGATGCCGCCTGCCTCGCCGGAGACGACGCTCGTCTTGCGCAGCGCATCGAGCAGCGACGTCTTGCCGTGGTCGACATGGCCCATGACGGTAACAACCGCCGGACGCGGCTTCAGGGTATCCTCGGCATCGTCGCCGCGATCGAGGCCTTCCTCGACATCGGCCTCGGAGACGCGCTTGACCGTATGACCAAGCTCTTCCGTGACCAGTTGCGCGGTATCCGCATCGATGACGTCGTTCATCTTCAGCATCTGCCCCTGCTGCATCAGAAGCTTGATGACATCGACCGCGCGTTCCGCCATTCGGTTGGCGAGTTCCTGGATCGTGATCGTCTCAGGCACAATCACTTCGCGCGAAATCTTTTGCTGATCGCTCGTCGTCTGGCGCTTTTCGCGCTGCTGGCGGCGGCGGAAGGAGGCGAGCGACCGGCCACGTTCGGTGTCGTCGAGCGCGTTCGAGATCGTTAGCTTGCCCCGGCGGCGCTCGCCTGAAGATGGTGTCCGTGCCGGCCGGTTTTCCGGCTGGGCCGGCCCACGGCGGCGGCCACGGCTCGCGTCTTCTTCGGTCGCGGGGCGCGGTGTCGCTGCGGCCGGGCGGTCCGTCGTGGCGGCAGGGCGCGGCTGCGGCGTTTCCTCGGCAGCCTCGCGCTGTGACTGGGCTTGTGCCTCAGCTTCGGCGCGGCGGGCTTCCTCCTCGCGGCGCTGTGCCTCCTCCGCGCGTTCCTTCTTCAGACGTTCTTCTTCGGCGGCGCGGCGGGCTGCTTCCTCTTCGGCATGCTTGCGTTCCTCGGCCTCGCGTACACGCGATTCCGCCAGCGCACGGCTGCGCGCATCCTTTTCTTCGTCGCTTAGCGTCCTGAGGACCATGCCCGGCTTAGACCGCCGCGGAGCTGCCGGCTCCGGCTTGGGCGCTGGCGTCGGTGCCGCAGGCTCGGGGGCAGGTGTTGCCGCGCGGGCAACCGGCTCGGCCGTGGCATCGCCGGGGCCCGAAACGCGGCGGCGCTTCTTCTCAACCACGACCGCCTTGGAGCGGCCATGCGAGAAGTTCTGCCGCACGGTCGAGGTGTCGCGGCCGCCACCCTTCAGGCTCAGCGTCTTACGCGTCGACACATGCAGCGTGCTGTCGCCAGATTTGTCTTGTTCACTCATTGCGCGGTCTAAAGTCTCGCTCATCTCTGATCACCTCTGTTCTGGCGGGGTGATCGGTCTCATTCCGTTGTCATGCCGCGGGCGGAGCCATCGGCGCGGTGTCTTTCTGGTCGTCAGACGTTTCAAGGCCCCGAAATCGCGCGAGACGTTCAAGCCGGCTGACGATCGCCTCGCTCTCATGCCCGTGTTGAAGAGCAGCATGTATCACATTCCCAGCCCCAAACGCCAAGCTCATCTGCTCTGCGGTAAACAGCGACCAGTTCGGCGTGTCGGGCGATGCTGCCCGGCGTAACGCTTCGAGCTTGCCGCGTCCATCTTCAGCCGCGTCAGAGGCTGTCAGCACCACTGCGGCGCCCTGCTTTCGGATCAGATCCGCGACCTTGGAAAAACCCAGCACTAGGCGTCCTGCCCGGCGCGCAAGACCAAGCGCGCCAAGCGCGTCCTCGGCAAGCAGACCATCGACCCGTGTCGCCAGGCTCGGGTCGCTTGCGACCTTGCGCCGAAACGCCTTGGAGAACAGTCCCTTTTCGGCGGCACGTGTCACAAGCACCCGATCGGCGCTGACCCAGGCTCCCCGGCCTGGCAGCTTGCGCCTCAGATCCGGCACGACCTGATCGTCTGGACCAACGACGAAGCGGATCATGTCTGCCGGAGACCTGACTTCGCGCGTGACGATGCAGCGGCGCTCCGGCGCGCCGCGCCGTATCAGCGGGCCGTCATCGGTCGGCACGACCTCCGAGGCGGGATCACTGAGGAGCCCCGGCATCGCTCATTGCCTCGTCTTCGAGCGCTTCACCCTCTTCGGGCTCCGGCGGTGCCAGGTCTGCTTCTGTAATCCAGCCGGCCAGGAGCCGGGCCTGCATGACGATTGCTTCGGCCTCCTCGCGGCTGACATCCAAGCCCTCCAGCGTGCCCGGAAACTGCTTGGTCTCGCCATTGACCCGCTCGGTCCAACCGACGAGATCGTCGGTGGCGCAGCCGGCCAGGTCGTCAACGGTCTTCACATCATCCTCGCCGAGCTTGACCATCATCGCGGTCGTAACGCCCGGCACCTCGCGCAAAGCCTCCTCGACGCCAAGTTCGAGTCGCCGTGCATCGAGCTCCGCTTCAATGCGCGCCAGATAATCCTGGGCACGGCGCTGGATCTCTTCGGCGGTGTCCTCGTCGAAGGCGTCGATCTCGGAGATTTCCTCGAGCGCGACGAAAGCGACTTCCTCGACATTGGCGAAGCCTTCCGAGACCAGGAGCTGAGCCACCATTTCGTCGACGTCAAGCGCGTCCATGAAAGCGTCGGAGCGTTCCTGGAACTCGCGCTGGCGGCGCTGGGATTCTTCTTCCTCGGTGAGGATATCGATATCCCAGCCAGTGAGTTGCGAGGCGAGGCGGACATTCTGTCCACGCCGGCCGATCGCAAGACTGAGTTGTTCGTCTGGCACCACGACTTCAATGCGCTCGGCATCTTCGTCAAGCACAACCTTGGTCACTTCCGCAGGTGCCAGGGCATTGACGATGAAGCTGGCCGCGTCCGGGGACCAGGGGATAATGTCAATCTTCTCGCCCTGCAATTCCTGCACAACCGCCTGAACGCGACTGCCGCGCATACCGACGCAGGCACCGACCGGATCGATCGACGAATCGCGGCTGATCACGGCGATCTTGGCGCGGCTGCCAGGATCGCGCGCAACCGAGCGGATCTCGATAATGCCATCATAGATCTCCGGCACTTCCTGCGCGAAGAGTTTGGAGACAAATTGCGGATGGCTGCGTGACAAGAACATCTGCGGCCCGCGCTGTTCGCGGCGGACATCGTAGATGTAAGCGCGCACACGATCCCCGTAACGATAGAGTTCGCGCGGGATCAATTCGTCGCGCCGGATGATGCCTTCACCGCGACCAAGATCGACGATGACATTGCCGTATTCGACGCGCTTGACGATGCCGTTGATGATCTCGCCGACCCGATCCTTGTATTCTTCATACTGGCGCTCGCGCTCGGCGTCGCGGACCTTCTGGACAATGACCTGTTTCGCCGATTGTGCGGCGATGCGGCCGAAATCGAGCGGCGGCAACACATCCGAGATAAAGTCGCCGACCTGGGCGGCGGGGTTTTTCTCACGCGCGCCGGTCAGGTCGATCTCGGCGGACGGATTCTCGATCGTCTCGACCACTTCCATCAGCCGCTGCAGTTTCATCTCCCCCGACTTGGGATCGATATCGACGCGGATATTGGTCTCCGCTCCATAGCGTGACTTCGCCGCCTTCTGAATGGCGTCGGCCATCGCATCGATAACGATCTCACGTTCGATCGACTTCTCGCGTGCCACCGCATCGGCGATCTGCAAGAGTTCCAGCCTATTGGCGCTAACCGCCATGGTCGTCCTTCCTTCTCATGGCCATTCGGGCCTTTGTCTTCTCATCGCGGCATCGGAGACGCCGATTGATCCAGTTGCCGCCCCGATAGGTCACCGGTCGTTGGCAGCCGTCAGCCCCGTGCCCTCATCAGCGTCCGTTTCCACCTCGACAGGATGTGCGGCCTTCAAAAGCGCATCCGTCATGACAAGCTTGGCATCGACAAGATCGGACTGCGGCAGGCGTATGGTCGTCATGCCGCCCTCCGCGTCGGTTTCGATCAGGACATCCGTTCCATCGACCCCCTGCAAGAGGCCGCGAAACCGCCGCCGCCCCTCGATGCCCAGGCCAAGCTCAACCTTTGCTTCATGGCCCGCCCAGCGGGCGAAATCTTTGGCCCTGACGAGCGGGCGATCAATACCCGGCGACGAGACTTCGAGGTGATAGGCGCGGTCGAGCGGGTCTTCGACATCGAGCACAGGTGAGATCGCCCGGCTGACCGCTTCACAGTCCTCAATGTCAAAGCCGCCATCGGGCCGCTCGGCCATGATCTGCAAGGTCAGCCCGTCACGGCCACTCGTCTTAACGCGAACCAGATAATAGCCAAGATCCACGATCACCGGCTCAACGATCGCTGCGATGCGTGCGTCAACCCCGCGCTCGCGCACAAGGCGCGTGCCCATGGCAGTCTCATGTGTCTCTGTCTCGGTGCCAGTCACGGTCTGATCCGGACATCTCATCTGCAATAGAAGCCCCGGCCGGGACTTGCGATCCCGTCCGCAACGCCATTGTCGTTGTCAGGAATACCGATTGATATAGGCCAAGCAGAACGCTGCTGCAAGCGGAACGAACGGATTTCAGGGGCGCCCGAACGTCAAAGCCTTCGGAAAACCAGGTAGGCGGGCACGCGACCTTCACGTATCGCCTTCGCTTCGTAGCGGGTGCTTGGCCAACCCGGCCACGGAACACGCCAGTCATCCGCCTGTTGGGCGGTCCAGTGAAACCGTGAATCGGCGAGTACATGGCGCAATGTCCAGGCCGTATAGTCGGCGATGTCGCTGGCGAACCGAAACAGCCCACCAGGGCGTAGTGCCTGGGCAAGTTGGTCAAGGGTGTCCGGGCCGACAAAACGGCGCTTCCTGTGCCGTCGCTTCGGCCAGGGATCGGGATAGAGCAGATCAACCCGGTCGAGGCTTTCCTGTGCCAAGCGCTCCAGGATGTCACGTGCATCGCCATGGTGAAGACGGACATTTGTGAGGTTGTGTTCCTCGATCGTGCCCAACATCTTGGCGTAGCCGTTGAGGAAAGGCTCGGCGCCGATGAAACCTGTATCGGGCGCGCGAGATGCCTCATGGGCGAGATGCTCGCCAGCGCCAAAGCCGATTTCGAGGTGAAGTCCGGTGATCTGCTGCCCAAACAAGCGCTCGCGGGTAAGGCTTCCGGTTTCCGGAACGGCGCAGGCCGTTCCGACCGTCTCGATCAGGGCCCGCTGGCGCGAACTCAGCGGATGGCCGACAGTCCGCCCATACAGCAGACGCCTTTGATGTCGATCCCCCGAGATCATCGGGCAAAGACCGGAAGATCAGGCGCCGACGGCGGTCTTCAGATCGTCGACGAGATCGGTGCGTTCCCAGGTAAAGCCGCCCTGATTGTCCGGTTTGCGGCCGAAATGCCCATAGGCCGCCGTGCGCTCGAAGATCGGCCGGTTGAGATCAAGTTTCGAGCGAATGCCGTGCGGCCTGAGGTCCATCACCTCACGCAAGCCGGCTTCAAGGCCGGCTTCATTGGTCCGCGCCGTCCCATGGCAGTTGACATAGACCGACAGCGGTTCGGCCACGCCGATGGCGTAGGATAGCTGAATCGTGCAGCGGTCAGCGAGGTCGGCGGCAACGATGTTCTTGGCAAGGTAACGTGCGGCATAGGCCGCGGAGCGGTCGACCTTGGTCGGGTCCTTGCCAGAGAACGCCCCGCCGCCATGAGGCGCTGCGCCGCCATAGGTATCAACGATGATCTTGCGGCCGGTAAGCCCGCAATCGCCATCCGGTCCGCCGATGACGAACTTGCCCGTGGGATTGACATGCCAGACAGTCTCCGGAGTCACCCAGCCATCGGGCAGGGCTTCGAGAACGTACGGCTCGACGATTGCGCGGACGTCGCCAGACTCAAGACTCGCATCGAGATGCTGCGTCGACACCACAATCTGAGTCACGCCGACCGGCTTGCCGTCAACATAGCGTATGGTGACCTGGCTTTTGGCGTCGGGGCCGAGCGCGGGCTCTTTCTCGGCGTGACGCGCTTCGGCGAGAAGCCGTAAGATCTGATGTGCGTAATGGATCGGCGCCGGCATCAACTCCGGCGTCTCGCGGCAGGCATAGCCGAACATAATGCCCTGATCGCCAGCGCCCTCGTCCTTATCGGCACCTGCGTCGACGCCTTGCGCGATATGCACCGATTGTGCGTGAAGGTGCACGGCGATATCGGCGGTCTCCCAGTGAAACCCGTCCTGCTCATAGCCAATGTCACGCACGGCCATACGGGCGAGATGGGCCGCATAATCGTGAGTTACGCGCGGTGAGCCCCGGGTTTCTCCAGCAATGACGATACGGTTCGTCGTGGTCAGTGTTTCGCAGGCAACACGGACAAGGGACGGGTCGCTACCGTCTTCGAGCGCCGCCGCGTAATAGGCATCGACGATGGCATCCGAAATACGGTCGCACACCTTGTCGGGGTGACCTTCGGAAACCGATTCACTGGTGAACAGATAATCGTTACGCTGGTCCACGGAGTGCGCCCTTCGCTTCATGGGAGTGCCGCCCACCGCATGTCAGCTACATGACAATACGGCAACGATCGACGTCGACCGGGTTCTGGCAGGGCGTCTCGTCACCGTCAAGCGATCGCCACTGAGAGACCTCTCAATGGCAAACGTGGCGATGCCGGTCGAGCCGGATCACAGCGCAAGTGCGACTTGCGTCCGGGTTCTAAGCCTCAGACAGTGACTTCACCAGGTCAACGATACGCCGACGCACATTCTGGTCAGATATCTTGAAGAATGCTCGGTTAAGCGCCAGTCCTTCCGGCGAGGTCAGCATATCAGCGCTGTAGCCGGTGCGTTCCTCGGCGAGACCGGCAGGAGAATCGCCGGTTGTGGCTTCAACGCCCTCGAAGAAGAAGGAGACGGGAACACCGAGAATGCTCGAAATCTGGTACAGGCGGCTTGCACCGATACGGTTTGCGCCCTTTTCATATTTTTGAACTTGCTGGAAGGTTAGACCAAGTTCAGCGCCAAGCTTTTCCTGGCTCATGCCAATTAACACGCGGCGCATCCGCACGCGGCTGCCGACATGAATGTCGACTGGATTTGGAGACTTCTTGCTCATGGGACGATAACGTTTCTTATCCTGTGACTTAGGCTCGCACGGCTTTACGCGGCACTGCTGAAAACAACGTTGCGCCGACCGGAGTCGAAACCTCAAAGATTCGTATATCGGCCTCGACGATCACGGTCCACGTCTTTCTACGTTTAGTTTGTACGTAATTGAAAGTTGTCGCGGAAATGTAACAATTTTTCCACAGGTGAAACAATCTTATGGCGAACTGCGACAATACGTAACAACAAAGACGTACCTAAGGCGGCCATCAGAATGGCAATCGGGATAACCATCCCGAATCGCGCTGCCCACGTCTGATCACCCAGAGGCGATGGCAGTTCACCGTCAATTACGCCGGAAACGTTTAATGGCAACTGTGACACAATTTTTCCGTGTGGGTCAATAATCGCAGAGATGCCGGTATTGGCTGCGCGCACCAGCGGCAGTCCTTCCTCGACCGCGCGAACGCGTGCTTGCCGCAAGTGCTGATGCGGACCAGGACTGTCTCCAAACCAGGCGTCATTGGTCACGTTGAGGAGCCAGCGTGGCCGCTCACCTGCCGGCACGACACGACCTGGAAAGATGATCTCATAGCAGATCAATGGCAGAAAGGACGGCGCGGTGCCGGCTGTCATCACCTTGCGGTCATCTCCGCGATCAAACCCGCCGACAACACCAGTGAGCTGGCGAATGCCTAAGCGCTCCAAAGTGGCCTGAAACGGCAGGAACTCTCCAAACGGGACCAAGTGAACCTTGTCATAGGTTGCTGCGATTTGTCCGTCCGCCTCGATCACCGCCACCGAGTTGTAGGTTCGAAATCCACGCGGCACCATCTCGTCGCGTTCGGCGGTTTGAAGTCCGGTGATCAGGCTTGTTCCGGGCGGCAGAAGATCTGCGATCGCTGTCTGTGCCGCGGCATTGGTTTGGTAGAGGAAAGGCATGGCCGATTCGGGCCAGATAACGAGTGCTGCATCGCGTACGCCCATCGATCCCGGAGCTGTGGCCTCATCCGTAAGGGCGAGATAGCGGGCGAAGATGTCGTCACGCATCTCCGGCCGCCATTTGTCGGTCTGTGCAATCGATGGCTGGACGATACGGATCGCAACACCGGTCCCCGGTCGCGGTTCCTGGCCAAGCCGCAGAACGCCAAACACAACAATCCCCGCAACCAACACGGCCGCGAGCCCAAGCGGCATCCAGCGATTGAGGGCCTGAAACCGGGACCGGTTGTCGCGGGTTACCGGCGCCAGAGCTGCTGGCGCGGCAAAAACGAGCCCAGCTATGAAGGCGAGGCTGTAGACTCCGATCAGTGAGGCCGACTGCATCATCACGGGCGTCACCGTCAGTGCGTAGCCGAAGCCGTTCCACGGAAAGCCGGTCAGCACGGTGCCGCGCAGGAGTTCGGCCGCCAGAAGACCTGTCGCGAATGATACGACACGCCATGGACCAGAGATCCAGAGAGACCGGGCGATCGCCGTCGCAATGCCGTAGAACAGGCCGAGCCCGACCGGCAACGCGGCCATGGCGAACGGCATCATCCAGGCGAAAGTTTCGGCCTCGACCAGAAAGGCCGCACCAATCCAATACAGCCCGACGACGAAGTAGCCGGCTCCGAACGCCCAGCCGACCGTGAAGGCGGACAGCACGGCACGCAAGCCCGCCCTCCGCCCCGCGGCAACGCTGCCGTCGATCAGCCAAACCAAAACAGGAAAGGTGACGAGCAGGACCGGGACGGCATCATAGGGGGGCATCGCCAGCGCCGAAACGGCGCCAGCTATGAGCGCAATCGCCAACCGGCGGAGCCCCCACTGAACAATGACCAGATCGGCGAGACGTTGGAGCATGGTCAGCAGGCGATCCTCGCCGAGGCACGAGATGATGGCCGTGCCCGATTCGTGTCGATCGTCGCTTGTTTGGGCGTAATCTCCGCTTGGATCAAGCCGCGTCGGCGCGTCCTGTGTCGGACCCCTTGGCGGGTGTGTCCGGAGCAGGTGGGTCGGTGGGCTTCGGATTGGCTGCAGCTTCGGCCGACTTTTCTGTTCCGTCTTCGACCAGCCCACTGGGCTTGATTGCCGGTTTCGTCGCGCGGCGTGAGCCGGTTGCCTTGGGACTTGTGCTCGCCGCACTGCCCTTGCGGATCAGAATACGCTTGATGCGTCGCGGGTCAGCTTCAATCACTTCAAACTCATAACCGCCCGGATAGGCGATCAATTCGCCGCGTACGGGAATGTGACCGGCATGGACGAAAATCAGCCCGCCAAGCGTGTCGACGTCTTCGGCAACCTCTTCGCCGATGATGAAGCCTTTGCCGAGCATCTGGGCAACGTCCTCGAGCGGTGCGCGGGCATCCGCCACGAAGGCGTTGGTGCCGCGCGGTTCGATCATCGGCCCTTCTTCCTCGTCGTGCTCGTCTTCGATGTCACCGACAATGACCTCGACCAGATCCTCAATCGAGACAAGCCCGTCGGTGCCGCCATATTCGTCGATCACGACGCCCATATGGATCCGAGTCGTCTGCATTTTCGCGAGCAGATCGAGCGCCGGCATCGAGGGGGGCACGAACAAGACATCACGCAGCAGTTTCGTCTGCGCAATCTTCTTGGTGAGATTCGCCTTCGACAGATCGAGCGCTTCGGCGGGGATCGGCGTCTTGCGCCGCGACCGGCCGTTGGCCGCCTTCAGGATGTAGCCCATGACATCCTTGATGTGCAGAAGCCCGGTCGGGTCGTCGAGCGTCTCGCGATAAACCGGCAGGCGCGAATGACCTGCCTGCTGGAACACGCCGAGGATTTCGCCGAGCGGGGTCTCGACCTCGACCGCGACGATGTCGGCGCGCGGGATCATCACGTCATCCACCCTAAGGTCACGCAGCCCAAGGATGTTGCGCAGCATGGTGCGCTCCTTGAGCGACAGCCGGTCAGCGCCGGTATCCTCGGAGCCGAGCGCGCCTTCGAGGCTTTCGCGCAAGGTTCCCGTGTCGCCGTTTCGGCGCCGGATCAGGCGGCGTGCGCGGTCGAACAGCGACAAGCGCTGTGCCGGACTGGAGGGGTCGGATGTGGGGTTGCTCGCGTCCACGGAATCCGGGGACGCGGGTCTAGGCGAAGGATCAGGGTCACGCGTCGGCATGGCGTGGTTTAACTTCGGTCTCCGGCGGCGGATCGGCATAGGGATCGGCGATCCCAAGCCCCGCGAGTATCTCGGTTTCGAGGCGCTCCATCTCGGCCGCCTCGGCGTCTACTTGGTGATCATAGCCCAGAAGATGAAGAATCCCATGAACAATCAGGTGCGAAACATGATGACTTGATGAAATTCCTGTCTCTTCCGCCTCGCGCAGCACCGTTTCGCGCGCCAGAACGATGTCTCCCAGCAGGATTGTGCCGCTTGGATCGATCTCGCCCATCGGGAACGACAGGACATTGGTTGGCTTGTCCTGTCCGCGCCATGCTGTGTTGAGCGCACGGACATGATCGTCGCCCGATAGAAGAATGTCGATCTGTCCGGTGCCGTCGATCTTGTCTGAAACGGCGTTGGCGGCATGCAGGATAAGGGCATCCGTGATCTCTTGAGGCCAATCATCGTCCCGGTCGATCGACAGAACGAGCCCCTCATTCTTCATCATGATGCGCTGTCGCTGCTGGCATCGTAGGCCTGAACGATGCGTTGAACCAACGGATGGCGCACGACGTCCTGGTCGTTGAAGCGCACGACGCCAATCCCCTCGACATCTGACAGCAGGTCGAGCGCATCGCGCAGGCCCGATTTCTGGCCTGGCGGCAGGTCGACCTGGGTCGGATCACCTGTGACGACCATGCGGCTGCCCTCACCGAGCCGGGTCAGAAACATTTTCATCTGCATCGGCGTGCAGTTCTGGGCTTCGTCGAGGATCACACACGCATGCGACAGCGTGCGCCCGCGCATGAACGCCAAGGGCGCGATCTCGATGATGTTGCGGGCGATCGCGCGTTCAACACGTTCCGGCGACATCAGATCGTGCAGCGAATCGTAAAGCGGTCGAAGATAAGGATCGACCTTCTCCTTCATGTCGCCGGGCAGGAAGCCGAGCCGTTCGCCTGCTTCAACAGCGGGTCGCGACAGAACGATCCGGTCGACCCCACCCTTTTCCAGAAGCGTCGCCGCATAACCAACCGCCAGATAGGTCTTGCCGGTACCGGCTGGTCCGACGCCAAAGACCAGGTCATGGGCTTCGAGCGCGCGCAGATAACGGTCCTGATTGGGTGAGCGCGCCTTGACCGTGCGTCGGCTGGTCGCGATCTCCGCAAGTCCCTGTACGCCGGGCAAGGTTTCTTGCGTCGCTTCGGTGTGGCGGGCGACGCGGATCGCGCCCTCGACATCGCCCTTGGAAATGTCCTCACCGCGTTCGAGCCGCGCATAAAGCCCGTCCAGCACGTCTGCGCCGGTCGAACAGGCCTCTTCCGATCCATGCAGATGGACCTGATTGCCACGCGAGGTCGCTTTCACCCCGAGACGTTTTTCAAGCAGCGCCAGATGTTCTTCATACTGACCGAACAACTGCATCGCTAGGCTGTTGTCGTCATAGGTCAGCGTGAGTTGCATGACGCCTCCGTCAGCACGGCGAGCTGCCGCACCCACTGATCGATACTATCGTGATAAGGGTCAAGACCCTGCACCGGCGGCAAGCTGCGCCGAAACGCTCACACTTCGCGGCATCAGGTTCCTGTCGGGCGGGGTTAGTTGTCCGAAGAGGCTGTTGCGGCCTGTTGCGGTAATCGTGACGTCTGCGATTTCGCCAATGAGATTGGTATCGCCTTCGATATGGACCGGCTGAAGATAGGGTGAGCGCCCAACCACTTGGCCCGGCTTGCGCCCGAGCTTTTCGAACAGAACCGAGAGACGGGTCCCGACAAGACTGTCCGCAAAAGCACCCTGCTGTTCTGCCAGAAGCGCTTGCAATGCATGCAACCGCTCGGTCTTTACGGTTTCCGGCACCTGTTGGTCCATGGTTTCCGCGGGTGTTCCAGGTCGTGGGCTGTATTTGAACGAATAGGCTTGGGCGAAGCCGATTTCGCGCACGAGGTCCATGGTCTGCGCGAAATCAGCATCCGTTTCGCCGGGGAAGCCGACGATGAAGTCCGATGACAAGGCCAGATCGGGCCGCATATCGCGAAGTCGTTCGATGATCCCGAAGAACAGCGCCCTGTCATGGCGCCTGTTCATCAGGTCGAGGATGCGGTCAGAGCCAGATTGCACCGGCAGATGCAGATAAGGCATCAGCTTGTCGAGATCACGGTGGGCGGTGATCAGCGCATCATCCATATCGCGCGGATGGCTCGTCGTGTAGCGCAGCCGCTCCAGCCCATCGATCCGCGCCAACGCTTCGAGCAGTGCCGCCAGGCCCCATTCGCGGCCATCTGGCCCGAGGCCATGATAGGCGTTGACGTTCTGGCCGAGCAGCATGATCTCGCGGACGCCCGCATCGATCAGCCGCCGCGCTTCGTCGAGGACGGCGCTGACGGGGCGCGACATTTCTGCGCCACGTGTATAGGGCACAACGCAGAAGGTACAGAACTTGTCGCAACCTTCCTGCACGGTCAAAAAGGCCGTGATGCTGCGGCGGCGTTGCGGGCTGGCATCGACCTTCGGCAGATGGTTGAACTTGTCCTCGGCAGGAAATTCGGTGTCGACAACCGGTCCAGTGCCAGCCTCACTCGCGGCGATCAGTGCCGGCAAACGATGATAGCTCTGCGGGCCGAAGACCAGATCGACGGCGGGCGACCGGCGGACGATCTCCTCACCTTCGGCTTGCGCAACACATCCCGCCACGCCGATCAACGTCCGTTTGCCAGCTTCCGCCCGCGTTTCGCGCACTTTGCGCATCCGACCGACCTCTGAATAGACCTTTTCCGCGGCCTTTTCACGGATGTGGCAGGTGTTGAGCAGGATCAGATCGGCATCTTCCGGATCAGTGGTTTCAACGAAGCCGGCAGGTGCGAGCGCATCCGTCATACGCATCGAATCATAGACGTTCATCTGGCAGCCATAGGTCTTCACGAAGACCTTGCGCACTGCGTCTTGCTCGTCCTTAAGGGTCGTCTGCGTCAAATGCCGCTCTCTCGGTCGGGGCGTACCCGGCGTATGACAATGATGTTGGTCATTGTCGGCCACAGCGTCCGCATAGCGCGATCGTCTCGACAAGGAAAGACGCTGCGGCAATTCAGCGTCTCGACGATCGGGTCATGCCACCTTGCGGGGTACTACTTCGACAACCGTATCTGCGGGATCAGGCCTGCGCCCGGTCAACGCCTCGCCAAGCATCCTACGCACCTCGGCACGGGCCAGACGCGTCGCCTCTTTGCGCCCACCAACGGTGGCAACCTGGATCGGTTCGCCGAAGACAACCTCGACGTCGACCGGCCCCGCCATAAACACGCCGATCAGGTGCGGCACGAGATCGGTTGTGCCATACCAGGCCACCACCGGCCTGTGCTGGCGGCCCATAGGCATACCGTTGAGCCGTGTATAGGCGATCGCCATCGGTTGCAGCCAGACCTCCTGATCGCTCCCCTCAGCCAGCGCCTCGGCGGCCCCGACAATTGCGCTCTTGAACGGAAGAACCCGGTTGCCGTCGCTCGACGTGCCTTCGGCAAACAGCATCGCCGGGTCGCCACCGGCCAGCCGACCAGCAATCTCGGTCGCCGACGCCAAAGTCGTTGTGCGCCTCTCGCGATCGAGATAGATCGTCCGCTGAAGACTCGCCAACTGGCCGATCACCGGCCAGGTCCCAACCTCCTTTTTGGCGATGAAGGTCAAGGGCGCGATCGTCCCGATCACCGGGATGTCGAGCCAGGAGACATGGTTTGCGACCAAAAGCAGCGGGCGACGCTCGTCGACCTCGCCAATCACCTCGACCCGGACATTCAGAACCCGACAGAAGAACCGATGATAGAACACCGCAAGCCAGCGCGCCGCAGAGAGCTTGAGTTTCACCGTAAGCCAGATCAGTGCCAGAATTGGCGGTGACAGAACCACAATGACGATCGCGATCAACGCAAATCTAAGCCGACGCGCCATGATCACTCGTCGCCCTTTGAGAGTGGGACGCCATAGAGTTCAAGCCGGTGACCAACGAGCCGATAGCCATGGCGGCGGGCAATCCGTTCCTGGAGCTGTTCGATCTCGTCATCGTGGAATTCGATCACGGTGCCGGTGCGCATGTCGATCAGGTGGTCGTGATGTTCATCCGGTGTCTGTTCAAAGCGGGCTCGGCCGTCACCAAAGTCAAGCCGCTCGATGATGCCCGCATCCTCGAACAGTTTCAGTGTCCGGTAGACAGTCGAGACAGAGATGCGATTGTCGATCTTGGTGGCGCGGCGATGCAGTTCTTCCACATCTGGATGATCGATGGCCTCGGACAAAACACGCGCAATGACCCTGCGCTGGTCGGTCATGCGCATACCGCGCGTGACGCATTCCTCCTCAATCGCATTGGTCACTCGCTGCTCTCCTCGGCGCCATCTGGTCGCCAGGCCATAATTCGTGCGTCAATGCTCGTTTCGCCACGCGAATAGTAGCCGATCCGGGTTCCGATGTCGCGGAATCCGAGGCTCGTGTAAAGGGTGATGGCCGGAGCGTTGTCGCTGGCGACTTCGAGCAGCACCCGCTGCGCACCAAGAGCCATCAGACCGATGCAGGCCCTTTGCATAAGACATGTCGCTAACCCGCCGCGGCGATGGTGCGGATCAACAACGAGGCTAAGGATCTCGCCGTCGTCCACTGTACGCCGTGCCAGAACCAACCCGATCAGATTGGTGTCAGTATCCGTTCCAGCAGCGGCTGAGATGAGACAGAGCATATCTGGATCAGCAATCGCGCGATGAAAATCGTCTTTTGTCCAACGGGTTGGGAGATGCGCACGATTGAGATGGGCTGCCTCCGCAGCGTTGTCCGGCGATAGTGGGACGATGTTCCAAGCTTGGCGCGCCTCCGCGTCACGGTTGGTCGGCATGGGGCAGGGCCTTGCCGGTCTGCGGGGCTGCGTCCGGCCCCCTCAGATAGAGCGGTTCAACCGCAACGGACGGATCCTCCGTCAAAGCGAAGCGCGCAAGATCGTCAAGATCGAACGGCGCACCACCGTCTGTCAGATTCACGCTTTCCGTGAACACGGTACGCCAATCTGCGGCCCCGGACCCGGCAACCGGAAATGCCGATGGGTCCGCATCACCGGACATAAACGCCTCTGCCAGCCGCGCTGGCGGTCCAGCCATCGGGTTGGATAGAGGCAACTGATCGTGCGACCAGACTTGCGCGAAAACATCGCCATGCCGGCCCTTCAAAGCCGCGATCACCGGCCCGCCATGGCGTGTTGCAACGGGCGCGCCGGCTAGCTTGAGACAGGACACGCCAACTGCGGGACATCCTGTCGCGAGCGCAAGGCCACGCACCGCTGCAACGCCAACGCGAATTCCCGTATAGGTGCCGGGGCCAACGGTCGCTGCGAAACGGTCCACGTCGCACGCTGCAATGCCCGCTTCCTCGAGACAGGCCGCGATCATCGGCAGCAGCGCTTCGGCGTGCCCCCGGCCCAATAGTTTGGACCGTATGGCGCGAACGGACACCACATTGGCCGACACCTCAGCTAAGACTGCTGAGCAGTGTTCGCTTGCTGTGTCGACGGCGAGAATCAGCATCGTGTCTGCTGGCACACACGGCCACGGAATGTATGCTCAGACAATCGAGCAGAATTTGTCGAAGTCAAAGCGCGGCGAGCGTGGGAAAAGGCTGTCGGGATCGCCATAGCCGAGATTGCAGAGAAAATTCGACTTGACCTCGGTGCCGGCGAAGAATTCTTGATCGACGCCTGAGTTGGAGAAGCCCGACATCGGACCGCAGTCAAGGCCAAGTGAGCGAGCAGCGATGATCAGATAGGCGCCTTGCAGCGTGCCGTTGCGGAAAGCGGTCGACTTAATGACATCCGGCTTGCCCTCAAACCAGGAGCGTGCCTCGAGATTGTGCGGGAACAACTCGTGCATGTGCTCGTAGAAGGTCATGTCATAGCCGATAATAGCAGTTGCCGGTGCTGCCATCGTCTTATCGGCATTGCCGCCATCGAGATGCGGTTTAAGCCGCGCTTTCGCGTCGTCAGACGTAACGAAGACAACCCGTGCCGGAGAGCAGTTCGCACTTGTCGGCCCCATCTTGAGAAGATCGGCCAAGGCCATCAGCGTTGCATCTGAGACCGGCTTGTCCTGCCAAACATTGTAGGTGCGGGCCGAACGAAAAATCTGGTCGAGCGCGGCGTCATCGATCGGGTTGGGCATGATCAGGCTCCGGCAAGCGATTGGACTGAACCGGCAATTTCACGAAACGTGTTGGTGTATCAGCCGGTCCGTTCCAATAGCCGTGCAGGAGGGTTCCTGCAATGCACGGTGTCGTGCAGGTCTGGGCTCAAATCATAAAGGGTTAACTGCAGCCCAGGCGTCAGATCGGGCGCACTTCGGCGACCCTGAAACACGGCATCGAGAACCTCTTGCGCCACTTTGTGCCGGATGTCACCGAAGTGCGCCCGATCTGACGCCTGGGCTGCAGTTAACCCT
>JBCBSK010000020.1:0-32208 GCA_039819185.1 Pseudomonadota bacterium | reverse complement strand
CGACCTGGCGGCCGCGGCGTTCTTCGCAGAGTTTCAAGATCGCGCCGAGATGCTCGTCGGGCGTCAGAATCGTCGCGCGGATCCAGGGTTCGCGGATTGTCGAAATCTTCACCGGGTCCGGCATGTCGGCGGGATTGTGGAGTTCAATCACCTCGCCTTTGGTCATTTCGAGTTCGTAGATGACCGAGGGTGCGGTGGCGATGAGATCGAGATTGAACTCGCGCTCAAGCCGCTCCTGGATGATCTCAAGATGCAGCAACCCGAGAAAGCCACAGCGGAAGCCGAAGCCGAGCGCAGCGGATGTCTCCATCTCGAAAGAGAAGCTTGCGTCGTTCAGTCGTAGCTTGCCCATCGCCGCGCGCAGATCTTCGAAATCGCCGGCATCGATCGGGAAGATGCCGCAGAAAACGACCGGCTGCGCCGGCTTGAAGCCCGGCAGGGGCTCGGCAGTCGGCCGACGCTCTTCGGTGATCGTGTCGCCGACGCGGGTGTCCGCCACCTGTTTGATCGAGGCTGTGATGAAGCCGATCTCACCGGGGCCGAGTTCGGGCCAGTTGACGAGCTTTGGCGTGAAGATGCCGAGCCGGTCGATGTCATAATCGGCACCGGTCCCCATCATCTTGACCTTCATGCCCTTTTTGAGCGTGCCGTCGATGACCCGGACCAGAACCACGACGCCGAGATACTGGTCGTACCAGGAATCGACCAAAAGTGCCTTGAGTGGTGCTGAGGGATTGCCCTTCGGTGCGGGCAGTTTCTCGACGACCGCTTCGAGCACGTCGCCAACGCCGATACCGGTCTTGGCCGAAATCGGGATCGCATCGGACGCATCAAGCCCGATCACCTCCTCAATCTGCTCCTTGACCCGGTCGGGTTCGGCAGCCGGGAGATCAACCTTGTTGAGGACCGGCACGATTTCCAGATCGACATCGATCGCCTGATAGACATTGGCCAGTGTCTGCGCCTCGACGCCCTGGCTGGCATCGACGACCAGAAGCGCGCCCTCGCAGGCATAGAGCGAGCGGTTCACCTCATAGGCGAAGTCGACATGGCCCGGCGTGTCGATCAGGTTCAAGACATAGTCTTGGCCGTCCTTGGCAGTGTAGTCGAGGCGAACAGTCTGCGCCTTGATCGTGATGCCGCGCTCTCGTTCGATATCCATCGAATCGAGCACCTGCTCCTTCATCTCGCGCTCGCTCAAACCGCCGGTCATTTGGATGAGCCGGTCGGCAAGCGTCGACTTGCCATGGTCGATATGGGCGACGATGGCGAAATTCCGCACGTTCGGGATAACAACCGCGCCGGAGCCGGTTGCCTCGTTTGTCGTGGAAGCTGTCTGTGAAACGGAAGTGTCCATGGGAAGCGAGATAGCACCGGCAGGCCGGTTGGCAAAGGGAGATCGGGGCCGGTGCGCCAATCGCGCGCAGACTTATGCGCCAACGGGTCATGCTTGTGTCATACTGGCGGCGATACTTGCTGTGTCATCGGATCATCGGCATTGGGAGGCTGGACCATGCGCGCGATCTCTCTTGGCCTTGCGGCGGTTTGGGCCACCGGTTTGACGTCTGCGGCATTTGCTTTCGACATGGAGGTCATCGGGCGCTACGAGACCGGCGTCTTCGACGAGGGGGCCGCCGAGATAACCGCATTCGATCGCGATGGCCGCCAACTCTTCGTTGCCAACGGCCACGATGATGTGATCGACATTCTCGACATCGCTGATCCCGAACAGCCGGAAAAGACCGGAACGCTCGACATTTCGGAGTATGGCGCAGCACCGAACTCGGTTGCGATCTCGGCAGACGGGATCGTGGGTATTGCCGTCGAAGCCGAAGACGCCCAAGCCAATGGCATAGCCGTATTTTACACCACGGACGGCAACCTCGTCGGTGCGGTCGAGGTTGGCCCGCTGCCGGACATGATCACGTTTACCCCCGATGGCCAGATGGCCCTTGTTGCCAATGAAGGCGAGCCAAACGACGACTTCACCATCGATCCAAACGGCTCGGTGTCGATCATCGCCATGGAGGATCTCTCCGCCCGCACGGTCGACTTCACTGAAATCTTCCCAGGCGACCTCGATCCGACCGTGCACCTTCCCGGTCCGCCAGACAGCGAGATCATCGCCAATCTTGAACCGGAATACATCGCCGTGACGTCGGACGGGGCCACCGCGCTCGTCTCGCTGCAAGAAAACAATGCGATCGCGATCATCGACATCCCCGAAGCGCGACTTGCCGGCGTGTTTGGGCTCGGCTTTCAGGACCGCAGCCAGATTCCCTTTGATCCATCCGACGAGGACGGCGGCATAAACATTCAGACCTGGCCGGTCTTCGGGCTCTTTCAGCCTGATGCGATCGCACTGTTCGAGCAGGAAGACTCGCTCTTCATCGTCACTGCAAACGAGGGCGATGCCCGTGACTATGATGGCTATTCCGAGGAAGTCCGGGTGGCGGATCTCACGCTCGATCCGGAGGCCTTCCCCAATGCCGCCGAGCTTCAGGCGCCTGAGGCGCTTGGGCGTCTCAAGGTTACCACAGCGATGGGCGATTATGACGGTGACGGGGATCACGAGGAAATCGTGGCGTTTGGCGGCCGATCGATGTCGATCTATGAAGTCGATGTCCAGGCGGGCTTTGGCCAGCAGGTGTTCGATTCAGGCTCCGACATCGAGGAGCGCACCGCCGACCTATACCCCAACTGGTTCAATTCGGAAGGTACAATCGAGGGGTTCGACACGCGCTCCGATGACAAGGGGCCGGAGCCAGAGGGCGTAGCGATCGGTGAGATCGACGGCGTGCGCTATGCCTTTGTCGGCCTTGAACGCATCGGCGGCATCGCGGTCTATGACATCTCGAGCCCGCGCAGCGCCACCTGGGTCGGACACTTCCATGCGGGCATTCCAGACGGCGATCCCGAAGCGGGCACTGCGGGGGACATCGCGCCAGAAGGCCTGACCTTCATCGCGGGCGAGGACAGTCCGACCGGCGTGCCGCTCTTGGTCGTTGCGAACGAAGTCTCCGGCACGGTGGCGATTTGGGACGTGCGTCCCTGACGAGCCGTTGCGCCCGCCGAGACGGCTACTCCGCCGCGATCTTGACCTGTGGCGCAGCGCCGAGGACATCGGCATCGACATGGCTTTCGAACTTGGCAAAGTTCTCGTTGAACATGCCGACGAGGCGGGCTGCCTGAGCGTCGTAGTCAGATGGGTCTTCCCATGTCTTGCGCGGATGCAGGAGATGCGGCTCAACACCAGCGATCGAATTCGGCACCTGGAAACCGAAATTGGCATCCGTGTAGGTGTCAACCCCGTCAAGGGCACCTTCCAGCGCACTTGAGACGAGTTTCCGCGTCGTCGACAGCGGCATGCGCTCGCCTGTGCCATAGGCACCGCCGGTCCAGCCGGTATTCACCAGCCAGCACGAAACGTCGTGCTCGGCGATCAGCCGGCGCAGCAGCGTGCCATATTCGACCGGGTGCCGCGGCATAAATGGCGCACCGAAACAGGTCGAGAAGGTCGCTTCCGGCTCGGTCACGCCCTTTTCGGTGCCGGCCACCTTGGCCGTGTAGCCCGACAGGAAGTGATACATAGCCTGGCTCGGGCTGAGCTTGGCGATCGGTGGCAATACTCCGAAGGCGTCACACGTCAGCATGATGATCGCCTTGGGGTGGCCAGCGCGGCCGGTCTCGCTGGCGCCCTGGATTGCTGTCAGCGGATAGGCAGAGCGCGTGTTCTCAGTCAGCGATGCGTCGTCGAAATCCGGCTGGCGCGAACGTTCGTCGATGATGACGTTTTCCAAAACGGTGCCGAAAGCACGCGATGCGTCGTAGATCTGCGGCTCGGCCTCGCGCGACAGATTGATCGTCTTGGCGTAACAACCGCCTTCGAAATTGAACAGGCCGTTCTCGCTCCAGCCATGCTCGTCATCGCCGATCAGCGTGCGCTCCGGATCGGCTGATAGCGTCGTCTTGCCGGTGCCCGACAGGCCAAAAAAGATCGCGCTGTCGCCAGTGTCGGCGACATTTGCTGAACAATGCATCGGCATCACGCCGCGTGCTGGCAGAAGATAGTTCAGCGCGGTGAAGACGGATTTCTTCATCTCGCCGGCATATGACGTGCCGGCAATCAGCACCACGCCGCGTTCGAAGTCACAGGCGATGACGGTTTCGGTACGGCAGCCATGGATCTCGGGTTCGGCCTTGAAGGTCGGCAGATCGATAATGGTCAGATCCGGCACGAAGCCCGACAACTCGCTGATGTCTGGACGGCGCAGCAGATGGCGGATGAACAACGCATGCCAGGCGGCCTCGCAATAGACCCGTACATTGAGCCGGTGATCGGGATCGGCACCGGCGGAAAGATCCTGCGCAAACAACGTCTTGTTGCGGGTGTGCGTCAACATGTCGGCATAGAGCCGGTCAAAGGCATCTGGTGCCAGCGGCCGGTTGTTGTCCCACCAGATGTCGTTTTCCACACCCGGTGTGCGCACAACGACCTTGTCCTTGGCCGAGCGTCCGGTGTGCTTGCCGGTGCGGACAGCCAGTGCGCCGGTGGCGGTCAGACGCCCTTCGGCGCGGCGGACAGCGCGTTCGAGGAGCGTTGCCTCGGCATCATTCCAGTAGATCGCCTGATAGCCGTCGAGCCCGAACTGATCCGCACCGAAATCCGGATTCCGCACACCACTGTCGATCACACTTACCTCCCGACGGCAGAGGTCTAGGGTCAAGACCCTCGTCTGCCTCTTTTGCCCCCACAGCAGTCGGGCTCGCGCATGACGCGCGCGTCCCAGCTGAGCGCGCGAAATCTAGATAGTTGGCGCGGCATGAGCAAGGCAAACTGTCAATAAGTCGTCACAAAGGATTAACAGCGATGTCGCCGGCGTGAACCGCTGGAAACCTGCCGGATCGTCACTGCGACCGTGCCGCACGCGCGGTTTCGGCCATCTGTTTCAGCACTTTCTGCAAAATGCCGGCCGCGCGCACAGGCTGCGGGAACGGGATATGCACTGCATCGCCACCGCCATGCGCCTCGCGCACAAGCGTCATGCCGGAGGGATCGACGCCCGCGCAGCGAAACCCGACCCCGTCACGGCCAGCGAGCGCTTGCGCATAAAGATCGCAAGCGTCGCGATGATCTTCGTTCATATGCGCGATGATATCGGCTTCCGCCGCGATCAGGGGCTCGGCATCGGTGAGATCGGTCAGGACGTCGCTTGGGGTGAGATCGACGATCCTGCCGAAGCCCGCGACGAGATGAGCGCTTGCCATCTCGAAGCGATACATCCCGAAATCGGGGAAATCGGCGTAAAGTGCAGCGCTTGGATGGTGCGCAAGGAACCTTTGCCGAGCCGACGGGGCTTCGGTCTTGCGCATTTGACCAACCAGCGACACCCTTGCCTGGGTCAAGGGATCGCCATCCCGTCTGCGATCGATGAGGATCGAGGCGGCGCTGTCTTGCAGCAGGTTCTGGGTGTGGACAGCAAGCGTCGAGATCAGGGCCAGCGGCGCGCCATCGCTGTCTGACGCCAAGGTCACCAGCGAGGCAAAGGGCGCCCCATCGTGGGGGCGGCAGGTCGCAAGACAGCCAACGAGCCCCGTGCGCAAGAGGTCTATTGTCACCGCGCGGGAATCAAACGGAGTATCGTCGGTCATGACCGGCTATGCTTTCGTTTCCGCATCGTTTGAGATGTCATCGAAGGATTTGATCCCAACGAGTATGGTCACCATGTTAGCCATAGCAGAGGCAGTAAATGGCGCGACACGGGGTCTCGGTATAGACTGACTGCTTCACGGTGCGGTCTGTTGAGATAACAGCGCGCCATATTTTTGCCGTTCGGGGCAGATGACTGGTCGATCTGTTCCCAAAAAGGTCAGCCAGGACGTCCCATGCCTACCATCGCGCTGGTCGATGACGACCGTAATATCCTCACCTCCGTTTCCATCGCGCTTGAAGCCGAAGGATACCGGATCGACACATTCACTGATGGAGCGGCTGCCTTCGAAGGCATCCAGGCATCGCCGCCGGATCTCGCCATTCTTGACATTAAGATGCCGCGCATGGACGGCATGGAGCTGTTACGCCGGCTTAGGCAGAAATCCGAACTGCCTGTGATCTTCCTAACCTCGAAGGATGAGGAGATCGACGAGTTGTTCGGCCTCAAAATGGGCGCCGACGATTTCATCCGCAAACCGTTCTCGCAGCGGCTTCTCGTCGAGCGGGTCAAGGCGGTTCTGCGCCGGGCGCAACCGCGTGATCCCAATGTCCAGACGGACGATGGCGCAAAAGTCCTTGAGCGTGGTCAACTGCGTATGGACCCTGAGCGTCATGCCTGCACCTGGGCCGGCAAGCCGGTCACCCTGACCGTCACCGAGTTCCTGATTCTGCAATCGCTCGCAGGACGGCCCGGTGTGGTCAAAAGCCGCAACGCACTGATGGATGCAGCCTATGACGATCAGGTCTATGTCGATGACCGAACGATCGACAGCCACATCAAGCGGCTGAGGAAGAAGTTCAAGTCGGTCGATGTGACCTTTGATATGATCGAAACGCTGTATGGTGTCGGCTACAAGTTCAAGGACGCCTAAGGCAACCGCAGGATGGCGATTGATACCCAGGACGACTGGCGAACGCGCGGGGCTGGCTCCGCGCGGTCCGCCAATGTGCTGACAGCCATCGTCGGCCGGATCAATCGCGCGTTCCGTTTCCTCGGCCAATATGCATTTTCCAGCCTGACGCGACGGATCGCCATCCTCAATCTTGTCGCCCTTATCCTGCTTGTCACCGGCAATCTCTATCTCAATCAGTTCCGCGAGGGGCTGATCGATGCCCGTGTTCAGAGTCTTTTGACCCAGGGCGAAATCATCGCCGGTGCGATTGCAACGAGCGCCACCGTTGATATCGATTCAATCCGGCTCGATCCGAATCGGCTGCTTGAACTGCAGGCCGGCGAGATCCTGTCGCCATCGACCAATGATCTTGGTCTTCTCGACTTCACGATCAATCCGGAAGCTGTTGCGCCGATCCTGAGGCGACTGATCTCACCGACACGAACACGGGCGCGCATCTACGATCGTGATGGCATCCTGATCATCGATTCCGAAAGCCTGTATTCGCGTGGCCAGATCCTGCGCTTCGATCTGCCACCGCCCGGCGGCGCCGATGACACAAGCTGGCTGGAAGAGTTGCAAAACGATCTGCGTTTGTGGTTCAGGCGTGGTGATCACCCGCTTTACGTTGAGCATGGGCCCCGTGAAGGTCGTGCCTATCCCGAGGTTGCCCAGGCGCTGGCCGGCGAATCGACCCCAATCGTTCGCATGAACGAGCGCGGCGAGGTCATTGTCTCCGTCGCGATTCCAATCCAGCGCATGCGCACGGTTCTCGGCGCGATGCTGTTGTCGACCCAAGGTGGCGATATCGATCAGATCGTCCTTGCGGAGCGTCTGGCAATCCTAAGAACCTTCCTGGTCGCAGCTGTCGTGACGCTGGTTTTGTCGGTCATCCTGGCAGGCACAATCGCCGGCCCCGTGCACCGGCTGGCTGCGGCGGCGGAACGGGTCCGGCGCGGCACGCGCAAGCGCGAGCGCATTCCTGACTTTTCCAACCGCAATGATGAAATCGGCCATCTCGCGCGCGCACTCCGGGACATGACCGATGCGCTCTACAACCGGATCGATGCGATCGGCAGCTTCGCCGCCGACGTGTCTCACGAACTCAAGAATCCGCTGACCTCGCTCAGAAGCGCGGTTGAGACTCTGCCATTGGTCAAGAACAAGGTGGATCGTGACCGGCTGATCTCTGTGATCCAGCATGACGTCAACCGGCTTGATCGGCTGATCAGCGACATTTCCGATGCCTCCCGGCTCGATGCCGAATTACAGCGCCGCGAGGCTGAGCCGGTTGATCTCTGTAAGCTGCTCGACACCGTGGTTTCGGTCACCAATGAAGTGTCGGGCGATGGCCAGGCGCCGATTATCCTGTCGATTGCCCCAAGCGAGCGGCCACACGCCTATTATGTCGATGGCCATGACTCACGGCTTGGCCAGGTGATCACCAATCTCATCGACAATGCGCGCTCGTTCTCGCCGCCGAACGGGGTCGTGCAGGTCAGTGCCTCCCGCAAGGGGGGCCAGGTGGACATCATGGTCGAGGATGATGGCCCTGGCATTTCTCCCGACAATCTCGAACGCATCTTCGAGCGTTTCTACACGGATCGCGGTGACGATGCTGCCGACTTCGGCCAGAACTCGGGGCTCGGCCTATCGATCTCGCGTCAAATCGTCGAGGCTCATGGCGGGCACATCCATGCCGAGAACCGGATCGAGCCCGATCCCAATCCCAATACATTCGGCACGGATCGGGTCACGGGTGCCCGCTTCGTGGTCAGCCTGCCCGCGCTCGGATGACCGCTGACCTTGCGTCAGATCTCGTCCATGCGACCGCGGTGGCGATCGGCCGATCAGGTGTGCTGATGCGCGGGGCCTCTGGGAGCGGCAAGTCATCCCTTGCCCGGGGGCTGCTTAGCCAGGCAGGTCCGTCGCGTTTCCGTGCACTAATCGCCGATGACCAAACAAAGCTGACGAGAGCCGGGTCGGCGCTGATCGGGTCATCTCCCGAAGCAATCGCCGGCCGCATGGAATGGCGTGGACTCGGCATCTTGACCGTTCCCGCACTGCCCCGCTGCCGTATCGATCTCGTTGTCGATCTCGTCCCCGCAGTGTCCGCCGATCGTTTGCCGCCGGAGCCGGATGAAGAAATGCTCTTGGGCATCTCATTGCCGCGTCACACGTTGCCAAGCATAGCTGAAACGGCCGTCTATCTGCAGCGCCTCTTCGAGGACCACGGTGATGAATAACGCGTCCTGCGTTGCCTGATTGCCACGCTCGCGACCATTTTATTTTGCGCTGCAGCAAAAAACACTTGATGAAACGATCAGCAATTGCCCATCATAGAAGCGTTCGAAAGACGCCTTTGTGTCCAAATCCGGGATCTTCATGCCGATAGGGCTGGGATCCAGATTGCCAAACGCGCGTTGCAACGGACTGAACGGGCCGATGATCGGAATTGTAGTTGTTACACATGGCCGGTTGGCTGCGGAATTTCGCGCAGCCCTTGAGCATGTCGTCGGTCCTCAGGAGCAGTTCGAGACGATTTCGATCGGCCCAGATGACGATATGGAACAGCGCCGGTCCGACATTATCCGTGCCGCCGAGGTTGTCGACACGGGATCAGGGGTCGCTGTTCTGACCGACATGTTCGGCGGCACCCCGTCCAATCTGGCAATATCGGCCATGGATGACAGCCATATAGAGGTGGTTGCCGGTGCGAACCTGCCGATGCTGGTCAAGCTCGCTAAGGTGCGCGGCGAAATGCCGCTCAAGGAAGCTGCAATCGAAGCACGCGACGCGGGACGCAAATACATCAATGTTGCCAGCGATGTGCTTGGAGTTGAGCGGTAATGGACGCGCGCACCAACGATAGTACCGAGCGCTTGGTGCGGGTCTTCGAGATCACTAACAAGCGCGGCCTACATGCCCGCGCCGCCCATCGCCTGGTGCTGACCATCGAGCAGTTCGACGCCGAGGTTACGGTTTCAAAGGATGGATCGACCGTTGTCGGAACGTCGATCATGGGTCTTCTCATGCTGTGTGCCAGCAAGGGGACGTCGGTTGAGGTGGCTGCCTCAGGCAAGGAATCCGATACCGCGATGGACGCGGTGGCGACCTTGATCGGCAATCGCTTCGGCGAGGACTAACCGTCGCTCTGGTCCGAAGCGCCGAACTGCCGTATAGCGACTAGTAGCTACCCCCTTTCTCAGCCAATCTGAAAGGATACCGCGCGTGAGCGATACGCCAGATTATGTCGTGAAGGACATCGGGCTTGCCGATTTCGGCCGTAAGGAAATCGAGCTCGCCGAGCATGAAATGCCTGGTCTTATGGCGCTTCGCGCGGAGTTCGCTGACCAGAAGCCCTTGAAGGGCGCGCGCATCGCCGGCTGCCTGCATATGACAATTCAGACGGCCGTTCTGATCGAAACATTGACGGCACTGGGTGCCGAAGTGCGCTGGTCGTCCTGCAACATCTTCTCGACCCAGGACCACGCAGCGGCGGCAATCGCTGCGTCCGGCGTTCCCGTGTTCGCCTTCAAGGGCGAAACGCTCGAAGAGTATTGGGAGTATGTGAACCGTATTTTCGACTGGCACGATGGCGGTGCGCCCAATCTGATCCTGGATGATGGCGGTGACGCGACCATGCTGGTGATCCTCGGCGCCGACGCCGAGACCGATCCGTCCGTGCTCGACGATCCCAAGAATGAGGAAGAAGAGTACTTTTTCGCTTCGATCAAACAGAGACTCGCGGACAAACCCGGTTGGTTCTCGAAATGCCGCGACGCACTTCTTGGCGTCTCGGAGGAGACGACGACCGGCGTGAACCGGCTCTACCAGCTTGCCACTCAGGGTCGGCTCCCATTCCCGGCGATCAACGTCAACGACTCGGTCACCAAATCGAAATTCGACAATCTCTATGGCTGCCGCGAAAGCCTGGTCGATGCGATCCGCCGCGCAACTGACGTGATGCTGGCCGGCAAGGTTGCCGTGGTCTGCGGCTATGGCGATGTCGGCAAGGGATCTGCCGCAAGCTTGCGCAATGGCGGGGCACGTGTGATCGTTACCGAGATCGATCCGATCTGCGCGCTGCAAGCCGCGATGGAAGGCTATGAGGTCCAGACCCTGGACGACATAGCTGACACGGCCGACATCTTCGTCACCGCCACCGGCAACAAGGACGTCATCACCGTCGACCACATGCGGGCGATGAAGCACAACGCGATCGTCTGCAATATCGGCCATTTCGACAGCGAAATTCAGATCGCCGCACTTAAGAATTTCAAGTGGACCGAGATCAAACCACAGGTCCATCACGTCGAATTCCCAGACGAAAAAGCAATTATCGTCCTGTCTGAGGGGAGGCTGGTCAATCTCGGCAATGCTACAGGGCATCCGAGCTTCGTGATGAGTGCGTCCTTTACCAATCAGACGCTGGCGCAGCTTGAATTGTGGCGCCACCACGGCTCCTACGACAAGAAGGTCTATACGCTACCGAAGCATCTCGACGAGCGGGTCGCGGAACTCCATCTCGAAAAGCTCGGCGTCAAGCTAACAACGCTATCCGACGATCAGGCACGTTACATCGGCGTTCAGGCGGACGGTCCGTTCAAGCCGGATCACTATCGCTACTGATCAGCCGCTGTCTGACTGGGCATGCCCCCTTCCGGAGCGTGCAAAAAGCATGTCTGAGCAGGTGTTCGGGCCGACGAATTGCGGTTAGATTTATCCGATTCGGTCGCCCGCCCGATGCTAGTTGTCCCGGAGTATTGCTTGGTTGCGGTCGCCTAACCTAACGGAGACAGCCATTCATGCGGCCCTCTGGCGATCGCCTTGCTGGTGTCCTCAAGCTTGTGTTCCGAACTTGGGACAGTGGTACGGCGCGGATCGTCAAAGGTAGCTCATGTATAGGCTACGGCGTTTGCCTGGCGACCATAGGCGGACTCGCGGCGGCACATGCCCAATCTGCCCCGGCAGTAGCCGTTCAAGAGCCCATAACCGCCGAGCGACTCGCAGCACTCAGCATCGTTCTTGGCATCATCATTTTCGCAACGCTGGCGTCCATTCTGTTTGTGCGAACTCGCGAACAGCTGAAACAGCTTGAGACGACATCCGAGGAAACCGCCCGTGACCTGCGAGCTCGACTCGACCGGGCCGAAACCTTCGTGCGAGCTGATGCCGAGGCCCTGATCATCTGGCCGGCGGATGGCGACCGCGCAGTTGTCCACAACACTGCCGATGGAGGCGCCGCGATTCCGGCAGACAGTTCGGAACTGATCGCCTTCGGGCGTTGGCTGGACGCAGCCTCGGCGGGGGATCTGGAAGCTCATGTCGCCCGGCTCAGAGACTTTGGCGAAGGTTTTGGGTTGATGTTGCGCACCCGTTCGGGCCGCTTCGCAGAAGCCGAGGGACGCGCCGGCAGCGGTCAGGTTCTGGTCCGCTTCAAGACGGTTCAGGCGTCTGACCGTGGACAAGCGCAGGCGCGGCTTGAAGCCGATGAGTTGAAGCGGGCGGCGCACGACTTCGAGGCGATTGGCGCAGCGCTCAGATCACCCGTCTGGATCGTCTCCGACGCCGGCCGTCTGGTCTACGCAAACGCCGCTTATGCCGCGGTCGCTGGCTTCGACACCGCTGATGAGGCTATCACCGCCGAGGCCTTTGTCCTGCCGAGAGCCGAGCCCGGACAAGATGCGGAAACCGGCGATCTCGGCCTGATGTCACTTGACCAGGGGCGCTCGCCACGGCGGTATGCGATCACCGCTGTTCGATGCGGGCGCGGCGTCGGTTATGTCGCGCGCGACGTTGAGGAAGTGCTCGAAGTGCGACGCACGCTGCATGCGCTGGAAGCAGCACACAGCCACACGCTTGCGCAACTCAAGACCGGCGTTGCCGCTGTCGACGCCGACCGCCGGCTGATCTTCCACAATCCGGCGTTTCAAGACCTTTGGCAGCTCGCTGACGACCAACTCGCTGACCGACCGGACTTCGGCGAGGTGTTAGATCAACTTCGGGCGGCGGGGCGCCTGCCGGAAATGTCCAAGGACTATCGTGTCTGGCGCGATGGGCTACTGTCGCGCGACCGGCCGAGCGATGCCGAAGAGAGCCAGTGGCATCTGCCGGATGGGCGCACACTCAGGGTCATCATCGATCCGCAGCCGGATGGCGGGCTGACCTATCTGTTCGAGAATGTGACCGAAAGCATCGCGCTCCAGACCCGCTTTGTGGCCCTATCTCGGGTGCAGCGCGAAACGATCGACAGTCTTGGCGAAGGCATCGTTGTGTTTGGCTCGGATGGTCGTCTGAAGCTTCATAACCCAGCCTGGCAGGCACAATGGCAGATCGATGATGTGCTGCTCGCCGACCGGCCACGCGTCGACGATCTCATCCGCGCCTGTGAACCGCTCTATGAGGACGATCAGCTTTGGGGGACGATCAAGGGTGCGGTAACGGGCCTTGCGGACGCACGCCGCCCGTTCAACACACAGATCGAGCGTGCCGATGGGCTGGCTCTGGCGCTGTCCATGGTGCCGTTGCCCGATGGCGGGACGCTGGTCGTGTTCGCTGACGTTACTGATTCGCGCCGCATCGAACGGGCGCTGCGCGACAGCAATGAAGCGCTGCGCAAGGCAGCCCAGATCAAGAACGATTTCGTCCACAAGGTCTCATACGAACTACGCTCGCCGCTGACCAATATCATCGGCTTCACCCATCTCCTGAGTGAGCCGACGACCGGGTCGATGAATGACCGCCAACGGGAATATGCCGGCTACATCCTGTCGTCCTCGAGCGCACTGCTCGCCATCGTCAACGACATTCTCGATCTGGCGACAATCGATGCCGGGGTCATGGAACTCGATATTCGCGACATCGATCTTGCTCAAGTGCTCGACAGCGCGGTGGCCGGCGTCCGCGACCGGCTCGACGATCACGGTGTCAGGCTGAACATCGATATCGCCGATGGCATCGGCCCGATCGAGGCCGATGAGACCCGACTCAAGCAGATCGTGTTCAATCTTACGTCAAACGCGGTTGGCTTCTCCGAATCGGGCCAGCAGGTCGACATCACGGCCCGGGCGACCGATGACGATCGTGTCGAAATCGCCGTGGTTGATCGTGGACCAGGCATCGATCCCGAACAGGTCAACCATGTTTTCGAGCGGTTTCAGAGCGACGCACGCGGTACTCGCCATCGCGGTGCGGGGTTAGGTCTCAACATTGTGCGCAGCCTGGTCGAACTGCATGGCGGTACGGTCGAACTGACCTCAAGCGACGGACAGGGCACGCGCGCTGTTTGCACATTGCCGCGTCGGCAGAAGCAGACCGATGGCGCTGACGATGAGAGGCTTGAAACCCCGCCCGCATCTATTGCAGGCGATGTGTTGACCGCAAACATCACAGCGCCTGCAGCGACATCGGAGTGACAGGCCAACGCCGAAGCCAATGATGCACAGTGTTCTGCCTGATCCGGTCGCGACGGAGCGTTTCGCCGAAACAATCGCAGGTTATGTACGGCCAGGCGATATCATAGCCCTCTATGGTGATCTCGGCGCCGGCAAGACGAGCTTCGCCCGGGCGCTGATCCGAGCCGTCAGCGCCAATCCTGGTCTCGTCGTTCCGAGCCCCACCTTTTCGCTTCTGCAAACCTACGATGAGGCGGATGCTTGCCGCATCGTTCATGTCGACTTCTACCGTCTGTCAGAGCCAGACGACGCCCTGGAACTTGGGCTAGACGATCTGGCCCTGGCCAGTGCGATTCTTGCCGAGTGGCCAGACCGCGGCGTCTTGCCGGACACCGGGTCCCGGCTCGACATCACGTTTAGCAGCCATGGTTCGGGGCGGTGTGCCGAACTCAACGTGATTGGCGACGCAGCGGATTGGGCAGCGCGGATCACGCGTGCTCTTGAATGCAGGGACTTTCTCGATCGAGCGGGCTGGGACGACGCCCGGCGCGCACGGCTGCAAGGTGATGCCTCGACACGGCGCTATGAACGTTTGGTGCGAGACGACCGGAAAGCGATTTTGATGGATGCGCCGGCGCGCCCTGACCCGGGCCAACCCGGAGCGCCGGCCTACAGCCGGATCGTCCATCTTGCCGAGGACTGCAAGCCCTTCGTCGCGATTGCCGACGGATTGCGCGCGCAAGGCCTTGCCGCACCGGAGGTTCTGGCAGCCGATCTTGAGCGGGGATTGCTCCTGATCGAGGATCTTGGCGTTGACGGGCCGATCGTTGACGACGCGCCGGTTGCGGAGCGCTATCTGACCGCGGCACGTGTTCTAGCGCATTTGCATGCCGCCAACCTGCCCGACACCTTGCCTCTGCGGGACGGCACAACCTATCGCTTGCCGTCCTATGACACGGACGTCATGATCACCGAGGCAAGGCTTCTGATCGAGTGGTATGCGCCGGAACGGCTCGATGGCGCGCTGCCCGACGAGGCGGTCGATGCGTTCGACGCGGCGGTTCGGCGCATGGTCGCACCGCTTGCCGCTGCCGATGCATCGCGAAGCTGGGTGCTGCGCGACGTCCATTCCCCCAACTTGATTTGGCGCGGCGACAAAAGCGGCCTCGATCGGATCGGCCTGATTGACTTCCAGGACGCGCTGATCGGCCCGCCGGTCTATGATCTCGCGTCACTGGCCTATGATGCGCGCATCGACATGCCGCGCGAGCTGTCACTGGCGATTATCGACGCCTATGAAGAGACCGGCCGTGCCGAGGGCTTGACGATCGACCGTGACCGGCTTGATGCCGATCTCGCGCGCATGGCTGCGCAGCGCAACGCCAAGATCCTCGGCATATTTGTCCGTCTTGCCCGGCGCGACGGCAAGCATGGCTATCTCACTCATCTGTCCCATGTAACGCGGTATTTCTACGACGCGCTGAACCACCCAGCGTGTGCCGATTTGGCCTCTTGGTGCGCGAGATGGCTTCCCCGCGATAGGCAAGCTGCGGCATAACCGGCCCGATCGTAACGGCAAAGGGGTTCGGTATGGGGGATGGTAACGCAAACGGCTCACGTGGCGATCACACCATCGGGCGCCAAGCCATGGTGCTTGCTGCGGGACTTGGCAGCAGGATGCGGCCGATTACCGACCGGATGCCCAAGCCGCTTGTCGAAATTGCAGGCAGAGCGATGATCGACCAGGTACTGGATCGTCTGGCGGCGGCGGGCGTTGGCAAGGCGGTGGTCAATCTGCACCACCTTGCCGATCAGCTTGAGGCACATCTCGCCCCACGCACCGCGCCCAAGATTGTTCTGTCGGACGAGCGCGATGTGCTTCTCGAAACCGGCGGTGGCGTCAAGCGGGCCCTGCCTTTACTGGGCACCAACCCGTTCTTCGTTCTGAACTCCGATGCCATCTGGATCGAGGGACCGACGCCGCTTCTGGAGGCAATGCGCACGCGCTACGACGCAGCCGAAATGGACATGCTGCTGGCCGTTTCCGCCACCGTGTCCAGCACCGGTTATGACGGGCGTGGAGACTTTCACATGGCGCCCGACGGCCGGCTGACCCGGCGACGCCAAGGCGCGATCGCGCCGTTCGTCTATATCGGCGTCGCGCTGATGACGGCGAACCTCTTCGCGGACACGCCGGACGGCGCGTTCTCGCTAAACCTGTTGTTTGACCGCGCCATTGAGCGGGAGCGGCTGTTTGGCATCCGCCTTGATGGCCTTTCGATGCATGTCGGAACGCCCGACAGCATCGCGCTCGCCGAGCTTGCAATCAGCGAGAGTGTCACCTGACCATGTCTTCAAGGCGCGGCGCCGATCATCCGACCATCCTGACGATCCCGCCATCGCTCCCCTTCCTCGCGACGCTCGCCGAACATCTCCATACCGGCGGCTTTGGCATAACGAGCTCACTCGATCTCGCAGACAGTCTGATCCTGATGCCGAACCGTCGGGCCGCGCGCGCGCTTCAGAAGATGTTGCGCGATACGGCACCCAGCGGCGCAAGCCTGTTGCCGTCGATCCGAGCCATTGGTGACGCACCGGAGGACGAACAGATCGTCACCGCGCTTCCAATCGACGAAACAGACTTGGCCAACAGCGCCGTCCCCACAAGTCACTCCGATCTGCCGCCCGCGATCGGATCTCTCGAGCGCCGGCTGGTGCTGATGCGCATGGTGCTTGCCTTTGGCCGGACTGTCGCGCGTGAGCTGTTCTTTCCCGATGCCAGCGAGCATCTGCTCATCCCAGTCGGGCCAGCCGACGCGCTGGCGCTTGCCGATGGTCTGGCGGATCTCTTTGATCGCTTCGCCATTGAGGAAGTCGCGCCGGAAGGCATTCGCGGCATCGTGCCTGATATCTATGCCGGATACTGGTCGATCTCGTTGAGGTTCCTCGACATCGTTATCGAACAGTGGCCGCGGTATCTCGAAGCTGCCGGCAAGCTTGATCCGGCAGCCCGACGCAGCCTTTTGATCCGCCGCGAAGCGGACTGGTTGGAGCATGCGAGGCCAGACCATCCGATCATCATCGCGGGCTCCACGGGCTCGATCCCGGCAACTGCCAAGCTGATGCAGGTCGTCAGCCAGCTTCCGCGCGGCGCGGTCGTCCTGCCTGGCCTCGACCAACATCTCGATGATGCGAGTTGGACGGCGATCGATGCCGCTGAGGCAAGCGATCCCGGCAATCCGCAATTCGGCTTGAAACAGCTTATTGGTCGGCTTGGAGTGACGCGTGAAGAGGTCATTGAACTCGTTTCAAGCCGTGTCTCCCGCCGCCCCGCTCGCGAGCGGCTGATCAGCGAGGTGATGCGCCCTGCCACCACCTGTGATCTCTGGCAGGGTCGTCGCCCCATACCGGAAGATCTCGATGATGCACTGACGGGCGTTTCGCTGCTGGTGGCCGAGACTGACTACCTTGAAGCGCGTGCAATTGGGGTTCTGATGCGCCAGGCGCCTGAAACATCTGACAAGCGAGCTGTGCTCGTTACTCCCGACCGGACCTTGTCACGGCGGGTCGCGCAGGAGCTTGCACGCTGGGGCATCGTGCTTCCCGATACGGCAGGCCGGCCGCTGTCCGGCTTGCCCGCAGGCGTTTTCGTCACGCTTGTCGCCGATGCCGTGTCAACGCGTTTCGCCCCGGCTGAACTCGCCGCACTTCTAAAGCATCCCCTGTTTCGCCCCTGGCTATCAGAGCATGGCCGGCTCGAACATGCGCGTACGGCATTAGAGCTGATTGTGTTGCGCGGCCCGCGTCCATCAGCAGGTCCCGATGGTCTGATGCGGTCATTCAAGCGGATGATCGATGAGCGCGAAACATGGCGCCATCCGGTGCTGACACGCCTGTCCGATCGCGACATCGCCGATGCGCAAGATCTGATTGCAGTGCTCGAAACAGCGGTCATGCCGCTGACTACGGCACTATCGGGTGATAGAGCCGTCTCGCTTGCCGAACTAATGGACGCAACGCTTGTGGCTGCCGAAACGCTGTGCCGCAGCGGAGAGGATGCTACTGGGCTTTATGATCGGCGCGATGGCGCGGCCCTCGCCGGTCTCGCGGACACGCTGGCCGGGGGTGGCCATACCGATCGAGAACCATCCCTCGCCCGCACCTGGCCTGTGCTGCTGCGCCAGCTTCTTGCCGACGTCACCGTGCGCCCGGCCGATCCCGACCTTCCCCTAGCGATCTGGGGCCCGCTTGAAGGACGATTACAAGCTCCGGACCTTCTGATTGTCGGAGGTTTGAACGAGGGCACTTGGCCAAGCGAGCCGGAGATCGATCCCTGGCTGAGCCGCGGAATGCGCCAGGCGCTGGGGCTCGCGCCACCGGAACGGCAGATCGGACTTGCCGCCCACGACATCGCCCAGGCCTTCGCGTCACCCGAAGTTGTGCTGAGTCGATCGGTACGCGCTGGAGGAACGCCGATGGTGGCGTCGCGCTGGTTGCAACGGCTTGAAACTGTGATCGGCCCGGAGCGAAGCGCAGCACTGGAAGCCCGGAGCCGGCCTGCCTTGATCATGGCGGAGCAGCTTTCGGCCTTGGATCAGGGCGGCGAGCGCCGCGATGTCGTGCCGCCCCAGCCCGTCCGAGCGCTGCCTCCCGTCCCGGCACGACCGCGTCGATTCAGCGTTACGGACGTCGAAACACTGATCCGCGACCCCTATGCCCTCTATTGCCGACGGATCCTCGATCTCGCGCCACTTGATGAACTGGATGCCGATGCGGATGCCGCAACCCGTGGCAGTTTGGTCCACGATGTGCTTGCCGATCTTGTTACCAATCTGCCGGATGATATCGAGACGATAACACCGGACATGGTGCTGGCTGCCGCCGAGCCGCATCTCGCTCGATTTGCGGACATGCCTGAAGTGCGTGCTCTGTGGCTGCCACGCCTCCGGCGGCTTGCACGGTTTTTCGCCGATTGGGAAACGGGCTGGCGCATGCGCCGGGCACGAAGCCTGGTCGAAACCTCGGGCTGGATCGAGGTGGATGCTCCGGAAGGAGGTGTGACATTGACCGCGCGCGCCGATCGGATCGACCAAACGCACAGCGGAGCGCTAGCGCTGTTCGACTACAAGACGGGCCAGGCGCCATCGGCGAAAGCGGTTCTCGCGGGGCTTCAACCACAATTGACGCTTGAAGCGGCGATTGCGCGGGCCGGCGGATTTCCAGGGTTGGATGTATCGGCGGATGCGCCGGTCGCCCGGTTGTCTTATGTCAAACTGTCCGGGGGGCTGCCACCGGGAGACATCGTGGACATTGCGCCGAAAGATGGCTCTCTCGACGACTTGGCAGACTCACATCTCGCCGGGTTTCGCGCCTTAATCGCGGCCTATGATCGGCCGGACCAACCCTATCTGGCCAAACCGCGCGTGGCCTTTCGCGATCAGGCAGGCGACTATGATCACCTCTCCCGTTTCGCCGATTGGCGTGACCTCGAGGGCGGTTGATCATGCGCCCGCCTCTTGGAACCCGGGAAACGCAACGCCGCGCGGCCGATCCTAACCGTTCCGTTTGGGTGTCGGCGAATGCTGGTTCCGGCAAGACTTATGTCCTGTCGCGCCGTGTCGTGCGTCTGCTGCTCGCTGGCGCTGACCCGGCCAAGGTGTTGTGTATCACTTTCACGAAGGCGGCTGCCGCAGAGATGGAGGCGCGCGTCTTTGGCGTACTCGCCGGCTGGACATCGATGCCGGACGTTGAGCTGTCAGAGGCGATTACCGAGCTGACGGGGCAAGCCCCGTCCGAGGCCGAGATGCGCCGGGCCAGGCGGCTCTTTGCGATTGCCGTCGAAACGCCCGGGCGGCTCAAGATCCAGACGATTCATGCCTTCTGCGAACGCGTGTTACAGCTCTTTCCCTTCGAAGGCGGCATTCCGCATGGCTTCAGCGTTCTTGACGAGCGGGCGAGCGCAGAACTTCTGCGCGAGGCTGAGGCTCAAGTCCTGTCCGAGATTGATGCGCAGCCTGGCGGGCATCTGGCTCAGGCGCTTGATCGTCTTGCGGCGGCGGCTTCAGACTACGGAACGCTGTTCGCAGCACGACTTCTCATTGGCGCGCGCGCCGAAATAGCTGCTTGGCGCCGAATGGCCGAATTGCGGCATGGCTCGGCGTCCCTGGCACTGAAAGCTCTGCTCGGCTTGTCGACCACGGACAGTCTTGACGGCTGCCTGGCCGAGATTCTCGACGGGCCGCATCTGCCACGCCGCGACTGGCCAGAGATTGCCGCGCGTCTTCGCGCGCTGACAACTGCAACGCCACAGGATCAGGCAGAGAAGCTGCAACGCGCTTCAGCTGCCATCGATCCGGAGGACTCAGCCGACCTCTATCTCGGCCTGTTCTTCACCGACAGTGGCACATTGCGCAAACGCCTCGCCGTCAAGGAGATCACCGCCGCCGAACCGGATATCAGCGACAGTCTGTTGCGTGAAGCCGATAGACTGCCTGCATTGCGCAATACGCTTAAAGCGCTGCGGCTCTGGCAAGCGAATGACGCGCTGATCGCCCTCGCCGGCGCGATCCTCGACCGTTACGAGGCAAGCAAAAGGGTGCGTGGCGCGCTCGATTTTGACGATCTCATCGACAAGACTGTCGCATTGCTTGATCTGCGTGATGCGGCCGACTGGGTGTTGTATAAGCTTGACCAGGGCCTCGACCACATCCTGGTGGATGAAGCCCAGGATACGAGCCCGGCCCAATGGCAGGTCATCGTGCGGCTGACCGAGGAGTTTTTTGCCGGTCAGGGCGCACGCGAGACGAACCGCACCTTGTTTGCTGTCGGTGATCCGAAACAGTCGATCTATTCATTTCAAGGCGCAGCTCCTGGTGCCTTCGAAGCGATCCGGCGGCGGTATCAGCGCGCATTGTCCGGAGATCTGGGGCTTGAGCGGCTCGATCTGTCGTTTCGCTCCGTGCCGCTTTTGCTCAATGCAGTAGACCGTGTGTTCACCAACTCGGATGTGCCGGCCGGAAAGGGTCTGGGTCAGCCTGAGGACTACATTCCTCATACAGCACTGAGACGCGACGCCCCCGGTCGCGTCGACTTCTGGCCGACCGAGATCGCCGAAGAGACCGAAGACGCACCAGCCTGGGACGCGCCGCTGGACACGCCGCAGCTGACTGCACCGCATCAGAGGCTGGCTGTCCGTATCGCCAACCAGATCGCTGCCTGGCTGCGAGATGGCACCAGGCTTGCGGGCCGTGACCGTGTGATCGCACCAAAGGACATCCTCATTCTGCTGCGCAAGCGCGCGCCGTTGGCCGGCCCCCTGATCCGAGCTCTGAAGGATCGTGGCGTTCCCGTGTCTGGCGCCGATCGTCTCAATGTCACTGGCCATATCGCGGTGCAGGATCTCGTCGCGTTGGCAGACTGGTGTCTCCTGCGCGACGATGATCTGTCTCTGGCTGCGGTTTTGAAGTCACCGCTGATCGATCTGTCCGAGGAGGCTTTGTTCGCGCTTGCCCATAACCGGGGAAGCCGGTCGCTTGCCGATGCCTTGGACCAGCGCTCCGATGATGTGCAAGGCGCCGAAGCGGCACGGACGCGTCTCGAAAACTGGCGTCTGCAAGCCGATCGATCACGTCCCTTCGAATTCTTCGCCGGTGTTCTCGATCGTGATGCCGTCGCGGCCACCTATCGCGCGCTTTATGGCGGCGAGGTCGAGGATGCCTTCGCGGCCTTTTTACAAATGGCGCTGGATTATGAGCGCCTGCATCCACCGACGCTACGAGGGTTCCTGACGTGGCTTGCGGCAGGGTCCGTCGAGCTTAAGCGTGACATGGAGCAGCCTGACGAAACAGGGCCGGGTGTCGTGCGCATCATGACCGTTCACGGAGCCAAGGGGCTCGAGGCGCCGATCGTCATTCTGCCGGACACATGCACCACGCCCGAGGAGCGGAGCGCATCGACCCTGTTTCGCATCGAGGGAGGTGACATTTTCGCCCCGCCCGAGGGGTTTGTGTGGGTGCCGCGCAAGGACATGGACACTGATCGCGTGGTTCAGCTCAGATCAGCGCGGGCGGAACACTCCCAAGATGAATACCATCGCCTGCTCTACGTCGCGATGACGCGCGCGGAAGACTGGTTGATCGTCACTGGCTTCGAACCCAAACGCGGGCGTCATGAAGGGTGCTGGTATGATCTCATCGGGTCGTCACTGGCGGATGATCTGGAAGACACTCCGGACGGGACAGAGGACTGGCCGGTGCGAACCTATCGCTCGGAGGGTCTGCCGCACGCCGGGATTGCGGCTGGCGTGACGGCCGTGTCCGATGCACCCGACGAAACACCACCGGACTGGTTGTTCCGGCCGCATCCGCTTGTTCCGCGCCCAACCCTTGTCGCAAGCGCGGTGGATCAGGACATGGGTTTGCGTCCGGTCGTGGGACGGAGCGCGCCAGTGTCAGGTGCGCGTTTGTTCGGAACCGTTCTGCACGACCTTCTGGAGCACTTGCCTGGCGTCGATCAAACGATACGGCGCGAGGCTGGTTTGACACGGATCGATCGTGTCGCCGGTGATATCCAGGACAGCGAGCGGATTACGCTTGTCGACACCGCCCTGCGGCTTGTTGCCGATCCGATGCTCGCACCTCTGTTCGGGCCAGGCTCGCGCGCTGAGGTCGAGATCTCCGGTCGACTTGATTTGGAAGACGGGCGCAGCGTTACCGCAGCCGGGCGGGTTGACCGGCTGGTGATCGGCGACGACATCATCGACATCATCGACTTCAAGTCATCGTTACACCCTCCGGATGCGGTTGAGGCAATGCCGGAGGCCGTCCTCGACCAGCTCTCGCTCTATCGCGCCTTGGTCACGCGGGCCTTTCCGGGGTATACGGTTCGCTGTGCTATTCTGTGGACCGCGCTGCCGCGACTTGACGTTCTCCCCAGCCGCATGACTGCTCCGTCCAGAGTGACCGCTCGCGCCCTTGACGCTCTGGACCGCGCTCCTTAGCTAACCCATCACCGTCACGCCGGCGTTGTTGGATCCCGGCGCACGATATGGAGCGTGTCATGACCAAGGCGATTTCGGATTCGAGCTTCGACACGGACGTGCTTAAGGCCGAAGGGCCTGTCCTGGTCGATTTCTGGGCTGAGTGGTGTGGGCCCTGCAAGCAGATCGCGCCGGTGCTCGATGAGATCGAGGCCGAACTGGGCGGCAAGGTGACAATCACCAAGATGAACATCGACGAGAACATGAACACCCCGTCGAAGTATGGCGTCAGGGCAATTCCGACCCTGCTTTTGTTCAAGGACGGTGAAGTCGTCGGCCAGCAGGTTGGCGTTCAGCCGAAGTCCAAGCTCGTTCAGATGATCAACGACGCGGCCTGACCGAAACCATCGGAACATGTAAAAACGGCGCGACGGGCAATCCCGTAGCGCCGTTTTCTTGTCGCTGGGCGTTGATTGGGATCAACGCGGCGGCGTGCCATTTAGATCGAGAACGTGGCCGGCGAAATAGAGCGACCCGCAGATCAGGATCCTTGGTGGCGTATCGCCAGTATCAATCTGGCGGAGCGCATCAAAGATATCCTCGGCAATGCCTGACGGCACACCGGCATCCGCCGCACAGCCTGCCAGCGTGACGGGATCAATCGCTGCCTCCACACCAGGGATCGGTAGGCAGATCACCTCGCGCGCAAGCCCTGAAAAAGCCGCGAAGAAGCCGGTCGGATCTTTGGTGTTGATCATCGCGGCGATCAGGATCAGTGGCTTTGGATCAATTTCTTCCCTATCAGCCATGACTTCGGCCAGCATCGTCCCGGCATGCGGGTTGTGGCCACCATCGAGCCAGAGTTCGGCATGGGACGGAGCAGATTCCACGATCGAACCGGAGACGATTGGTTGCAGGCGGGCTGGCCAGTCGACCGTCGTCATCGCGGTGCGGATTGCAGGTTCGCCAACGTCGGGGAACGCCAAACGGAGTGCCGCGACCGCCGAGCCTGCATTGACGGCCTGGTGGCGGCCCACGAGCCGGGGTGGCGGCAGGTCGAGAAGTCCGTCATCGTCTTCGAAGACCAGCCGTCCCGGTTCCAGCCGGCAGTGCCAGTCCTGTCCGCCGAGCTTCATTGGGGCACGGAGCTTGCGCGCGCGCGCCTCGATGACCTCGCGCGCATCGTTCTGCTGTGGTGCGATGATCGCCGGCACGCCACGCTTCAAAATGCCTGCTTTCTCACTGGCGATCAGGTCGATCGTATCACCAAGATACTGCGCGTGATCGATGTCGACCGGGGTAATGACGGTGGCGGCAGGACGGTCAATGACATTGGTCGCGTCGAGCCGGCCGCCAAGCCCGACTTCAAGCAGAAGCACATCTGCGGACGTGCGGGAAAACAACAGCAGCGCTGCCGCCGTTGTGATCTCAAAATAGGTGATCGGGTCGGAACCGTTCGCGGTCTCGCATTCGATCAGCGCTTCAACCAGTGCCGCCTCAGCGACAAGCTCGCCGGCCAGCCGAACGCGCTCATGAAACCGTACAAGATGCGGCGAGGTATAGACATGGACGCTGCGACCGGAGGCTTCCAGAATCGCGCGCATATAGGCGATCGTCGATCCCTTGCCATTGGTTCCAGCAACATGGATAACCGGCGGCAAGGCGCGCTCGGGATGGCCGAGACGTGCGAGGATCCGATGCATCCGGTCGAGCGATAGGTCGATGATCTTCGGATGCAGACCGATGAGACGGTCGAGAATATCGCTTGATGGGTCCATCTCGATGGGTCCACGCGGCTACTCGGTCACGGAAAACAGCGTGACCTGGACGTTTATGACAGGATTCGCAGGCTTTGGTTATGACGAGGCGGCGGTTGGCGCGTCCGGCTCACCGGCATCGGCAGGAGCTTGCGGCTCAGGAACTGGCATTGCGACGGCGTCGTGCGCGGGTGAGGCTTCGGGGTCATCCACCGGAGCATGGGTCAGCGTCTTGCACAGCGTGGCAAGCGTTCTGCGTAGCTCAGAGCGAGGCACGACCATGTCCACCATGCCGTGTTCCAGCAAGTATTCGGCACGCTGGAACCCTTCGGGTAGTTTCTCACGGATCGTCTGCTCGATGACCCTAGGGCCAGCAAAGCCGATTAACGCGCCGGGCTCGGCGATCTGGACATCGCCCAGCATGGCATAAGACGCCGTCACCCCGCCCGTCGTCGGATCGGTCAGAACGACGAGATAGGGTAGCCGCGCTTCGCGCAGGAGCTGGACGGCCACGGTCGTGCGCGGCATCTGCATTAGGGACAGAATACCTTCCTGCATGCGCGCGCCGCCGGACGCCGCAAACAGGATGAAAGGTGTCTGCCGCTCGATCGCTGTTTCAAGCCCAGTCACAATCGCATTTCCCGCCGCCATGCCAAGCGAACCGCCCATGAAAGCGAAATCCTGAATGCCGACGGTCACTGGAAGGCTTTCGAGTGTGCCAGTCGCGACGCGCACGGCATCGTCGGTTCCGGTCTTGGCACGGGCGTCCTTGATGCGGTCGGTATAGCGGCGTTCGTCGCGGAACTTCAGCGGATCGGGCATCGCGGGCGCGACCTCGACCAAGTCGAAGGTGGCATTGTCGAAAATCCACCTCAGGCGCGCTTCCGCCGGCATCCGCATATGATGGCCAGACACCGGGATGACATAGTCGTTTGCCTCGACATCACGGTGAAACACCATCTCACCGGTCTCTGGACACTTGATCCAGAGATTTTCCGGAACTTCGCGGCGTTCAAGATAGGACTGGATCTTAGGACGAACCAGATTGGTCAGCCAGTTCATGCCGCATCTCCCGTTTCGGCAGTTGGGTTTACACCCGCAGCCAGCGCACGGACCAGATCACTTATGGCCGATACCGTTCCGGTTGTCGCCCTGCCCTCTGCATCGAGACTGTCGCGCACAGCATTCACGAGCGCCGATCCAACCACGACGGCGTCGGCCGCGCGGGCGATCCCTGCCGCCTGATCCGGTGTCTTGACACCAAAACCAACGGCGACCGGCAACTCCGTATGGCTCTTGATCCGCGTGACCGCAGATGCCACGCGGTCGGCGTCGGGCGCAGCTGCGCCAGTGATACCGGTAATCGAGACGTAGTAGACAAAGCCCGATGTGTTGGCGAGCACGGCAGGCAGCCGCTTGTCGTCGGTTGTCGGCGTCGCCAGACGGATGAAGTTCAGGCCGTGATCGAGCGCCGGCAGGCAGAGTTCGTCATCGGCTTCGGGCGGCAGGTCGACGATGATCAGCCCGTCGACACCGGCCTGTTTCGCATCGGCCAGAAAGCGATCGTTACCGTAGCTGTAGATCGGATTGTAATAGCCCATCAGCACAATCGGCGTCGCGTCGTCCCGAGCCCGGAAATCACGGACCATCTGAAGCGTCTTGGCCATGGTCTGGCCGGCGTCCAACGCCCGCTTGGAGGATGCCTGGATCGGCGGACCTTCGGCCATCGGATCCGAAAACGGCATGCCGAGTTCAATCACGTCGGCGCCGGCTGCCGGCAGGCCATTCAGAATGGCCTGCGAGGTAGCCAAGTCCGGGTCGCCAGCCGTGATGAAAGTCACCAGCCCAGCGCGGCCTTCAGCCTTGAGGTCGGCAAACCTGCGGTCGATGCGGGTCTGGGTCATGCTTGGAAACGGCCTTTTGACTTTACGCTACCAGCGAGAGACTGGACCCGTTGGCGTATACATTGCAAATCCGTTGTATGGCCGTTGCAGTCTTTAAGGACAACAGCATCAAAGAATTTCACTGCTTCTGGATATATGTTCTCTATTGTGCCTCGTCTGTCTTTATAAGATTCGGAGAATGTCCCCATGTGAGGGTTATTTCGTGGAAATTCATCAGACTTAAGGAACAACTCGCTCATCCACAGTTCAGATATCTTCTCTGAAAGTATGCCTGTTGTCATGAAATGGTATTCAGCAATCATGATATCCCAATAACGGTACCACCATAATTTGATATTATCTGACGTGACATCTACAGTTGTACCATTTTCATTAGTTCCAGCTTGAGGTATGTTTTTCATGAGTTCGTGGTATTGGCTGGAAAAATGCGTGAACACGGACACAGCATTTGCGTCAAACCGCAGCTTTAGGGATCGTGCTCCTTGTATCAACGCGAATGCCGCCAAACCGAGCGCGACTAGGCTGAGCAGATTCACGACGAACCCCAGCAGCCTTAACGTGCCCCGACCTTCTTTAGTTGTAGTGAACTCCTGCAGCCATAACAAAGTTTCCATCGCGCGCCCACGCTCGTTTGTGTAACAAAGCGGAGTGTATATCAACTATGGATTGTGTGTCATCATTACGAATAAACTAGGATTACAGCCCAACTACACCTCAAATCCGAGCTTGTCGGCGACGGTGAACACGTCCTTGTCGCCGCGGCCGCAGAGATTCATGACGATGATTTTGTCCTTGCCCATCGTGGGCGCGACCTTGATCACCTGCGCCAGGGCATGCGCCGGCTCAAGCGCTGGAATAATGCCTTCGAGTTTCGTCAGGAGTTGGAAAGCGTCCAACGCTTCGTCGTCGGTGATCGGCACATAATCGACGCGGCCGGTATCCTTGAGCCAGGAATGCTCGGGCCCGATACCAGGATAGTCGAGCCCAGCCGACACCGAATGGCCTTCAAGAATCTGGCCTTCCGTATCCTGCAGGAGATAGGTGCGGTTGCCGTGCAGCACACCGGGGCGTCCGCCCGTCAGCGAGGCGGCATGGCCATTGTCGACGGTGATGCCATGCCCGCCCGCTTCAACACCGACCATGGCGATATCGGGATCGTCCAGGAACGGGTGGAACAGGCCGATGGCGTTCGAGCCGCCACCAACACAGGCGACAAGCATATCCGGCAGCCGGCCTTCGGCCTCCACAATCTGTTCCCGCAGTTCCGTTCCGATGACCGACTGAAAGTCCCGCACCATGGTCGGATAGGGGTGCGGGCCGGCCGCCGTACCGATCAGGTAGTAAGTCGTTTCGACATTCGTGACCCAATCGCGGAGCGCCTCGTTCATGGCGTCCTTCAGCGTGCCGGCGCCAGACGTCACTGGGTTCACCTCAGCGCCGAGCAGCTTCATACGGAAGACATTCGGCGCCTGACGCTTCACATCCGTCTCGCCCATATAGACAACGCACGGATAGCCGAAGCGGGCGCAAACCGTCGCGGACGCGACGCCATGCTGGCCGGCGCCGGTTTCTGCGATGATCCGGGTCTTGCCCATGCGCTTGGCCAGCAGGATCTGCCCGAGGCAATTGTTGATCTTGTGCGAGCCGGTATGGTTCAACTCATCACGCTTGAAGTAGATCTTGGCGCCACCGAGATGCTCGGTCAGGCGTTCGGCGAAATAGAGCGGGCTTGGCCGTCCGGCATAGTGCTCAGACAAGGCATTGAGCTCGGCTTGGAAGGCAGGGTCCGCCTTGGCGTCGGTATAGGCCTGGTCGAGCTCGAGGATCAGCGGCATCAGCGTTTCGGCCACGAAGCGCCCGCCGAACAGGCCGAACATGCCGCGCTCGTCTGGGCCGGTGCGGAACGAATTGGGAAGCTGTGCGGTCACGACGCGGCTCCTAACAGGGGTTCTGCGGCACCATTGGCCTGTGCGACGGCGATTTCGGCACTGCGGGCTGCCGTGATAAAAGCTCTGATCCGCCCTGGATCCTTGACGCCCGGCGAGGACTCGACGCCGGAAGACACATCAATCCCTACGGGGCGCACCTGCACCATCGCATCAGCAACAGTCTCAGGCGTGAGCCCTCCGGAAAGCACGACGGGGCGTTCAACGTCAAGCGCGGCAAGAAGCCCCCAGTCGAACGTCTCGCCATTGCCGCCAGGCCGGGTCGCACCCTTGGGTGGCTTGGCGTCAAGGAGAATACGATCGGCATGGGCGTCCGCCATCTGCACATTGGCGAGGTCGGCCTCGTCGCGGATGCCGACGGCCTTGATCAGCGGCTTGTCGATCAGACCAGAGACGAAGGCCATGCGCTCACCATCCTCCTGGCCATGCAATTGCAGCCAATCGGGGTGGACATATTCGCGGATCGCTAGGATCGTCCCATTGTCGGCATCGACCGTCAGCACGACGATTTCGGCGCGGCCACGGGCATGATTTGCGAGATCACGCAGGCGCGGAATGTCGAGATGACGTGGCGATGGTGCGAAATGCACAAGCCCTATCGCGTCCGCGCCGGCATCGATCGCAGCATCGACCGCCTCTTCGGTTTTTAGTCCGCAAATCTTGATCCACAGTGCCATCATCGATCCTCTCGCCCCGAAGGAAGCGCAGCCGGGGCGCGGACGCAAGAGGGGTCGTCATTCCGCCGCGACCTGTGTCACCGACTCGATGAACCCGCCCGACTGGTGCTTCCACAGGCGCGCATAGAGACCGTCGCGGGCGATCAGCGCCTCATGGGAGCCTTCCTCGATGATCTCGCCCTTGTCCATGACAATCAGCCGGTCGAGCGCCGCAATCGTCGACAGCCGGTGGGCAATGGCGATGACGGTCTTGCCTTCCATCAGACCGAACAGCGAGTCCTGGATCGCCGCCTCGACCTCTGAGTCCAACGCACTTGTTGCTTCATCCAGGAGCAAGATCGGTGCATCCTTGAGAAACACCCGTGCGATGGCGATGCGCTGACGCTGGCCACCAGACAGTTTGACGCCACGCTCGCCGACATGCGCGTCGAGGCCAATGCGGCCCTCGCCATCGACAAGATCTCGGATGAACATGTCCGCACGCGCGCGCTCGATTGCTTTGCGCACCTCTTCGTCGCTTGCGTCCGGTCGGCCATAGACGATGTTGTCGCGGACGCTGCGGTGCAGGAGCGAGGTGTCCTGTGTCACCACGCCGATATGTTCGCGCAGCGAGTCTTGAGTGACCCTCGAGATGTCCTGACCATCGATCGTGACACGACCCGCTTCGAGATCATGCAGCCGGAGCAGCAGATTCATCAGCGTCGTCTTGCCGGCACCCGAGCGCCCGACAAGGCCGATCTTCTCACCCGGTGCAACGTGCAGCGTCAGATCATCGATCACGCCGCCTTCCTTGCCGTAGTGGAAGCGGATGTTTTCGAATGCGATCTTGCCCTCGGTGACCGTCAGAGGCTTGGCGTCCGGAACGTCCTGGACGCTACGCGACTTGGACAACATGCCTTTGCCGTCCATGACAACGCCGATGTTTTCGAACAGCGCCGCGATCTCCCACATGATCCAGTAGGAGAAGCCTTCGAGCCGCAGCACAAGGCCGATTGCGACTGCGATAGCCCCCAGCGTGATGGCTTCGTTCAGCCACAGCCAGATCGCCATTGCCGAGACCGCAAACAGCAACAGCACATTCAGCATGTCGATCAGGACATTGAGCACCGTCACCAGCCGCATCTGGTGATGCACTGTGCCCATGAACTCCTGCATGGCTTCGCGCGCGTAACCCTGCTCGCGACGTGCGTGGCTGAACAGCTTGACGATCGAAATATTGGTGTAGCTGTCGACCACACGTCCCGTCATCGTCGAGCGTGCGTCCGCCTGCTGGCGCGACACATTGGCAAGCCGCGGCACCATGATCCGGAGGAGCGTACCATAGGCGACAGCCCAGATCGCGAGTGGCGCCATCAGCCGCCAGTCGGCCGCGGCCGTGACCACGAGAACACCAAGGAAGAAGCTCGCCGTGAAGACCAGAATGTCGAACAACTTCATGACCGTTTCGCGCACGGCGAGTGCGGTCTGCATCACCTTGGTCGCAACGCGGCCGGCGAACTCGTCGGCGAAAAAGGACGCACTCTGCCCAAGCAGATAGCGATGCGCCTGCCACCGCACGATCATCGGATAGTTTCCAGCCAACGTCTGATGCATAATCAGCGTTTGCAGCGTGCCGAACACCGGCAGGATGACCAGGACAAAGAGCCCCATCAGTGCGAGACTCCAGCCGTTGTCGGCCAGAAACGTCTCGCGCTCCTGCGTAGCGAGCCAGTCCACCAGACTGCCCAGAAACGCAAACATCACCGCCTGTCCGATGCCGATCAGCGCCGCGAGGCCGGCCATCAGCGCAACCCATGGCCAGATGTCTTTGGTATAGTGCCAGCAGAACGCGACAAACCCCTCCGGCGGGCGTTCCGGGCTCTCGTCGGGATAGGGGTTGATTGCGTTTTCGAAAAACCGAAACATCGGACCAATGACGAAAAGGGCCAATCCATCATCGCCCAACACGGGGAGATGGCAGAAACGGCCAAGGGGTTTATGACGCAGAGCGTGGGTCGTTACGCGCGAAACATAGCAGCTTTGTGTCAGGTCCCGCATCCTGCCTAATTTCAAGGCAGCCCTGTTGCGCAAACACATCAGGTTGCGCTGGCACCATCGCTGAACGCGCGCCCTAAAGCCGCATTAGAACATGAACGGCGGCTGCCAGGTCCTCGAACGTACTGCCCGTGGAGACATACATCGTTCGGTCGTCATACCGTCGCCGCCCACCATGAATGCCGCGGGCGAGGCCTGCGAGGTCACCTTCAATATCCTCTGCGACAAGCGCGGTTGCAGCCTCACCATCCGTCAGCGCAACCATGTTCTGGGGAGATGTGTTGGCCGCCAAACCGCTCCTGTCGTCAAGATAGACACGGCACAGACGCACCGCGTGCCGGTCTGCTTCGAGGTGCGTTGGCGCACTGCCGATGAGATCGAGGTGCACGCCCTGCGGCAGCCAATGGCCGTTGATCAGAGGCTCGAACGCACGGGTCGCGCAACAGATGACGTCGGCACCACGCACGGCGGCTTCGAGATCGTCGGTCACCGAAGCGGTGCGTTCCGCCGCACCCAAGCGCTTCACCAATGGTTCAGCGTGGACGGGCGTGCGGTTCCAAACCAAGATCTCGCGGATGGGACGTACCGCGCAATGGGCATCTGCGAGATAGGGCATGAGTGTACCGGCACCGACCAGCAGGAGGCGCGCCGCATCCGACCGCGCGAGATATGTCGCGGCCAGCGCCGAGCTCGCGGCCACCCGCCACCGCATCAAGGCGCGGCCGTCGAGCAACGCCAGCGGTTCGCCTGTGATCCCGGAGAAAACGACATACAAACCCGGCAATGCCGCGCTGTCGGGTCTGTATGTCGTTTTCTCCGGGATCACAGGCGAACCGCTGGCGTTGCTCGACGGCCGCGCCTTGATGCGGTGGCGGGTGGCCGCGAGCTCGGCGCTGGCCGCGACATATCT
>JBCBSK010000019.1:0-32253 GCA_039819185.1 Pseudomonadota bacterium | reverse complement strand
CCCCGTCCACAGTTAGACATCGCCTCGCTGGCGATGCACCCTTACCCTTGAGGAAGGAGCTTAGGACAGAAGGTTTACGGAAACGCAAATGCAATGGGACAGACGAAGTAAATCGGGATCGGCGACGTCAATGGAGGCACGCGCCGCAGCGGAACGGATCGCGATCGCAGGTCTGGACTTCCTCGGCCGTGACCCAGAACGCCTCGATCGATTTCTACGCAATACCGGCCTTACGATTGGTGAATTGCGCCAAGCAGCCGGGGAAGACGGCTTCCTGGTAGGTGTTCTGGCACACTTTCTTGCCGATGATAGCCTGCTGATGGCCTTTGCCGCCGACGATGACATCGATCCCGAAACGATCGCGAGTGCGCATGACGTGCTCTCTGAGCCGCACGTCGACTGATGCGCCGGGCGCAAGCCATAGACGCGGTGCCCATCCTGTGCCGCGATTGCCTCAGCCGTACCGAGCGGAATGGACGCTGCCGTGCATGCGGCAGCCCGCGGCTTGTCCGACATGCCGAACTTGATCAGCTGTCGCTCGCTCATCTCGATTGCGATGCTTTCTATGCAGCGGTCGAAAAGCGCGACAACCCCGATCTTCTCGACAAGCCACTGATCATTGGCGGTGGGCGCCGCGGGGTTGTGTCGACCGCGTGCTACATCGCGCGGATCAACGGTGTCCGCTCAGCAATGCCGATGTTCAAGGCGTTGCGCGCCTGCCCGGAGGCCGTCGTGATGCGGCCGGATATGAAGAAATATGTGGCTGTGGCGCGGGAAATCCGCTCCATGATGCAAAAGCTGACCCCACTCGTGGAGCCAATCTCGATCGACGAAGCCTTCCTCGACCTCTCAGGCACCGAGAGGCTGCATGATGCCCCACCCTGCGTCTCACTGGCCCGTCTGGCCGGCGCGATCGAGCGCGAAATCGGCATCACGGTGTCGATTGGGCTGTCCTACAACAAGTTCCTCGCCAAGCTGGCCTCGGACCAGGATAAACCACGCGGCTTTTCGATCATCGGCCGTGCCGAAGCGCCGAAAAAGCTCGCGCCGCTGCCAGTCACCGTTATTCCAGGTGTCGGTAAGGCCGCAGCCAAAGCACTTGATCGGGCTGGCATCACACGCATGGCCGACCTGCAAACACGCGATCCGCGCGTGCTTGCCGAACTTGTCGGCAGTCAGGGGCCGCGCCTGCATGAACTTGCCCATGGCCTTGACAAGCGTGTCGTGACGCCGGATTCGCCGCCGAAAAGCGTCAGCAACGAAACAACCTTTGAAGACGACATTGCAGATCTTGAGGCGTTACGGGCCACTCTCTGGCGGTTAACCGACAAGCTCTCCGGCCGTTTGAAGGACAAAGCAATCGGCGGGTCGGTTGTGACGCTGAAACTCAAGACCGCAGACTTTCGGATTTTGACGCGACGGCTGACGCTCGATCAACCGACACAGCTTGCCGACCGCATTTTCGAGGTCGCGTCCGAACTATTGGAACAGGCAGCGGACGGAACAGCCTATCGGCTGATCGGCGTTGGCGTGTCTGACCTCGCAGACGCAGAGTTCTGTGACCGGCCATCCCTGTTCGGTAGCGACGAACGGCGTAAGAACGCCGAACGCGCGATGGATGCTGTTCGTGCGCGCTTCGGCAGTTCGGCCATCGATCGCGGCATCGGTCTCGCCGGGCACCGCAATCGACGGGATAAACAGACGTGATCCCCGATAGGCCCTATTCGCAGGCGGATTCTTCTAGGAACTCGATGCTCTGGAGGTCGCCAGCAAGCTTGAAGTCGCCATAGTCGAGGTCAAGCGTCCGACTGACCCCGTTTGCGAACAGATCATAGGCGATGGTGTAGACAGGCATCTGCTCGCCTGAATCGTCATCGCTTGGCGTGTAGCTCTCCTCGAAATAACTGACCGTCACCCGCCAGGCATCGAGATCACTCAATACGTCACCGCCGGGCGCATCGGGATCGCTGGTCGAGGCAGCAACATCACCGCCAATAACCGTTAGCGTCGAATAGACCTGATCACCCTCATCAGATCCATCATAGATACGCGCCGACACGATCGGCTGGCCCATGCCGGCGGCTTCGAGCACGCGCCGAAGATGCTGGGTCGGAAACAACACCGAGCCGTCGATCTCGAAGGTCGCCTCGGCCGGCTCGTCAAGCGCCACCTCGATCCCGTTATCGGCGCGGCTCGCCGTGCCATCGGTCACCTCGGACAACCGCTCATTGTCATATCGGCGCGAGACGAAGCGGAAGGTAGAGCCGTCAGCGTCCTCCCATTGGGCAGCGCGAACGTCGCTAAGAACCGAATATCCCCCCTCGCCCTCGGTCCGGAAGACATAGCGCGTGTTCAGCGACCAGCCTTCACATTGCGAGCCGAGAATCTCGACCACGAGCCGGCCCTGCAGTGCCGTCAGGGCCGAACCGTCCGACACATCGGACAGTTCGAGATTGTAAACCGCCCGGTGCGGCGCGATTTGCGGATTCGCCCAGGCTGTTGCAGCGGTTGCGGCAAGAATGCCGACGGTGAGCCCTGCCGTTGCGATGGGGGACGACTTTAGAGAATGATGGCGAAAGATCATGAAGCTCGCTCTTGGATCGCATGTCAGATATGCCGGCTTGACTACGGTGGCCGCTCCGGCATCGAAACAGCGGCGTCTAAATGTAAAGTTTGACCGTTTCTTGAACGACGGACAAGGCTTTCGCCACATCCCGGTGATCAGACACGCGAAATGCTGGACACGCCCATCGGACTGCGGCATCACGCGACAGACACACTGACCTCACAGGGAGACCCGTCATGGCTGGCAGCATCGAAGATCGTCTGAGCGCGCTTGGCATCACCTTGCCAGAAGCGGCGGCACCCGCCGCCAATTACGTGCCCTTCGTGCATCACGGCGATCTCCTGTTCATTTCGGGCCAGGTTCCAATGGGCCCGTCGGGCATTGAACATGTCGGCAAGCTTGGTGACGACTACTCAGTCGAGCAAGGCCAAACAGCAGCAAAGCTTTGCGCCATCAACATCCTAGCTCAGGCAAAAGCAGCCCTCGGTTCGCTCGACAACATTGCCCGCATGGTCAAACTCACGGGCTTCGTCAACGCAACGCCTGATTTCGGCGACCAACCGAAGGTCGTCAACGGTGCTTCTGACTTCATGGTTGAGATCTTGGGCGATGCCGGCCGACATTCGCGCTCGGCCGTCGGCGTCGGTTCCCTGCCCTTCGGCGTTGCCGTCGAGGTTGAGGCGATCCTGGCCTGCAAGTGAGCGACGCGGTCGCATTGTGACCGGCTTGTGCTGGCTTCGAGATCGGGCGTTTGCCCATCGCGGTCTGCATGATCTTGAGGCGGGCCGGCCGGAAAACAGCTCTGCTGCTGTTCGAGCGGCCATTGAGCGCGGGTATGGCGTCGAGATTGATGTGCAATTGGCTGGCGATGGAACGCCGGTGGTGTTTCATGACTTACGGCTCGAACGGCTCACCGGCCAAGCGGGCTTGGTGCGAGACCGGTCTGTCACTGATCTCAAGACGCTCACGCTGCTCGCTACGAGCGAAACCATCCCAACACTGACGGATGTGTTGAACCTGATCGATGGCCGGGCACCGCTTCTGGTCGAGATCAAGAGCCGGTTCGATGGCGATCTAACGCTCGTGCGTGCCGTGCTCACCTGCCTCAAAGACCGCTCCGAGCCCCTTGCACTGATGTCGTTCGACCCCGATGTCCTGGCGGAAGCTGCCAGACTTGCGCCAGATCTGACCCGCGGGCTGGTCTCTTGCGCCTTCGACCGCCCCGAGGAATGGCCGATGCTGTCAGCTTCACAACGAGCAGCGCTCGCCGATGTGGCCTCTTTCGGGACAACCGTACCGGGCTTTCTGGCGTATGATCAACGCAGTCTGCCCGCCATTGAGGTCGAGACATTCTGCACCGAAAATGCTCTGCCGCTTCTGAGTTGGACGGTGCGGTCACGCGATCGCGCCGATGCGCTGAAACGCCATGTCGACCAGATCATCTTCGAAGGGTTTGATCCATCCCACGATGACTGACCCGAAACCAGATACGACCAATCTCGCATCCGAGCGCATGGAACAGGAGCCCTCCGGCGGCAGCCAGGTTGTCGAGATCGTCGGCCTGATTGCCGATATCGCGCCTGGGGATTGGGACGCCTGCGCTCATTTTCAGCCGGATACGGGAACAGACGCCAATCAAGCTGCCCATGACACGGCCAACCCGTTCATATCCCACGCCTTTCTCAATGCGCTGGAAACGTCCGGCTGCATCGGAGACGGCACCGGCTGGTTTCCGCGTCACCTGGTTCTGCGTCAAGGAGAGACTGGCCCCGTCACCGCCGTCATGCCGGCCTATCTCAAGACCCATTCCATGGGTGAATATGTCTTCGACTATGGCTGGGCGGACGCCTATGAACGCGCTGGCGGGCGCTACTACCCAAAGCTTCAGGTGTCGGTCCCCTTCACACCCGCAACTGGCCACAGGCTTCTCGTCGGCTTGGATACAGAGCGTGAGACGGCCCGCGACGGGTTGCTCGCCGGCGCGATCGAGATCTGCCGCCGGAGCGGGGCTTCCTCGGTTCACTGGACATTCCTGACCGAAGACGAGTGGGCCTATCTCGGCGCACGCGGCCTGTTGCGCCGCACCGACCGGCAGTTCCACTGGCAAAATAATGGCTACAGCAGTTTCGACGATTTCCTCGCTGCACTCGCCTCACGTAAACGCAAGGCCCTGAAGCGCGAGCGTCGTGACGCACTGGCTGCTGGCGTCGAGATTGAGTGGCTGACGGGCTCCGATTTGACCGAAGCGCATTGGGACGCGTTTTTCGGCTTCTATCTCGATACAGGCGCGCGCAAATGGGGGAGCCCCTATCTGAACCGGCAGTTCTTCTCAGATGTGTCGCAAGCGATGGCCGACCGGATCCTGCTGGTCATGGCCAAGCGCGCGGGACGCTACGTCGCAGGCGCGTTGAACTTCATTGGCGCAAACACGCTCTATGGCCGCAATTGGGGCTGCGTCGAGGATCATCCATTCCTGCATTTCGAGCTCTGCTATTATCAAGCGATCGACTTCGCCATCGCCAGGGGTCTCGATCGCGTCGAAGCCGGTGCCCAAGGAGAACACAAGCTGTCGCGCGGCTACGTGCCGGTGACGACCTATTCGGCGCACTTCATTGCAGATCCTGGCCTGCGCGAGCCAGTCCGCGCCTATCTCGAACGCGAACGTGAAGCGATTGCCCAGGAACAAGAGGCACTGGCGGACTATACCCCGTTCCGCCGTGGCGACCGCATCGAACAGACGTAACCGATGATCGGCCAGGACTTGACCAGCGTCCCGCAATGCTGACCGTCTGATATCAAACAAGGAGGTCCCATGAGCACCGACTACGATCCCGAAAACATTTTCGCCAAAATCCTCAGGTCCGAGATCCCGTGCTTCAAGGTCTATGAGGATGCGACCACATTTGCGTTTCTCGACATCATGCCGCGCGCGCACGGCCACACATTGGTGATCCCCAAGGCGCCAGCACGCAACCTCTTTGACATCAAGCCAGCCGATCTGTCGGTACTGATTGTCAATGTCCAGAAGATCGCGATCGCTGCGAAAACAGCGATGCGAGGCGACGGCGTAACGCTCTCGCAGTTCAGTGAAACCGCAGGTGGTCAGGAAGTGTTTCACCTCCATTTCCATGTCATTCCACGCAAGGACGGTGTTGCCATGAAGCCGCCCGCCTCGATCAAAGAAGATATGGATGTGCTTAAATCCAATGCGGCGTTGATCCAGGACGCGCTGGAGGCGTCAGGAGTCTAGCACTCATCATGCCCGCCGACCCTGATATTGCGCGGCGGAAGCTCGAAGCCCGCCGCGCCGAACTGATGCAGCTTTCCGAACAAAGCCGCGACGACCGTGCACCGGTGGCACTCGATCAGCAGTCAGTTGGCCGGTTGAGCCGCATGGACGCGTTGCAACGCCAAGCGATGTCGGAAGCCCAAGAGCGCCGGCGCGCCACCGAGTTGCAACGTATTGATGTGGCGCTGAGGCGCATTCGTGACGGCGACTACGGCTACTGCGATCAGTGTGGTGCTGCGATCGCCGAAGGCCGTCTTGAGATCGATCCCGCCGCGACACTCTGCATCACGTGCGCGCGCTGAATTCCTCTTAGCGGAACAAGCGGTCGACAAAATCCGCCCCAAGCCCGGCCTCCGCATAATGCGCCCGCGCGCGCTCAATCAAGGCCTTGTTGTCATCGATGGCTACGACGTCATCATTGTCGTCGACATAGATGATCGGCCCGTTGATATGGAACAGCGTGACCATCTGCTGGCCCTCGTCGCACACGAGCGTGTGCTTGTCGCCTGCGGGTTCGTAGACATAGGCGCCCGGCACCGCCTCCCAATCATGCTCCAGGTAGCGCCATTTACCTTCGAGGCAGAACCCGTGGACGGGCGTGCAGTGCATATGCTTGCCCAATGAGCCGCCATTGCCGACCTTCATGATCTCGACATGGTTGCCATTGGCGATATCGAACATCAGCGGCCGCCACCAGACATCGGTCGCTGTACCGGGTTCCTTGATCCACATGCGCTCGTCGTCCTGACCTGTCAGTTCGACGATTTCCATCATCGAAGCCGCCTGATCGAGCTGGATGGCGGATAGACCGGCATGCATCTTGTTCATTGGTGTCTCCTGTCGGGCTGATGACTTGCAACATGAGGGACAGGCTAGCACGATCACGAAACAGGACAACGCTCCACGTGACCAGCGCTCACTGACAAGGGACTGACACGATCTCGCACTATGACAGCGGGACCTAGAGTTCAGGGAGATCAGAATGACCTATGTCGAAGGCTTCATGGCGGCCGTGCCGACCGTAAACAAGGAAGCCTATCGTGCTCACGCAGCCGAAGCCGCAACCGTGTTCAAGGATCACGGCGCGCTCGCCGTCGTCGAGTGTTGGGGTGTCGATGTGCCCGAAGGCAAGATCAACTCGATGCACACAGCCGTTCAGCGCAAGCCTGACGAAACAGTGGTTTTCTCCTGGATCACCTGGCCGGACAGAGCGACCCGCGATTCCGGCATGGAAAAGGCGTTGGCCGATCCACGCCTGTCACCGGAGACCAATCCGATGCCATTTGACGGCATGCGGATGATTTTTGGCGGGTTCGAGATGATCGTGGATGCGTGAGCGGGCCGGCTGCCCTACTCCCACTCCATCATATCCTGAGCGTTCAACCAATTGATTCTTGGCGTGTTTTTCAGGTGTTGCGAGCCGCGTATCGTCAGAAACACCGTCAAAACACTAGCCTGTTGAAAATACGACACTTTCTTGGATGTCACGGTTCCGTTTCATGTGCCCGGTTGACTGGACCTTGAATGCCCATAACGAACACCAGTGTTTCCGGTTCGTGGATGAAATGGAAGAGGTCGGCTATACACCCGAGAGGTTCATGCACGACATCTCCATCACCAACTGCGTCGTGTTTCCGTGGCTCCGCCGGGCTGATCCGGACGAGATCGTTGACATGATTGATGAGTTCTACGCGACCTATGACATCGGTATCTTCGCGCCCAGCGATATGAACATCATCCGCAAAGGCCTTCCAAAGTATCTGTCCGCTCCTCGTGAGGCCATGCGCCGGGTGGTCACAAGCAACTATGAGATCGTCGACTGATACCGAATGTGGTCAGAGCTGCACGCGACTGCCTTGATGCATTTTTTTGCAGGTTCTGACCCAGGTCGGCGTATGATCAGAAGAACTGCCGGGCAAATGATATCAAGACGGTCTTGCTAGGGTACGGCGCATGCCAATTTATCGGAGACCTTGCCATACAGCATCGAGCGCGCTGCTCAGGATATCGACGGCTTCGTCGATCTCGTCCTCCTCGATGATCAGCGGTGGCATAAAGCTGATGCGGTCCGGCGGGATCGCGCGCAGATAGAGGCCGCGATCGTGGGCGGCATCCTGGACGCGAATTCCAACCTTTAGGTCCGGCTCGAACGGCACGCGGCGAGTTTTATCGGCCATCAACTGCAAGCCGCAGAAGAGGCCGATGCCGCGCACGTCGGCGACCAGCGGATGGTCTGTCAACGCCTTGCAACGGGCAAGGAAACGCCCTGATACCCGCCGCACATGGCCAACCAGATCGATGTCATCGTAGATCTGAAGAGCCTCTAGAGCCACCGCGGCGCCAACCGGATGGCCGGCATAGGTGAACCCGTGACCCAGCACCCCGACCTCATCGGAGTTGCGGACTATGTCTTGATAGAAATCGTCCTTGATCATCAGTGCCGACATCGGAAAGAACGCCGCCGTCAGCGCCTTGGCACAAGATGTCGAGTCAGGCTTCAGACCGAACGCCTCCGCACCCCACATGTGTCCGGTCCGTCCGAAACCGCAGACGACCTCATCGACATGAAGATGAATGTCGTATTTGCGGATCACCGATTGCATCGCCTCCCAGTACCCTTTCGGCGGACGGATCGCGCCACCGCCTGACTGCATCGGCTCCGCGAAGAAGGCGGCAATCGTGTCGGGCCCCTCAGCAAGCACAAGGGCTTCGAACTCATCGGCCATGCGGGCGGAGAATTCCTCTTCCGTTTCGCCGTCCTCATGCGCGAGATAGTAGTTCGGCGTCGACAGTTTCAGGAACCCGTCAAGCGGCAGCCCAAACTTCGCATGCATATGCGGCTGGCCGGAGGCACTGACGGCGGCGACCGTGTTGCCGTAATAGCCGCGCCATCGCGAGATGATTTTGCGACGCTCGGGCTGGCCGCGGGCGATGTTGCGATACCAAAGGAACTTGATCATCGCGTCATTCGCTTCCGAGCCGGAGCACTGAAACATCACGCGATCCATCGGAACCGCTGCCATCGAGGTCAGGCGCTCTGCCAGTTCGGCGATTTTCGGATGGGACCGACCGTAGAATGTCGGCGCATACGGCAGGATGTCCATTTGCCGTTTGGCGGCCGCTGCGAGCCTGTCGTTGTGATAGCCGAGCGAGACACAGCCGAGTCCCGAGAACCCGTCAATCAGTTCGCGGCCTTCATCTGTCTTGAAGCGGACGCCATGTCCGCTGGTGACCATGACGACGGGACCGTGTTCACTCTGCTGGCGAAGGTTGGTCTGGCCGTGGATGTGATGGTCTCGGTCATAGGCACGAAGCGTGTTGTCCGCGGTCGAGATCCCGTCCATGGCGTCTCGCTCCTCCTACGGTCAGGGCAGTCATTGGCAGCTTGACTCTCGTCAGTTGCAGGACGAATCTCAATCTCGAAATCTGGCTTTATTTGTGAAATCGATTCACGACGTGACATCTCGCTCGCCGCTCCTTGATTTGCGCCACTACCAGATGATCGCAATGCTCGCGAAGATACCGCGTGTGACGGACGCAGCCGAACAACTTGGGATTACACCATCGGCGCTTTCGCATCGCATTCGGGAGGCGGAACGTCGCCTCGGGGTGCCGCTGTTCACGCGCTCGCACAAGCGTCTTCGCATGACGGCAACCGCCAAATATCTAGCCCAGGTGGCCGAGCGGATCATCGCCGACCTCATCCGCGCCGAGCACGACGCCGAACGGATGGGATATGGCGTGCGGCACGTGATCAGGCTCGCCGTCGAAGCCTACAGCTCCTATCACTGGTTGCCGCAATTCCTGCGCCATTTGAAGGAACACTCACCGGATATCGGCATTCAGGTCATCGCGGCCGCAGCCAGGAACCCGATCGAGCGCCTTGCCGACCACACGGTCGACCTTGTTATCGTCTCGGGCGAGATCGGTCAGCGCCGGCTTGAGGCCATTCATCTGTTCGACGATGAGCTCAAATTCATCATGCCACCCGACCATCGGCTTGCCGGGAAGGCGTTCATCGAGGGGCAGGACGTCGTCGGCGAGAGCTTCATCACCTACACCAGAATCCCCGAGCCAGACCGCGAATATGCGCGGCTGTTTCGCCCCAACGACACCTATCCGAATTGGACTGAGACGGTCGAGCTTCCCGAGGCGATCGTCGAGATGGTGGCAGCCGGCCTCGGAACGTCGGTCCTTGCCGGCTGGGCCGTAAAGGGCGCTATCGACGGAAATCGGATCGTTGGCGCGCGTGTCGGGCGCGAGGGCGTATCCGTGCCATGGCATGTGGTTGTCCGGCCGGCCGAAACGCCAGAAGACGAGATCGGCCTTCATGTCGCAGACACGCTCGCGTCATGGTGCAATGAGACGGACGGCTTCAGACGCTGACCCGATCAGGCCCGGAGACGGTCATTGCCCGGATCGTAGAACGGCAGCCGGCTCACTGTCGCGCGGCATGGTGTGCCGAGCACCTCGATCTCGAACACCCTGCCCTCCTGAGCCAAGCCGCCCTGGACATAACCTAGAGCCACCCGCTTGCCGATGCGGAACCCCTCGGTCGCGGAGGTCACGTAGCCAATGACCGTGCCGTCAAGAAGAATGGGATCGCTGGGGAGCGGGTCTGCATCCGCGCTTTCGACGATGAACCCGGCGAACTGCCATTCGGGCACCTTCTGCTGCTGCGCGAGGACGCCATCGCGGCCGACAAAATCTGGCTTGCCCAGATTGACGAACCGCGACAGACCAGCATCGAACACCGTGTATTCGGTTCCGAAATCGGCGCCCCAGCCGTGATAGCCCTTTTCGATGCGCATGGCATTCAGTGCATAGGAGCCAAAATCCACAAGCCCGAAAGCTTCACCAGCTTCGCAACAGGCCGCATAGACGCCGGCCAAGTCCGCCGAAGCCATATGCAGCTCCCAGCCGAGTTCACCGACATAAGACACGCGCATCGCAATCACCGGCCTGCCGGCGATCTCGATTTCGGCAACGGACATCCACGGCATCGCTTTGCGACCAAGATCGGCCGACGTCAGCTTTGACAGGAGGTCGCGCGACCTCGGACCCATGATCAACAGGGCGCCATCGCGCGTACTCCCCAGTTTCAGGTTCACCGTTCCATCGTCGGGCCAGTATGACGACAGCCAGTCGAAGTCGCGATCGATGGCCAATGTGGGACCACACAGCAGGAAGCGCTGGTCGTCGAGGCACGCGACCGTCGTCTCACTCCAGATCCGCCCCGCCGGCGTCAACAGATAAGACAACTTGACCCTGCCAACTTTCGGCAAGCTGCCTGCGATAACCCGTTCGAGGAATGCGCCGGCGCCGCTGCCGGTCACCTCATATTTGGTGAAGCCGCCATGGTCCATGATGCCGACATTGTCGCGGACAGCTTCACATTCGAGCCGAACGGCCTCACGCCAGGGCTCACGATCACGAAAGCTCAGGAGGTTCTCTTCATAGGCCGCGTCATCGCGATCAAACCACATGGCCCGCTCCCAGCCTCCGATCTGGCCGAACTGTGCGCCCTTGTCTTTGAGCGTGTCGTAAAGCGGCGTCCTGTTGACCGGACGGCCTGACTGCAACAGGCGGTGTGGAAACGGGATGGCATATTGCAGGCCGTAGAGCTCGACGACCCGGTCGCGGGCGAAGGCATCATCGGCCCAATCACCGAAACGGCGCGGGTCCCATGCCGCCATGTCCCATTCGGTCTCGCCCTCGGTGACCCATTCCGCGATCGCTTTGCCAACGGCCGCGGACTGGGTAATGCCAATCTGGATCCCACAGGCATGGTAGAAGTTCGGTAGCCCCTTAGCGGGTCCGCAGAGCGGTTGCGCATCCGGCGAATAGCCAATGGGTCCGTTGATGAAGCGCTGGACGCCCGCCTCGGCAAGAAGCGGAATGTGTGCAATCGCGTCCTCCAAGACCTCCGCGATATCATCGACCGAGTCGGGAAACAGTGCATGGGCGAAATCGTCCGGGATGCCGTCGTTGAAAGCGAGCCGGCCATCATGCCCATACGAGCCAAACAGGAAGGACGACCGCTCGCGGCGCAGGTAGAAGCGGATGTCCGGATCACGCACGAGCGGAAAGAGCTCCGGATCGCGTTCCAGTTCCAGCAGCGGCTCGGTAACCAGATACTGGTGCTCAAGCGTGACGACCGGGACATGCGCCCCGGCTAGGCCGCCAACGACGTCGCCATAGAACCCGGTGGCATTGACGACGATGTCGCAGGCAACAACGCCCTTGTCCGTCGTGACGCGCCATTCACCACCAGCGCCCCGTTCAATCCCGACGACCCTTGTGAAACGGGCGATTTCCGCACCAGCGTCGCGCGCGCGCCTGGCAAGCGCCTGGGTCAACTGACTCGGGTCAATATCCCCCTCGTAGGGGTCGTAGATGGCGCCCCGCACGCTGTCGTCGGACCGGTAGTAAGGATGCATCGCCTCCATCTCGCGGGGGGACAGGAGGCCAAGTTCGAAACCGGCGGACTTCGATATGCCGACCAGATGGCGGTAGAAGTCCATCCGATCGTCTGTATGCGCCGGCCAGAATGCACCGGTATGGCGATAGGTGATCGGCGCGTCGACGCGGTCTCCAAGGTCCTTGTAGAGGCGCCAGGCATAGTTGCCGGCACGCATGCCGAGCCAGCTTGCCGCATAGGTCGGGATGTTGCCGGCGGCATGCCATGTGGAGCCGGAGGTCAGTTCGTCCTTTTCGATCAATAGGCAGTCGGTCACACCGGCCTGGGTCAGATGATAGAGGCAGGACGCGCCAACGGCGCCGCCGCCGATGACGACAACTTGGGCCTGGGTGCGCACGGACTAGTTCTCGGACAACAGCCGGCCGAAGCCCGCGATCTGGTCTGTGATTCCTGCGGTGCGCAATGTCTGCCAGTAGAGTGCTGCATTGCAGGCGACGATTGGCCGGCCAAGCTCGCTTTCGAGGTCGTCAAGCATCGCGACCACCGGAAGAGCCGTGCCGACCTGAAGAATGGCATCGCAGTCTGCTTCGGCCACCTCGCGAAACACCCTGCGAATATCGTCAAGCGGGGTCTCGCAGATTTCCGGAAGCGATGGGGCCTCGGTTCCCTTGATGGCGACAACCTCGAAACCTGCCCCTTCCACGTTGGAGCGCACAGTGCGGTCGAGGTCAGCGTTGAACGGCGTGACGACAGCAACCCGTGATGCGCCAAACGCGCGAAGCGCCGCATGATCAGCCTCCGATGCGTTACAGACGGGCACGCTAAAAGTGTCAGCGACTTCCGCGCACCGGGCGGCGAGCTTGGCTACGCCACCCGGTCCAGCGTCCGTCGTCAACCCAATCGCCAGCGCGACCGGTTTGCAGTCCATCAGCTTGCTGGCTTCCTCGACAATGTCTTCCGAAACTGCATCACCGCCGAGGCGGAACCGCTGCATCTGATTGGTCACGCCGGGCGGACGAAGCATCTCAAGTTCCGGCTGGATGACCGTATTCATAGCCGGCGTCATCACGCCGATGATGCCGCGTGGTGCCAAGGTATCGGTCATTGGGTCTGTCCCTTCAGGTAGTCGTTCAGTCCAAGCATGCCGTTGCGATAGATCTGATCACCAACGATGGTCTCGAGTCTGCCAGCGTCGGCGGGATCGCAATCGAATTCGCCTGCCCAGATTCCGAGGGTCATCTGGCCGTCCGACGTCGGTTCAAAGCGGTGAACCGAGATGTAGTCGGTGCACGGCAAAGGGCCTTCGATGATGTCGTAGGAATAGAGCTGCTCATCGTCGGAATGGGCCAGCAAAGTCTCCCGGAAAATGGTGCCATCGACGATGTCGAGATGGCGGATTGAGCCGACCGTGGTTGGCGTGCCCATTTCCATGCGCGCCGCCACAACGCCAGGGTTCCAGTTGGCCACACCGTCGAAGTTCCGGACGGCGGCCCAGACCCGGTCAATCGGAGCTTCGATAAGAACGCGTCGCTCAACCTTCATGCCAATGCCCTCCCAGCGTCCAGGCGAATATCGAAGCGCTCGCGAATGCGCTGTTCGGCGGCGGCGGGCAAATGTTGCGGGGGATCGGCCATGATTTCCTTGACCCGATCGCGCGCCCGCTCCCAGATCGATCGGCTGCCACCGTCCATCCAGTCGGCCACGCTTTGGCGATCTCCAAGCATCGGATAGACGTATTCCGTCTTCATCAACGCGAGCGTTTGCGGCTGGCCGAGATAGTGACCATCGCCCGTCACCGCGGCTTCGATGACATCGAGGTCGATCGATCCGCCAGAGATATCGACACCGCGCACCGACCGCAGAATCGCGCCGCACATCTCGTCGTCGATCACCATCGCTTCCGGCGAGGCCACCATGATCGACCCGAGCATGCCGACCGAGAGATTGATCATGTCGGCACCGGCATGCGCGGCAAGCGCAACTGTGTAGCCCTTTTCGTAGCCGGCCTGGGCATCGGCGATCTTTGAGTCCGTCATCCCGGCGGAAACGGTCGACGGCAGGTTCAGCTCACGGAGCAACTGCGCCGCCGCGGCGTTAGCGATGGCAGCTTCGCCGCCACCGCCACTCATGGCGCCTGTCCGGAGGTCGGAGATGAAGGGCATGAAGGCGAAGATGCAGGGATGACCTGGCCGGATCGCGTTGACCACCATCATGCCCGCCAGCGATTCCGCAAGCCCCTGGGCCAGAGCGCCGGCAAGCGATGCCGGGCTCGTGGCGCCAGCCTGCCCGGCGGTGCAGATTTGGAGCGGCATGCCGCAATCGATCGCGGCACGGATGATCTCGACACCTTCCGGCGCATAGCGCAGTGGTGACACAGCATGCACGATGATCGCCATGCAGAAGGGCTGTCGACGGAATGCGTCGGGTTCTCCCAGCGCCATGTCGAACAGGTCGGTCACTGGCTCTACATGGCCAGCATTGTCGAAGCTGACGCCAATTGGCTTGGAGGTCCCCTTCAGACTGGCGAAGGCGGTATTTATGTCGAGATCGCGAGGTGCGGTCATGTCGCGGGCGACGACGGGGCGAACGCCGTAGTGGATGTTCGGGCAGACGTCTAGCACACGCATCAGGTCATGGAGGTCGGCCAGCGTCGACTCGCGGAATGCCGCGGTTGCGGCATCCAGCACCTGAACCGCTGCGCCGCCGGAGCCGACATGCACGCGCCCACCACCGATCTCGATACCGCGATCCTCGATGTAGCCGGGAAGCGAGACAACTTTGGCGGCCCGGCCAAGAGCGGCCTCGACATGGCTTCGCGGGAAGATGATGCGCCCGTCGTCTCGACGCTGGGCACCGCGATGGATCAGCGCCGTCGAGAGCCAGCCCGGTGAATCCGCGATACCAATGCGTTCGAGAATTTCAAACGCGGCCGTGAGGATGCTTTGGACATCCGAGCCGCAAAGCGGCTTGAGCCTTCCGCCGACGGGGATCGGTCGCATGAGGCCGCCCGGCTGACCATCAGGTGCGCTTCTGCCACGTCGCCTTCTGCCGGCCATTGTCCAGCTCCCCGTTCTTACCGGGCATAGTGGCGGCAATCGTCAACAAACAACATTCAGTAATTTTCGCCATTTGATGAAGGGCATTTCATTTTCTCCAAGCCCTTGATGAAATCGACATGCACACAAGACCGGAGTTGCTAAGAGGCAATTTGAATGGATCGGTCTTGGTCGCCCGGAAGTGGCTTAAGCCGATCCTTGACGACCGCATTTTGCGAACATTCCGTTTTCACGTTCGACCGAAAGCAGCTGAGTCTTGAATGCTCGCGCTGCGAGCACGGCGAGTTGTACCGAAGGAATGGAGGCTGGTTGCCGTGGCAGTTGATCAAAAATTGAAGCGGGCGGCCGCGAAGCATCCAATTCCAGGCGTTGTCGATGGATGGCTCGACACAACTGATAGTGATGCGATCGACAACGGTGCGCGACTACATCCCGCATTTGCTTTCCGCCATTGAGTGATAGTGCCTATCGGGCTGGCTTTGCGGACGAGAACTGTCGTGTTTTGGACGTGTTTGGCTCTCTTGGTGCACACACCACACCCACACAGACCTTAAATGCTCTGAATTGGGACTTTTCGCGCCTATCCATCATGGGCGCCACGGCGAACAGGGCCGCCCGACCAACGCTGTTTTGCGTCTTGTTCTGCATGTGGTGAGATAGAGCGAAGTGCACCCACCGCCGCCACGGGCTTTGTTCCAGCATGATGACTCGTGGCGACCATCGCCAAAACAGCGAGCCGTCATTGGCGAGGTGATCAACCTGTCCGCCAGATCGTCGTTGAAGTAAGATGGGTAATCTTGTGTAGGTTGCGTCCGATCCTTTGCCAGCACTCCAGTAATGGCAGACATTGCGGGCTAAATCGGCGAAGCGATACTTTGGCTTGAGCACAGCTCGATTGGGTTCAGCGATTGGACTTGGAGGAGATTGCCTTCGGATCAATGTTTCAGTCGGAGACAACAGAATGTTGCGCGATGGCTAGGCGGCGGTTTGGTGAAGGAAGGCGTTGGACAGGATATTGCCACTAATGAAAATCCCGCGATTTCGGGATGATCCGGACATCGCGTGGGTGACCGGCACGGCTGGGAATGCGGCTTGGGATCAGGCTACCCTTGGCGCTATCGCCTCTGGCGATCTGTGGGCGGATCACCTCATCGGCACGCGATGGCGTCAGCGGCGCATTGTGGCTCTCTGAGAGACGATCGAGTTCGTGGCTGTGGTCATGGATCGATGTCACCATCAAGTGAATGACCCCTTCGACACTTTTCTGAACGCGGCCGCACACAAGAGCGAGTTTGGCGCCCATGATCGCCCGGCGGAAGCGCTCGAACAGCCGCGCCCAGATCACCACATTGACGATGCCGGTTTCGTCTTCGAGCGTGATGAAAATCGCATTACCCTTGCCGGGCCGCTGGCGGATGAGCACGACGCCGGCCATTCTGGCGAACGCGCCGTCGGACAAGCTTGCGATATCGGCGCTGGACGCGACCTTCTGGCGGTCAAAGACCGGGCGCAGCAGCGCCATCGGATGGCTTTTGAGGGACAAACGAATGGTCTGATAATCGGCGACCACATGTTCCGCCAGCGTCATATCGGGCAAGAGCACTTCGGGCTCGTCGCCGAGTTCGCGCCGGTCGGCAGCTTCGAACAGAGGCAAGGGAATATCATCCGGCAAGCGTCGCACCGCCCAAAGCGCGGCCCGACGATCTAGGTTGATCGACCGAAACGCATCGGCATCGGCCAGCAGCTTCAAGCCGCGGTGCGGGACGCGCGCCCTCCGCCACAGGGTCTCCGCGCTGTCATAGCCCGCGCTCCGGTTCGCGACGAGCTGGCCCGCCCAAGCCTCCTGAAACCCGTCGACCTGACGGAAGCCGAGCCTGAGCGCGAGCGCGCCGCCCTCCCGGTGTTCCAGCGTGTTGTTCCAATGGCTGTGATTGATGTCGACGGGACGCACCGCGACACCATGCTCCTCGGCATCCCGAACAATCTGCGCCGGCGCGTAAAACCCCATGGGCTGGGCGTTCAAAAGGCCGCAAGCGAACACCGCCGGATGATGGCATTTGATCCAGGATGAGATGTAGACGAGCTTGGCGAATGAGGCGGCATGGCTTTCGGGGAAGCCATACTCACCGAAGCCCTTGATCTGGTTGAAGCAACGCTCGGCGAAATCCCGCTCATAGCCGCGCGCGACCATGCGCTCGACCATCTTTTGTTCAAACGTATGGATCGTGCCCACATGGCGGAAGGTCGCCATGGCGCGCCTGAGACCGTTCGCTTCCTGATCGGAGAACTCGGCGGCCACCATGGCAATCTTCATCGCCTGTTCCTGAAACAGCGGCACGCCCTTGGTGCGGCCCAGAACGCCGCGCAGTTCGTTTGGATCATGCGGCGGTTTTGGCTCGGGATAGTCGACGTCTTCCTCGCCGTTCCGTCGCCTGAGATAGGGGTGCACCATGTCCCCCTGAATGGGCCCGGGCCGGACGATCGCAACCTGGATAACGAGATCGTAGAACTCTTTCGGCTTCAGACGCGGCAACATGTTGATCTGCGCGCGGCTTTCGACCTGGAACACACCGATCGAGTCGCCCTTGCACAGCATGTCGTAAACGACCGGGTCCTCCTGCGGCACATCGGCAAGCGCATAATCGATGCCGCAATGGGCACGCAGCAGATCGAGGCACTTGCGGATGCAGGTCAGCATGCCGAGACCCAGGACATCGACCTTCATCAGGCCGAGTGCGTCGATATCGTCCTTGTCCCATTCGATGAACGTGCGGTCGTCCATCGCCGCATTGCCGATCGGCACAAGCTCGTCCAACCGGTCCCGCGTCAGCACGAAACCGCCGACATGCTGCGACAGATGCCGGGGGAAGCCGAGCAATTGCGTCGCGAGATCGACCGCACGGCGGATCACCGGATTGTCGGGATCGATGCCGGCCTCGCGGATGTGCTTCTTGGCAATCTCGGTGCCCCAACTGCCCCAGATGGTGCCGGCCATCCGCGCGGTCACATCCTCACTGAGACCCAGCACCTTGCCCACTTCGCGAATGGCGCTGCGGGGCCGGTAACGGATCACGGTGGCGGCGATCCCGGCCCGCTCGCGGCCATAGCGCTGATAGATGTGCTGGATGATCTCCTCACGCCGCTCATGCTCGAAATCGACATCAATGTCGGGTGGTTCCTTGCGCTCCGATGAGATGAAGCGGGCAAACAGAAGGTCATGCTCGGCGGGATCAACGGCGGTAATTCCAAGCACATAACAAACGGCGGAATTGGCGGCGGACCCACGGCCCTGGCAGAGAATGCCCTTGTCCTCGGCGACACGGACAATGTCGTGGATCGTCAGGAAATACTGCGCATAATTGAGATCCGCGATCAGTTTAAGTTCATTGTCCAAAAGCCTGACCACCTTGTCGGGCACGCCATCAACATAACGATACGGCGCATGGCGCCAGACAAGCTGTTCAAGCCAGCCTTGCGCGGTCTTGCCCGGCGGCACGGGTTCATCGGGATAGATGTATCGCAAGTCATCCAGCGAGAAATCGATGCGCGCGAGGACATCTGTCGTCTCGGAGATCGCCTCGAGGCAGTCGCGGAACAGGCGCGCCATTTCGGCTGGAGATTTGAGGTGGCGTTCGGCGTTCGCTTCCAGCCTGAACCCGGCCGCATCCAGCGTGATGCCTTCGCGGATGCAGGTCACCACATCCTGCAAGGGACGCTGGCAGGGATCGTGATAGAGCACATCATTGGTCGCGATCAGCGGCACGCCGGCCTGCGCGGTGATCGCCTTGAGATCAGCGAGCCTGCGCCGGTCATGGCCCTTGAATCCCATGCGCGCGCCAAGCCAGACCGCGCCGGGGAAGCGGGCCGAGATCCGCGCGAGAAGCGGGGCCAGCGGATCATGGTTCTGGCCGGGCACGACGATCAGCAAGAGGTCACGGCCGCGCATCAAAAGATCATCGAGGTAGAGCAGGCAGTCGCCTTTCTCGGCCCGGCGCTTGCCATCGGTCAACAGCCGACACAACCGGCCCCAGCCCTCCCGAGTCTCCGGATAGGCCAGAATGTCCGGCGTGCCATCGGCAAAGACGAGGCGCGCGCCGACGACAAGCTTGAAGGTGCGTGCGGCATCGGCGGTTGTGTCGTCCTCAGCCTCGCGCAATGTGTTCAAAGCGCTATAGGCCCGCACGACGCCGGCCACCGAATTCCGGTCGGCGATGCCGATCCCGATATGGCCGAGTTCCAGCGCCCGGCACACGAGATCACCTGGATGCGATGCGCCACGCAGGAAGGAAAAGTTCGTCGTGACGGCAAGCTCCGCATAGGCCGTGTCGATCCGGCCAGTCATGCGAACAACCCATGCAGGAACCAGCGCGGCGCGCGATCCTCCTCATGATAGAGCCCGTCCCGAAACACCCAGAAGCGGCGGCCTTGCGCGTCCTCGACCCGGAAGTAATCCCGCGTCGGGCAGGACTCATCCTTGCGCCACCATTCCGGCGCGATGCGCTCCGGTCCCTCGGCACGGGCCACATCATGCAAAACGCGCCGCCAGCGAAATTTGAGCGGCGGACCATCCGGGATTTCTGCCACGGCCTCGATCGGTTGCGGCCGATCAAACATCAAAAGCGGGCGTGAAGGTGCCTCATCCGGAAAAGCAGTGTCCCATGTGCTGGTCTCTTGGGGAGATTGCCCGGCAGGCACCGCGCGCACCGATCGTTCCGGGATATGAGATTCAATCGGTACAAACCGGATCACGGCATCGCGCCCGAGCCGCGTCGTGAGCCGGTCGATCAGTGCTGCCACATCATCATCGGCGACCTCGCGACCATCAAGACTATGTTGCACCGTCTCGAAGGGTCCCGATGCCATGACGGCGAGCCGGATCAGGTCATAGCCAAAGCCGGGATCGAGCGGATCATGCAACGTGTCGATGCGTTCCCGAAACAGTCTGAGCACCGTTTCAGGCGCGCGAACAGGTTTTGCGGTGTCGACCCATAGCCGCGCGACCGCGCCGTCGGTGCGGAAAAAGCTGGCTTCGAATGCGCGCCCGCCCTCGCCGCGCCGCTCAAGGCTGCCCGCGATCTGGACAGCCAAACCCTGCAACGTGCCAAGCGCTGTTTCCACATCGGCAACAGGCTCGGCGAAGCGCCGTTCCGCCGTGCATGATGGCGTGATCCGGCGCGGCGTGATGCCAATGTTTTCTTCACCGAGAAGCCGCGCAAGCTGCGTGGTCAAGCCGCTGCCAAAGCGGGCGGCAAGCGGTGTGCGCGGACGGGCTGCGAGATCGCCAATGGTCTTCAAGCCCGCGCGGATGAGCGCTTGGGACGTTTCCTGCCCGGCTTCCAGTGCGGCGACGCGGAGCGGCGCCACGGCATCTACGTCCGCGCCCGTCGGAACGATTGTATGCCCCACCCCGAAGCGCGCCAGCGCCCGCGCCGCCTGCGGTGTGCCGGCAATGCAGGATCGGGTGGCTGAGGCGATGCGTGACAGACGCGCGATGAGATCGTCCCGCAGCGCCGCTTCGCCGCCAAATAGGTGCGCACAGCCCGTGATGTCCAGTCGGATCATGTCCGGCGCCACCATGTCGACCATCGGCGTGTAGCGGTCGCAGCCGTTAGCGATCCAGCCGAGCCAGTCCGCATCCGCTGTCCGGTCCATCTCCACCGCCTTGAGATGCGGCACGCGGGCGCGCGCGTCGGCCAATGTCAGATCGGGCATCAATCCGAGCGCGACCGCGGCCCGATTGATCGCGGTGACCCGGAGAGCGCTGTTGTGTTTCTCGATGAAGCACAGCGGCGTCTCATCCTGTCTGGGCGAGCGGCGTTGCTGGCGGCTGAGCCGGTCGGCGCACAGGAACGGAAACCACACCGCGAGATAGCGGCGGGATGGATTGGAACTGGCGTGTTTCATGATCCCACTCCACGCGCCAATGCTGCCCGAAAGCACCGGCGCGGTTACGCAACAAGGTCAGATCGAAGGCTGGCCGCCCAGGTGCATTGGCGGGCAAAGGGCGCGATGGCGCAGACACCACCTGCCAGCGGGTGTGCGCCACGCTCGGCTGCGGATCAGCGCCAACCCTGAGCAGGATCGGCGTGACGCCCGACCGTTCGGCAGCGAGCGCCAGACGCCGTGTTGCGGTAAGATCAAGCGCTTTCGGAGTGCCCCAGGTTTCAAGAACAACCGCACTGAGGGATGCGCACCGCACGGCATCCAAACCTGCCGACAGCGCGTCCGTCACACTTTGCGCACGCACGACGATCAGGTCGCCAGGATCAAACCCCAATGGAATAATCCCGTGTGGATAAAGTGCGCCGGTTTCGGTTTCGATCGCCCGCTGCCGGATCCAGACTGCCGATCGATCCTGCTGCGTTTTAAGCCGTTGCAGAACCCCAAGCGCGATCCCTGCCAAGGCCGGCGCGCCGGCCGCTCTCTCCGAAATCGCCTCGTGGAGCGCGCCGCATTTCAGACCGCCGTGCAAAATATGATCTATCTCCTGAATGCCAAACGCGACATGCTCTTCCGCAGCCTCACAATGGCGCGCAAAACTTTGTTCCAAAGCCGCCATACGGTGGCGGAGAGTGCTGATGCATTCAGCCATAGCACACCAATGTTCATTATTTGTTCCTTTTATCAGAAGCCGTAAACGAGAGTCAATTTCCCTCTCCGCTCAAGAACATGGATGATCAGAACAATGGATGGCGCTGCTGCGCGGTTCGAATGCGCTTAGTCCAAATGGTGGCGCTCCAAGCGAATTGCAGCGTATGAGCGCTTCCTGCTCAGTTTAAGAAATCTGGTTCGTCGCTGTACTGCTCGCAAAGGCAACACCTTTCTCCCAAAACGGGAAATCGCATTGGTGATTCGAGATATAAGGCGACGATCTTTTGTATTGTCCGATGCGCATCACAGCCAAGTGGCGCATTAAATCTGCAGGCTCGATTGGTTCCACATCGTCGGGCCCAGCCAGACTCTTTTGGATCTCTCAGTGCATACTGATTGCACAGGTGACCCTTCAACTATCTGGCCTATCGACGTTTTCTTCCCAATCCATCAGCAGGCATTTTGAGCCAATTGGTCAAATGTTGGCTAGTTCGGACTAAGTATCGCGAGCGCCAAATCCTGTCATAGAGCCATGTCTGTCGCAAACAGCTTCATATTCGTGGGAACGATTGTTGGAACACGGCTCTCGCCTTTAGACCAAGCATCAACCAGATCTGCCCACTCTTGGAGCATGTGACGGCGCTCCTTTTCGTACTCGGCCTTGTTGTAGACGCCGCGGAATGGTCTTCCTTCCTCGTGCGCAAGGCATTTCTCAATCCAATCCCGATTGAAGCCGAGTTCGTTAAGAAGCCTTGCCCCGGTTCGACGCAAATCGTGAACGGTGAAATGGCTGAAAGGCAGCCCTTGTTCATCGGCGCGCTTAACAATGGGGCTCGTAATCTGATTGCAAGTGGCACGGGACACAGGCGCATCGGCGTCTTACCGCGAGGGAAGTAGAAAGCGCGAGTTTCTCGAGCAAGTCTTGAGCGCGATAATGATGTCGAGCGCCTCATGAGCATACATTCCGCCCCTGTCTGAAACCTTGAACGGTTTTCCTTTTGGTTTCAGTTGCTTAAGCGGCGCATCCGTCAGCATTTCACCCTCCGCCAGGCAACAAAATACCGTCAGCCCGAAAACGGGCCGTTCACGTGCCTTTTCTCAATGAAATCCGTGGGTTCGGTGTCGAAAAAATACCGTCACAACCACCGAACAAGCTGACGGTATTCGGCAATGCGCCTCAACTCAAGTCTTCGGCATACCGTCAGATCTACCGTCAAAGTGGATTTCATGCTCAACTTGGCGATCACCGTCTGAAATTGAACGAGGCTGGAAAGTTTATTGATTTCAATAAATTAAGGTTGGAGCAAGTTTTCTCACGCTAGCCCCAATTGGAACATCGCTATTCCCACTCGATCGTGCCGGGGGGCTTGGACGTGACGTCATAGACGACCCGGTTGACGCCGCGGACCTCGTTGACGATCCGGTTGGCGGTATCAGCGAGAAACGACATGTCGAAGTGGTAGAAATCGGCTGTCATACCATCAACGGACGTGACGGCCCTAAGCGCCAGAACATTCTCATAAGTCCGGCCGTCCCCCATGACACCGACGGTCGACACCGGCAGGATGACGGCAAAGGCCTGCCAGATCGCATCATAGAGCCCCGCCTTGCGGATCTCTTCGAGATAGATCGCATCCGCCTGGCGCAGCGTGTCCAGTTTCTCGCGACTGACGGGCCCCGGACAGCGGATTGCAAGCCCCGGTCCGGGAAAGGGGTGTCGGCCGATAAAGCTCTGCGGCAGGCCAAGCTCGCGGCCAAGCGCGCGGACCTCGTCCTTGAACAGTTCGCGCAAGGGTTCGACCAATTTGAGGTTCATCCGCTCCGGCAAGCCGCCGACATTATGGTGCGACTTGATGGTGACCGACGGCCCGCCGGTGAACGAGACACTCTCAATGACATCTGGATAGAGCGTGCCCTGGGCGAGGAAATCGGCGCCACCCAACTTACCCGCTTCGGCCTCGAACACGTCGATGAACAACGCGCCGATTGTTTTGCGCTTGTGCTCGGGATCCGAGATACCCGCAAGCCTAGAGAGAAAAAGCACAGATACATCAACATGAACCAGCGGAATATTATAGTAACCTCTGAAGAGAGAGACCACCTCCTCCGCCTCGTTCAGCCGCATCAGGCCATGGTCGACGAAGATGCAGGTCAATTGATCGCCAATCGCCTCGTGGATCAGCACCGCTGCGACCGCGGAATCGACCCCGCCCGACAGGCCACAGATCACCTGCTTGTCGCCGACTTTCTCTCGGATACGGGCAACCTCCTCCTCACGGAACGCCGACATGGTCCAGTCGCCCGAAGCGCCGCAGATATCGCGCACGAAATTCGCGATCAATGCGGCGCCGTCGGGCGTGTGCACCACCTCGGGATGGAACTGGACGCCATAGAGCTTGCGCGCTTCGTCCGAGATGGCCGCGAACGGCGCGTTGTCTGAAACAGCAATCGCCTCAAAACCCGGCGGCAGCGCGGTGATCTTGTCGCCATGGTTCATCCACACCTGATGGCGCGTGCCGGGCCGCCAGGTATCGCCGAACAAGGGTGAAGCTGTCTGAACCTCGACAAAGGCACGCCCGAACTCACGCGCATGGCCAGTCTCGACGCCGCCACCGAGCTGGGCCGCCATGGTCTGCTCGCCATAACAAATGCCCAGAACCGGCACACCGGCATCGAACACCGCCATCGGTGCCCGCGGGGTGTCGGCTTCGGTGACGCTGGCCGGGCCGCCGGAGAGGATGATGCCGCGCGCGCCGAATGACGCGATCGCGTCTTCCGCGCGATTAAACGGGACGATTTCGCAATAGACACCAGCCTCCCGCACCCTCCGCCCGATGAGTTGCGTGACTTGGCTGCCAAAGTCGATGATGAGAATCCGATCGTGCATGTGGCGTCCTAGATCACGACCGTTTCAGAGACAACCGCCCGGCATGATTTTTGATGTGTTTGAACCATCAGGAGCCGACGTGCCGAAACGGCACGGATCAGGGTCAACGCATTCGTTGGGGGACGATTGTTGGCAAGAGATGTAACGACATCCGCAGCATTGGATGTCGCGGAACATCAGATCGCAGAGCCGAGGGACGATGGCAGGCCCGTTTCAGCCTTGGTTGAGACCTGGCAGGCTCGGGCCTGGCGTGTCGCGCTTGGATTGGGCTCGATGGGCAAGCCGTTTCGGGCCCGCCATATTCCAGCCTTCTTGCCGGTCTTGGCGCGTGAATTCTTGACTGGCGGACGTCGGGTGCCAGAACGGCTTCTGGTCATGGAAGACCCTTGGGTCTTCAGTGGGATCGCGCGCGGGGTCGGCACCAATGACCTGATCGCCGGCTACCGCCGCGGCTTCACAGTCGGCTGTCACGTTCCGCCATTGAAATGGTGGACTTATGATCCACGCGCCATCTTGCTGCTTGAGGAGGCAAAAGTCGCGAAGCGGTTCCGGTCAATCCTGCGCAAATCCGATTTGCGAGTAAGCTTCGATACCGATTTCGCGGCAACAATGGCAACTTGCGCAGCGCCACGCGAAGGCCAGACCTCGCTAACCTGGATCACGCCGCAAATCGCCCGGCTCTATGGTGATCTTCATGCACGCGGCTTTGCCCATTCAGTTGAGACGCGCGATCCGGGCGGCACACTGGTCGGCGGGCTGTTCGGAGTCGGAATCGGCCGGATTTTCGTTGTCCGATCGATGTTCCATCACGTGCCAAATGCCTCCAAAATGGCGCTCTACACCTTGCACCACCATCTCGCGAAATGGGGATTTCGTGCGGTCGACTATCAGGGGATCAACCCGATGATTTCGCTGATGGGATATAATGAATGGCCGCGCTCAGACTATGAGTCATTGATGCGGACCTACGCACAGACGGCAGACCGCATAGGCCGCTGGAGTATTGAGGACGATCTGGAGACGATTGCCGCCGGGCCGCCCAAACGCGATATCACCAACGCCTTCTCGCGTTAGAACAACCTGCACCAGGAATGGCGCAGGTTGCTCTAACGTCTTAGAAGCGATCATCACGCGACAGGTTCAAGATCAATTCGCCAGATCCGCAAGGGGGCAGATTTGGCAAGCGCGGCAAGTCTGCGCCGCATACCCGTCACCAGGAACTCCGGCATGCCCTCGATGCGCCGAAAACAGAACCGGCGTGGCAGATCCGTGTAGAGCGAGCGCGGCGGCAACGCGCCATAGATTCCCTTCAGGCGCGCGCCAGTATCGGCGTCGTGCAGATAAATCCGGTTGAGCCCAAGATCGGAGCGGATGAAATGGATCGCGGCCGACAGCATCGCCTCGTCCCAAGCTTTGGCATGGGGGCGAAGTACGCGATTAACGTAGCGCCCGACCCGCTCGACAGGGATCCAGCGCCCATCAAGCTGAATGCGCCCATCCACCTTGGCCCGCTCATAAGCGCGGCTCGCAAACCGAACCCAATCTGTTTGAAGTTCGTCGATCAGCGCTTCGCCGGTATCGAAGTCAACATCGATCCGGGCCCAGGCAAGCGTGTTGAACCCTTCCCGGCTGACCGGATGGTCCCAGTAGGTAAACGGGTGCGCGTTACCGGGGCGCAGCGTCGACCTGTAGGCCATGTCGTGTTCGCCGGTAAAGTTGAGCTGCAGCACCAATTGGTGGCCAGGCCGGCTCATCTGAAAGCCCTGCCCCTTGTGGCGCCATGCACCAAGCCCAAGGCGATAGATCAGCGCATCGGCAGTGTCGCAGAGCGAGAGATGCTGGCGCTTCAGGAAACCACTTCCGGCCGCGGCCAACGCAGGTGTTAGAGCAGGCTGGGCAACAAGCGGTTTGAAGGCAGAGGCTTTCAGCGCCTGGACGCGCACACCCTCGCCCACAAGCCAGTACAACAGCTTGGGCGCGTAGCCACCATTGGCATATCTGAACAGCAGCCGGCTCTCCGGCTGCGTTTGGAGGATCTCTTCCAGAACGCGGGCTTGCATCGTCTGTCTCCGATGGGCCCGCGCGAGATGTGCGCCAGGCCCTAGTTTCTCTGTCGAACGCGGGCGCGCGGAGCGCCAACGCGGTGTCTCGTCATCGCTGGGCCTGGCATGATCTCTCCATGGTTCGGTGTGCTGTACGCCGCATACCGGTGTCAGGCGATTGAGTGTGCAATGGGCGAACGCGCCACCACATCGCGTGCCTCAAGTGCCGTGAGACTGTGGCAACGGGATGGCGAATGAGCCGCGATCTGTGATCCAGATCACCCCTGCTGCTGAAGGGCCGCAACATAGAAGCCGTCACAGCCGGTGCGACGTGGCGTCATCTGAAGCCCAAAACGGGTCGGCAGCACGCACGCGCGCAATCTGTCGCCAGCAGCACCCGGAAACACGTCGCCAATCAGATCATCCATCGAAATGGGGGTAAGCGATGGCGTGGCGTCACAGAGGGCCGCGACGCGATCATCATTCTCGCGCCGCAGAACCGAGCATGTGACATAGACAAGCCGGCCGCCCGGCTTGAGTGCTTCGACGGCCTGGCGCAGGACCGTGTCCTGTTCGGTCACGCGTTTTTCGAGCGCCTGTTCGGTCAGCCGCCATTTGGTATCCGGCCGCCGCCGCCAGGTGCCAGAGCCCGAGCATGGCGCGTCGATAAGCACCAAATCCATGCGGCCTGAGAGATCGGCCAGCGCGTCTGGCCTGATCGGATCACGAACTTGCACGGCACGAACCCCGGCCCGCTGCAGGCGTTCATGGATGTTGGCGAGGCGCTTGCGATCAGCGTCATAGGCATAGATCTGGCCGCTGTTTGCCAGCATCTGCGCGAGCGCCAACGTCTTTCCGCCGCCCCCGGCGCAAAGATCCAGAACCTGCCAGCCGGGTTTTGCCCCACTCAAAAGCGCTGCCAATTGCGAGCCTTCGTCCTGCACCTCGACGTGTCCCTTGCGGTAGACGGCCTCGGCCTGGGCCGAGGGCTGGCGCTGTGGCCCGGCCCCGTGGTGAACGCGAATGCCCCACGGCGACAGAGGTGTTGCCTCAGCCTTGAGGTGCGTGAGCGCCTTGAGCGCTTTGGGACGATCGGACTTCAGCGTGTTGACCCGGAGATCGAGTGGTGCACGGGTGGAAAGCCCCTGTCCTTCGTTGGCGGCTTCGTCGCCGAAAACCGTTACGAACTCTCCCGCAAGCCATTCAGGATAATCGCCGCGCACCCAGTCCGGCGCCCGATCGAGCCCGTTCGACGACAAAGCCATTCGTTCCGCATCACTCAAGGGAGCCGGCGCATATGGATCATCGGCAAGCGCCGTCACAAGCTGATCAATCGGCATGTCCCAATGCCGGACAAGTGTCGCCAGCATGAGCGCGCGGGCCGTCTCGCTGCCCATCAACCACGCCGAGGACGCCCGCCAGCGCAGACAATCAAACACCAGATTGCCGATGACGGCACGATCACCGGAGCCGGCAAAACGGTGTGCCCAGCCCCAGTCCTTCAATGCATCGACGGGAGGAACGTGACGTGTCTCGACTGTGTCGAGCACCTCGATTGCGGCCGCGATCCGGCCTCCGAGCCTCATCTGAATGCCACCTGGTCAGACGTTGGTCGGATAGTTCGGGCTTTCGCGCGTTATGGTCACGTCATGGGCATGGCTTTCACGCAGGGCCGAACTTGAAATGCGCACGAACTCCGCCTTGTCATGCAGTTCGGTAATCGTCGCGGCACCGACATAGCCCATCGCGGCCCGCAATCCGCCAACAAGCTGATGCAGCACGCTTGAGAGCGGCCCTTTGTACGGAACCTGCCCCTCGATGCCTTCCGGCACGAGCTTCAGCGTATCGCGTACTTCGGCCTGGAAGTAGCGGTCCGCCGAACCGCGTGCCATGGCGCCGACCGACCCCATTCCGCGATAGGCTTTGTAGCTGCGTCCTTGATGGAGATAGACCTCACCGGGGCTTTCATCGGTCCCGGCAAACAGCGAACCGATCATGGCTGTCTCGGCACCGGCCGCGATCGCCTTGGCCAGGTCGCCTGAGAATTTGATGCCACCATCAGCAATTACGGGTGTGTCCTGCTCGCGAGCTGCTGCGACCGAATCGAGGATGGCCGTTAGTTGCGGCACACCAACACCGGCGACAATCCGGGTCGTACAGATCGAACCAGGCCCGATGCCGACCTTGATCGCGTCGGCTCCGGCATCGATCAGCGCGCGCGTGCCCTCGCCAGTCGCGACATTGCCAGCGATCACCTGAACCGAATTCGACAGCCGCTTGATACGGCTGACGCTGTCCAAAACGCGTTCAGAATGACCATGCGCGGTATCGACCACGATGACATCGCAACCCGCGTCGATCAGGAGTTCGGAACGCTCATAGCCGTCATCGCCTACGGTCGTCGCCGCAGCCACCCGAAGCCGGCCATGCATGTCCTTGACCGCGTTCGGATTGAGCTGCGCCTTCTCGATGTCCTTGACAGTGATGAGCCCGACGCAGTGGTAGCTCTCGTCGACGACCAGGAGTTTCTCGATCCGGTGCTGATGCAAAAGCCGCTTGGCCTCGTCCTGCGACACACTGTCCGAGACCGTAATCAGGTCCTTGGTCATCAAGTCTCGCACCGGCTGGCTCTGATCGGTCGCGAAGCGCACGTCCCGATTGGTCAGAATACCGACGAGCTTCTTCTGCGCACCAGTGCCGTCGCGTTCGACGACAGGAATGCCGGAGATCCGGTGATGTGCCATAAGCGAAAGCGCATCCGACAGGGTCTGCTCCGGTGTAATAGTCACCGGATTGACCACCATGCCAGATTCGAACTTCTTGACCTGACGCACCTGCTCGGCCTGAACGTCAGGCGTCATATTGCGGTGGATGACGCCGAGCCCGCCGGCTTGAGCCATAGCGATCGCGAGCCGTGCTTCGGTGACGGTGTCCATCGCGGACGAGATCACAGGCGTGTTGAGCGAGATTGAGCGCGTCAGCCGCGTCGTGGTGTCGACCTGCCCCGGCATCACGGACGACCGCCCTGGCTTCAGGAGGACGTCGTCAAAAGTCAGGGCCAATTCCGCTTCCGCCGCAACCGGACGATGCCTGCCCTGTGTGTTCATGTTTGTCTCCGACCGGGTCACTGTGGCCGGTGTGTATCACCGGACTATGGCAGCGGGAAGTGCGGCCGAGCGCGTAAGTCATGCAGGCCATGCGACGCTGCGGCACAGGCCGGGGTTTTTCCCTCAGACAGGGACCTGATCCTCTCCGCCCTCGACATCGGAGACGCCGCGAAAGCCCGTCGCCAGCACATAAAGCTCGACCGATTCGGCCCGACTGGCCTCCGGCTTCACGTGACGAACGGTTTCAAAGGCACGCTTCATCCCTTGCAGGATTCGCGTTTCGGTGCCGCCACGAAACACCTTGCCGAGGAACGCACCGCCCGGCGCAAGGTGGTGGTAGGCAAAATCGAGAGCAGCCTCGAATAAGGCCGTTGTGCGAAAATGATCGGTCTGGCGGTATCCGGTTGTCGCGGCCGCCATGTCACTCAACACGATATCAACGGGGCCATCGAGGTGATCAATCAACACGTCATAGATCGCCTGGTCGAGGAAATCGCCAGCCAGGATGTCGGCGCCCGCGACAGGCTCCATGTCGAGAAGATCGATCCCGACCACACGGCCCTTGTCAGGCGCCCCGACGCGCTTTACAGCGACCTGCGTCCAGCCACCGGGCGCGGCGCCCAGATCGACAGCCCGCGCGCCAGGAAACAGAATCTTGTGCCGGTCATCGATTTCCACCAGCTTGAATGCCGCACGGGAACGATAGCCCGCGGCCTTGGCCTTGCGGACATAAGGGTCATTCAACTGGCGTTCGAGCCAACGGCGCGACTGGCCGGAGCGCTTCTTCTTGCTTTTGAGCTTCACGGTCAGGTCATTGCGCCCCGAGGGGCCGCCGCGTCTGCTGCTCATCTGGCTCCGCCCGGGACCGGTGCCGGTTGGGCCTCGCCTTGTGACGGCCTCGACTTCGGCCGCCGGCGGCGCCAAACACCGTCCTTGGCCATCAGCGTCAGCAGCATGCCCTCGCGCAGGCCACGATCGGCGACACGCACATCGGCCCAGGGCCAATTGCGCCGAATCGCCTCGAAGATCGCGCAGCCTGCAAGCACCAGATCGGCCCGATCGCGACCGATACAGCCATTCTTCTGCCGGTCGGCATAAGTCATCGACAGGAGTTGGTCCGTCACGGACGTGACGTCATCTGGCCGCATCCAGGTGCCGTCGACACGACGCCGATCATAGCGATCGAGACCGAGATGGACACCGGCTATCGTCGTGACCGTGCCAGACGTGCCGAGAAGGTGTAAGCGCTCACGCGATTTGCCTGCGAGCTTTTCGAGGCCGTCGAAATCGGTCAACATGTCCATGACATATCCGACTTTGGTCTCGAACACCTGTGGCGTGACATCGCGTCCGCCGAACTTCTCGGCCATGGTCACGACACCAACCGGCAGCGACGTCCAGGCAACGATATGGCGGTCGATGCTCCACGGGTAGCGGCCCGAAATGCCTTCGAGATCGATGACGACGATCTCGGTCGACCCGCCCCCAATATCGAACACCACGACGCCATCGGCCGCCGAATGGATAAGGCTCGCGCAGCCCGCCGCTGCAAGCGAGGCTTCGGTCTCGCGCGAGACGATTTCGAGCGTCAAACCGGTCTCCCGGCGAACGCGCTCGACAAAATCAGGCCCATTGGCCGCCAGCCGGCAGGCTTCCGTAGCGATCAGCCGTTTGCGATGCACCTGATAAGACGCCATCTTGTTTGCGCAGACCGACAATGCCTCGACCGCCCGGTCCATCGCATCGGTGGAGAGTTCGGGCGTGCGTCCAAGCCCCTCACCAAGACGTACGATACGAGAAAAGGCATCGACCACGCGGAAATTGCGCGCCGTGGGCGCTGCGATCAAAAGCCGGCAATTGTTGGTGCCCAGATCGAGTGCCGCATAGGTGTGCTCGCCAGGGCCCGGTGCCGAACGTCCGTTGGCACTGCGCTCTCGCGTCTTCGGAGTCTTGCGCGGCGCACCGGCAGGAACCTGTTCCGTGGACTGGGCGACAGTTTCCGGCGCCGCCGTCACAACACTCGCGTCAGCCGCTGTTACGGTCTCGCGGCCCGGAGATGGGCCCGACGCAGCGTCCCCCACACATGTTTCCTCACGCCGACGCCGGCGCGCCCGGCGGGCGCGGCTCGATCGGGACATGATGTCACTCTCGGTCTGGGCCCGTCGCCGTCTCGACGGCGCGGGCCTCGGTCGTTACCAATCCGACAAAAGCCTATCAGGGTTCGACGCGAGGGCAAGCTTGGAGACCGAGCAACTGCCGTGCAAAGAAGCGCATGCGCCACCGCAGGGGGCTGG
>JBCBSK010000018.1:0-32582 GCA_039819185.1 Pseudomonadota bacterium | reverse complement strand
TCAACGAGGCGGCGCGCATCCTGACAAGCACTTCACCGGCCTTAGGCACAGGCTCGTCGACCTCGCACCGCCGGAACGGCTCGCCAAATGTTTCAAGCTGGAATTGGCGCATTTCCACTCCATATTTTGTCGGACATTATGACATTAATTTGTGCAATACAAGACAGTGCACGGCCAAAATGGGCAATTGGCCAACCACTATGTCGGACAAACAAACGATGATCGTGACCGCATCAGAAGCCTAACGGTCACCGGGACAACGACACGCCGTTATGTCCGCACGGACGTGGGCCGCACTCAAACCGTTGCGTGATCGAATGACGGTCGATTTGCCGTCCGGGCACGGCTCAAGCAGCGTCCCACAGGATGCGCATGATGTCTTCGGGAACGGTGATCGGGCGCGGATTGGCCTGGACGAACGGGTTCTGCATCGAGGTTTCGGCAATCTCGCCGAACTGGCTGTCCTCGATGCCAACATCGCCAAGCGTCGTCGGTTGGCCAAGCTCTGAAATCAGATCGGCAACCGCACGGGGAGCGTCGTTGTCGCTGCGTCCCAGCGCATGCGCCAGCGACGGGAACCTGTCACCAATGACGGACGCGTTGAACCGCATCACGGCCGGCAACAAGACACAGCTCGTATGGCCATGCGGCACATCGCCGACAGCGCCCAATTGATGGCCGATGCCGTGGCTCGCACCATAGCGCACCCGGCCGATGCCGACACTTGCGAGCCAGACGCCGAACTGGCAATCAAGCCGGGCTGCCAGATCCGACGGGTCAGCCTTCACGCCGCGCAGGCCCTTGCCGAGCCGGTAGAGCCCGGCCAGCGCAAGCGAATCGGTATACGCATTTGTGTCCGGTGACAGCACGGTCTCCACCGCGTGGTCGACCGCGCGGATGCCGGTCGACAGCCACAGCCACTCCAGCGTGTGCAAGCTCAGGCCCGGATCATAGACCACCGCTTCCGCACACAGCCACGGTGCGCGCATCATTTCCTTGATCTTCGAGCGCGGATCGACCGTGCCGCCGATAACGCCGAACTCGGCCCCCGACAGCGTGGTCGGCACGGTCAGCGTCCTGCATGGCGGCACGGGATGGGCGCTTGTGTCACCGCGCGCCGCACGTCCGCGCTCGGCCTGGGCGACAACCTCATCAATCGTCTTGGCATCGCGCATAACTGCGACAAGAGCGGCCTTGGTTGTGTCAATGGCGCTGCCGCCGCCGACCACAACGATCCGATCTGGTTTGGCATCCCGCACCTGCTCGGCCAGCACAAGCGCACTCGGGATCGGCGCATGCGCCTCAACCTCGTCGAACACCCCCAGCGCGGTTTGACCAAGTGCGTCTGTCAGTATGGTGATCGCATCGGTGTTCTTGGACAGGGACCGCGCCGCAACGACCAAAACCCGCGCCTCACCGCGCTCGGCGCAGAATCCGGCCACCGCCTGCGCCATGGGTTGTCCAAACAACACGCTTTTTTGGTCGATATAGTCGAACCGTCCCATCGGCACGGCTATGTTTCCGGTCTGCTGATCAGTCATCCAACGCGCCTCCTGCCCGCATCCCGCGCCCATGTCAGACGCTTGTCTTATTGAATGTCTAGTTGTCGGACATTTGCTGCAAACTGTCGAGACATATCAGGACGCATGACCCGGAGCCCACACGGTTCGACGATAGTGTTTCAGCGACTCTAGCCTCTGCCCGCCCTCAAACCCGGATCCACACAAGGAGTACATCATGACCGAAGACCGCATCGCCGCCGGAGAACGCGTTATGGAGGAGTTGCTTGGGGCCGTCCCCGAAACGACGGAGCATTTCAAGGAACTGATGGCGGTGACCAAAGCGCAGGTCTTCGGCGAGATCTGGACGCGGCCGGCGCTGTCCTGGCGCGACCGGGAGCTGATCACGATTGCCATCCTGGCCGAACAGGGAGGACGCGAGAGACAACTGCGCGTCCATCTCAAGGCCGCCCTCCGCGTCGGGCTGACGCCGGATGAACTCAAGGAGACGATGATCCAGATCGCCTGCTACTCTGGATATCCAGCCGCGTTCTCGTCCATGTCGGTGCTGGCCGAAGTCTTGAACGAACAGGCCGTCGATGAGATCGATGTCGAACCGGACGCAGACGCTGCCCCTGAGGCACGCTAACTCAGGCGCTCGCTTGTAGGCGGTCCTGATAGCTCGGCAGCCCCTGGCGCGGGAGGCGCCATTGGCTTGCGTCCTGGCGGGCGGCGAGATCACCATCGATCGCGACCTCGTCGAAGCCACAGGCAAGCGCCAGCGGATACTGGTCGGCAATCACATGACCTTCCGCGCGCAGCCGGCCGATATAGCCGAGCCGACGCAGCCAACGGCCAATGCCAAACCCCCGCCCGTCGGAAAACGCCGGAAAAGCAATCGCGATGGCGGACACATGCGTGAAATGAGGCCGAATGGCGTCCGGTTCGACGTCATTGGCAAGCCTGAGGCCGACCTCACCTGGGGGCACGTCCTTATCCGATGCAAGGTCTGCGAGATCGCGCCAGTGGAAGCGGCCATCCGCCTCCGCCGCAGCCAGATCATCCGGATGAAACGCGCCGTCGCGCACGACAATGGTCATCGGTAGAAGTCTCCCAAAATCTGTCGCTACGCTGCTGTCCGGACGATCCGGCCGTCGACAATGTGAATGCCGCATTCGTCTTTGTGCGACCCGCGCCAGCGTCCGGCCCGGTCGTCTTCATGGGCGGCAACAGGGGACGTGCAGGGCGCACAGCCGATCGAGCGGAAGCCCGTCTCGACCAGCGGATGGCGTGGCAGCTCGTGACGGGCGAAATAGCTTTGCGTGTCCCCGCGCGACCAATGGGCCAGCGGGTTGACCTTGATCTTGCCGTCGGTGGCCTCAATCAGCTTCATGTCGGCCCGGTCGCCCGTCTGATGACGTTTGCGGCCCGTCACCCAGGCGTCGAAACCTGACAGCGCGCCGGCCAAAGGCGCCGTTTTGCGCAAGGCGCAGCAGGCATCGGTGTCCTTGAGATGCAACCGGCCGAAGATGTCGTTGCGGCGCACTGCGACACTGTCCGGCGTCACCCGGCGCACATCTTTCAGGCCAAACCGCTGGGTCAGCTCCAACTGATAGTCCAGCGTCTCCTGAAACAGCATTTGGGTGTCGACGAAGATCACCGGCGCGTCTGGCGCAACCTCCGACACCATGTGCAGCAACACCGCCGCTTCGGCCCCGAACGAGCTGACAAGCGCTGCTGGCCCGAACGCCTGATCCAGAAACATGTCAGCCAGCATCGCCCGCGCGTGATTGGCGCGCACGTCCAAGGCCACGGTGTCGATTTCAGGCCGCATGGCTCGCAACCTCCTGCGGATACAGCCCTGCCCGGAACGGATCGATACCGAGCCGGCGATAGACCTGAAGGAAGGTCTCGTCCGGTCCTTCGCGAAGATCGAGATAGATGTCGATCAGCGTCTCGATCGCCGGCACCAGATCGTCGGCCGCAAAGCCCGGCCCCACCCGCTCGCCGATGGCCGCGCTTTCGGTGCCGTCACCGCCAAGCGTGATCTGATAGTTTTCGACGCCGGCCCGATCCAGGCCGAGAATGCCGATATGGCCGACGTGGTGATGGCCGCAGGCATTGATGCAGCCCGAAATCTTGATCTTCAGCGGGCCGATGTCTTTCTCAAGCTTCAGATCATCGAAACGCTGCGAGATTTCCTGGGCAATCGGGATCGACCGCGCCGTGGCAAGCGCGCAATAGTCCATGCCAGGGCACGCGATGATGTCGGTGATCAGGCCGATATTCGCCGTCGCCAGCCCTGCGTCCCTGAGTGCGGCATGCAGCGCCGGAACGTCAGCGCGCCGGACATGCGGCAGGATGATGTTTTGCTCATGGCTGACGCGCAGTTCGTCATGGCCGTAGCGCTCGGCAAGGTCGGCAAGAACGCGCATCTGGTCTGCCGTTGCATCGCCCGGCGTGCCACCGACCGGCTTGAGCGAGACCGTGACGATGCCATAGGCCGGGTTCTTGTGCTCGGCCACATTGGTCTCGACCCAGGAGCGCAGCAGCGGATCGGCATCCACAGCAGCTTCCAGGGCGAAACTCCGCGTGTTGTCGAATACCGGCGGCGCAAAGGCTGCCTCGATCGCCGCAACCAATGCCGGATCGACGCCTGGAAACGCCGCCCGGATGGTCTCGAAGGCCGCTTCTATCTCGGCCTGGATCTCGTCGAGCCCGGTCTCATGCACCAGGATCTTGATACGCGCCTTATATTTGTTGTCGCGCCGGCCTTTGCGGTTGTAGACGCTCATGATCGCTTCGAGATAGGGCAGCAGATCGCCCTTCGGCAGGAACGCGCGCACCACCTTGCCGATCATCGGCGTGCGTCCGAGCCCACCGCCGACCATCACCTCATAGCCTGGCAAGCCATCGGCGCTGCGCACCATCCGCAAGCCGATGTCGTGCGCCTTGGTGACGGCACGGTCGTTCGGGCTGCCAGTGATCGCGATCTTGAACTTGCGCGGCAGGAAGCTGAACTCGGGATGGTCGGTCGACCATTGCCGCAACAGTTCCGCCGTCGGGCGCGGGTCCTCGATTTCGTCGACGGCAGCACCCGTGAAATGGTCCGCCGTCACGTTGCGGATGCAGTTGCCGCTCGTTTGGATCGCATGCATCTCGACATCGGCCAGTGCGTCGAGAATATCGGGCACATCGCATAGCTTCGGCCAGTTGAACTGGATGTTCTGCCGCGTCGTGAAGTGGCCATAGCCCTTGTCCCAACGCTCGGCGATATGGGCCAGTTGGCGCATCTGGCGGCTGTTCAGCGTGCCATAGGGGATCGCGACGCGCAGCATATAGGCGTGAAGCTGGAGATAGAGGCCGTTCATCAGCCGAAGTGGCTTAAACTCGTCCTCCGTCAGGCTGCCGTCGAGCCGGCGGGCGACCTGCTCGCGGAACACAGCAACACGATCACGGACAAAACGTGCATCGAAATCGGAATAGCTATACATCGCTTGGCTCCGCCTGCTTGCCGTGGAAATAGTTCGAGGGGCCGCGCGTGCGGAACGCTTCACGGAAATGCGCCGGCTCGGGCGTTCCATCGCCGGCCAATGTCACGTCAGCGAGATAGGGGCCAACGACCTTGAGTGGGTGGCCTTGGGCGCGCGCGAGCAGCAGTGCCGCAGCACTCTCGGTCTGTGCGACCTCGGCGTCCGAATGCCGCCGCGACCAGGTGCCCTCTTGCGTGAAATAGACGACATCGCCTTCGAGAAGATCATTCGCGGTGGCGATCTTGGGCTTGAACGCGCGCGCCATCACAGCGCCTCCCGAACGGCGCCGCCCGCCAGGGCGGTCATCGGAACAGCTGCCGCGTCGGGCAGTGCCAGATCATCGAGATCGGCAATCGCGGACACAGCGGCGCGCGGCGCTAGGCCGAGCAGGATCACGGCAGGTCCTGCGATCCCCGCAGCGTCCAGCGCGTCCGGCAGGCCGATCAGCGTGGTCGAAACGATCTTCTGGTCGGGCCGCGAGGCATTCTCGACGGCTGTGACGGGGAGATCGTCGCGTGCGCCATGCATCAAGAGACGGCCGCGCAGGAACGTGGCCGCGCGGACGCCCATGTAAATCGCCGCTGTTGCGCCCGGCCCCGCAAGCTCGCGCCAATTGTGATCGGCGAAGCCTTCGACATCACGACCTGTCAGAATGCGGAAGGAGGAATTGCGCCCGCGCTTGGTCAGCGACTGGCCGATTGTCGCGGCGGCAACGGTTGCCGACGTGACACCCGGCACGATCTCCCAGTCGATCTCGTGGGCATCAAGCGCATCGATCTCCTCGTCGAGCCGGCCGAAGATCCCTGGGTCGCCAGATTTGAGCCGTACGACATGGGCGCCAGCTTTGGCATGGTCTACCATCAACGCATTGATGTCGTCCTGGCTCCAGCTTGGGCCAAAGCCGGTCTTGCCGGTTTCGATCACGATCGCTTCACGGCGGGCAAGCTCCAGGATGGGCTGCGGCACGAGCCGGTCATGCAGCACGACATCGGCCGCACCGATGAGCCGCCGCGCCTTCAGCGTGAGATGGTCCGGATCGCCCGGTCCGGCACCAACCAGGGCAACGCGGCCCGTGGCGTCATAGTTGGAGGTGACTTCCTCTAGCACCGTTTCAAGCCGTGCCTCGGCGGCCTCGGCCCCGCAGACGCCAGCGCCCGCGGGCCGTCCGAGAAGAAAAACCGCGACCAGAATGCGCGCCGCGCCCTGCCCTTCGGCAGCATTTCGGCTGCCGGTCGAAACGCTTCGGCAAGGCGCGCGAGCCAGCCGAGCGATGCCGGCAGACGCTCTTCAATGTCCGCCTTGATCTGGCGTGCAAGAACCGGGGCTGTTCCCTCGGTGCCGATCGCCACCGTCACGGGATCGCGGTCGACAATCGCTGGTGTAATGAACGCGCTCGCCTCAAGATTGTCGACGATGTTGGTCAGCGCGCCGGCGCGCTTGCCAATCGCGGCCGCGCGCGCGTCCTCGTCTGGGTCGTCATTTGCGCCATAGACCAACACCGCGCCATCCGCATCACCGTCTGCGATTGCGCGCTCAACTAAGGTGAGGCGGTTCTTGGCTGCCCATGAACGGACGTCTGCATCGGGATCGATGCCGAACACAAGAATGCGGGCGTCGGTCTTGAGAAGCAGTCTGAGCTTGGCGACCGCCGTCTCTCCGGCACCGGAGACCACCACATCCCGGCCCTCAAGCCGGACAAAGATCGGAAAATGTCGCATCGGGCGTCCCGGGCAGTTGTCTTTCACCGCCTAAGATGGAACATTTTCCCGTCTTTTTCACTATCTCACATTGAAATAGGGATATCATTCTACTTTTGTGACGCAGATCAAGTACCGTTCCGAAAACTCAGGACTCGTAAAAATGCCTATCGCGCTTGACGCCATCGACCGGAAAATTCTTTCCGAACTGCAAAAAGATGCCAGCCGGTCGCTGGACGAGATCGCCGGTCTCGTCGGCGCATCGAAAACCGCCGTGTGGAACCGCATAAAGAAGCTGCGCGAGGCCGGCGTCATCAGAAAGCAGACCGTTGTGCTCGATCCCGAAAAGCTCGGTCTCGAAGCCTGCTTCTTCGTTCTGGTCAGAACATCAGAGCACGAAAAGGACTGGCAAGACCGGTTTCTCGCGGTGATCCGCGAGCGCCCCGAGGTCCTTGAGGCGCATCGCCTGGCTGGCGACATCGACTACATTCTCAAGGTCCGTGTGGCCAATGCCAAAGCCTATGACGCGTTCTACCAGTCGCTGATCTCCGAGGTCCGCCTGTTCAACGTCACCTCGACCTTGTCGATGGAGGAGATCAAGGCAACCCAAGACCTGCCGCTGTGATCGACGCTACAGCCACCTGGGTCCTACGCGCGATAGAGGATCAGCCGCAGGCTTCCCAATTCTGGTTGAAGGCATCTTCCACTGACCGCGACACACCACCCCAGCCTTCAAGACTAGCGATCTCTTCCTCATTGAGCCCGCGCATGGTGCGATCCGTGGCGCAGCGGCAACGATCGGCGAAGTTGACCGATGCATTGTCGTTTTGACGGTTGGAATTGATGACGCAGGTGTCGAGAAGATGCAGTCGCATGGCTTCGCGTGGCGCAACCTCGGCCGCCGGTACGGCAAGGGCTGGTATGGTAAGAGCCATCAGAACGATCGCGATCAACCCGCTCCGGCCGAGCAACAGGCCCGTCTGGCGCCCACTGTCATGCCCCGCTGCGACTGGCATCATTCATCTCTCCCGCTTCGCTCTGACTCCAAGCCCGCCGAACGTCGGTTTAGCGGCAATAGCGCCAGGTTGGAACACCTGATTGCGATCACATTCGGTCTATTGAAACCGCCAATCAATCAGACCGGCATCATCAGCAAGCCGAGCCATTAACTGGCCGTCAGATCGCTTCGATCCGCACGCGATTGTCGTGATAGGCCGCTCCGCCATAGGGAGCGACAGGATCCGCACCGGTCAGTGTGTTGATCCCCTTACCGTCGGCGAAGGCTTCATTCGGCCACAGCCCCTCGGAGATCACAACGCCGGGCTTGAGCCCGTCAAAATGGCGCGCTGACAGGCGAACGCTGCCACGCGGGCTCGTGACCGTGACGTCGGCACCATCCTCAATCCCGAAACGCCTGGCATCCTCAGCCCGGATCAACACTTCCGGCCGGCCCTCGCGCTTCAGTGAGGACGGCGTCTCGTTGAAGCTCGAATTGAGAAACGAGCGCGCCGGCGCCGTGACAAGCCGCAAGGGATAGTCTTCGGTCTCCCCTTCGGTCACCGCCCAATGATCCGGAAGTGGGGGAATTTCGGACACAGGTCCAAGCACTCCATCCCGAGGCCGGTTCGGTGCCGGCGTCTCGGTCCAGTCCGGGCGAAAGCGAAACCGGCCATCGGGATGGGCAAAGCCCGAAACATAATGCGCCGTCTCGAAATCGGGCTGCATGTCAATCGAGCCGGCGTCTTCAAACGCATCCAGCGTGCCAAGCGCGGAGTGCTGTAGCATCCAGTCGATATGCTCGCGCGCACTCATGTCGAAGGCTGGGTGTTCAGCCCCCAAACGCCGCGCAAGCTCCTTGATCACCCAGAGATTCTCGCGCGTCTCGCCAAGCGGGGCGATCAACTTCGGCCCCAGCATCAGATATTGGTGCCCGCCGCCCTTGTAAACGTCGTCATGCTCGACGAATGTCGTGGCCGGCAGCACGACATCGGCCATGGCGGCCGTTTCGGTCATGAACTGCTCATGCACGCAGATGAACAGATCCTCCCGTGCAAAGCCCTGCTTGACCAGATCCTGCTCCGGCGCGACGGAGACAGGATTGGTGTTCTGGATAAGCATCGCCGTGACAGGTGGCCCGCCCTTGAGCGCTGTCGGATCATTGGTCAGAACGCGCCCAACCATTGACTGGTCCAAAACCCGCGTCGCTGGATCGACCGCGTCGTGGGCTTCGATCATCGACTTGTCGAGGGTATAGATCGCACCATTGTTGTGGAAAGCGCCGCCACCTTCATGCTGCCAGAGGCCAGCCACGGTCGCGATCGAACACGCCGCATGCATGTTCACCGCACCATTGCGCGACCGTGTAAATCCATAGCCGAGCCGGAGATAGGTGCGCGGTGTGTCGCCGATCATGCGGGCGAAGGTCTCGATCTCCTCGACCGAGAGTCCCGTGATCCCTGCAGCCCATTCCGGAGTCCGGCTTTGCAGATGGCGTTCCAGATCGTCCGGGCAATCGGCGAACCGCGCCATATAGTCCCTGTCGGCGAGCCCGTCGCGGAATAGGACATGCATCACGGCACAAGCCAGTGCGCCATCACTCCCCGGCTTGAGGCAAAGCCCGAGATCGGCCTGTTTCATGGTGTCGTTTTGATAGACATCGACCACGACGATCTTGGCGCCGCGCGTTTTGCGTGCCTTGACCGCATGCGTCATCACATTGACCTGAGTCGAGACCGCGTTCGTGCCCCAGATGACCACAAGGTCCGACAGCGCCATCTCGCGTGGATCGGGACCCGCTAGCCGCCCCGTCCCCATGATAAAGCCGGTCCAGGCCATGTTGGTGCAGAAACTGTCGAACTGGCGCGAATAGCCAAGTGCATGACGAAAGGCGTGCATGATGTCGCGCTGCACGAGCCCCATCGTACCGGCATAGTGATACGGCCAAACCGTTTGAAGGCCACGGAGATCTGCCGCTGCCTTGAACCGGTCGGCGACAAGATCAAGCGCTTCATCCCAGTGCGCCTCACGAAACGCGCCGGCCCCCTTCGCGCCCGTCCGGATCAACGGCTTGAGCAGCCTGTCCGGATGATGCGTGCGTTCGGCATATCGCGCGACCTTGGCGCAGATAACGCCGGCCGTATAGCTGTTGTCATCCGAACCGCGCACCCGGCCGATCGTCTGCGCATCAACAACTTCGACCTCGAGCGCACAGGTCGACGGGCAATCATGCGGACAGGCCGATTTGGCGATCCGCTGCACGACCGGCTTGTTCATGTCCCCTCAACCTGTGTCTTGGCCACCAGCGGCACTTCCAACATGTTCGAAGCCTAGGCTGGCCGGCATGCACTCCAAGGTCAAGCAGCTAGCAGGATCAAACCGCTTGCGGGGCTATGCGCTATGTGATAAGAACATAAAAAGAACAAATCAACGGTGCCGCTATGCCTGACGCCCCGCCCAGTGCCCTGTCCCATATCTCGATCGGCACAAATGATTGTGCGCGCGCTGCCGCCTTCTATGATGCGGTTCTGGCACCGCTGGGCATCGCCCGGATCATGGAAGAAGGTGATTTTGCAGTCGCCTATGGCCGGCACTTCCCCGAGTTCTGGGTGGTCACCCCGCTTGACGAGCGCCCAGCGACGGTCGGCAACGGCAGCCATGTTGGATTTCTGGCACGCTCAAGCGCCGAGGTTGACGCGTTTTGGCAGGCCGCACGCGCAGCAGGCGCCCGACCCGATGGCGCGCCCGGCCCGCGGCCGCAGTATGGCGCAGCCTATTATGGCTGTTTCGTCCGTGACCTCGACGGCCATAAGATTGAGGCAACATTTTGGGATCCAAGCGCAGACGCCGGAGCGTCCTGATGCCGGCGAGCACTGATCAGACTGTCCCGTCTGTGCCCCAAAATGGACAGGGGCGTCAGATCACCCGACGATGTCCGCCAGATCGAAGCACATGCTGATCTCGATCGCGGCGTTCTCGGCCGAGTCCGAGCCATGCACCGAATTGCGTTCGATGTTTTCGGCAAACTCGGCCCTTACAGTGCCCTCCGCCGCGTCTGCCGGGTTGGTCGCGCCCATGACCTCGCGGTTCTTGGCAATCGCCCCCTCGCCTTCAAGCACCTGCAGAACGATCGGACCCGATGTCATGAAGCTGACCAGATCGCCGTAGAACGGCCGCTCCTTGTGGACCGCATAGAACGCTTCGGCCTGCGCCGTCGTCCACCAGACCCGTTTCTGGGCAGCGATCCTGAGGCCCGCAGCCTCGAACTTGGCGTTGATCGCGCCGGTCAGATTGCGCGCCGTAGCATCGGGCTTGATGATCGACATGGTGCGTTCGATGGCCATGACAGAGGGTCCTTTTCGTCAACTGCCTTGAGACTGGGGAAAGCGTATGCCGGCGCGACAGGCCGACCGTCGCGCGCTATCTGCCCAAATCCGCGTCAGACCGCAAGCCATCGTGCCGCGCCAACATGTATCGCCGATCCCGTACGCAGTTGAAACATGCACAGGATCGGTCAATCCAGATCGGCTAAGAAGGACCGCAACGCCGGGTGCCGGTCACGCCGCCGCCGGCATCGAGCGGCCAAGCCCGTCATGCAGATCCAGACAGCGGCCGAACCAGTCCGCAATCGGATCGTCCTCGGCCAGCGCCGCATAGGGGCTCGTTACCCGCTTCCACTGCAACGTACCAAAGATGATGTAGTCGCAGAAATTCGGGCCGTCCCCACCGACGAAGGGCTGCTTCTTCAGCATAAGCCGCAACGGCATCAGCGCCTTGTCGAAGCCTGGGAGATTGTCGTCGCGGCGGGCATGCAGATCGTCGAACTTGGCACCGATCCGCGCTTCGCGCGTTTCCTTGAAATAGGAGCGATCATCGGGGTGGAGCTGGTCGTGAACGTCTTTCACGACAAGTGGCACCAGCGAGCTCATAATGACTGCGTTGGCATAGCCTTCGATCAACCGCGCCGCGGCCTGCCCGCCCGGACCACCGAACAAGCTCGGCCGGTCTGGATAGGTTTCTTCGAGATAGACCGCGATATCGAAACTGTCTCCGACCAGCCGGTCGCCGTCACGGATCACGGGAACCGTCTTGAACCCGCCATCGGCAATCTCTTTGATCTTATGAAACGGTGTCGCCTCGGCGGCGACATCGAGGCCCTTGTGGGCCAGCGCCATCTTGACGCGCCAGCAATAGGGGCTGAAGCGACAGTCCTCGTGATTGGCGAGATCATAGAGCGTGATGGTCATATACGGTCCCTTCTTCCCGTTCGTCGCAAATCCGCTTCGGCGCGGATATGACACGTTGTCGGCAGGACCCTAGGCCGTGGTTACGCTGTAGCCAAGACCGGGCATCAGCCGCCGAGGATAAAGCGCGAGCGCTGGGTGATCTGCACCCGTTGCGAGGCCACGGTGCGACCATTTTCGACGAAAGCGACATTGAGAATGTCGGTGAACACGGGGTGCGGTATCCGGAAGACGACGCGATTGCCGGACCGGCCCCGGCACGCGATCGGCGCGACAGAGACGCTGACATCGGCACCACTGTTGAAATCGCCACGCCCCATGCCCGGACTGTAGCCGCGCGCAACGTCGACCACATCATAACAAGCGGTTTCGTCAACAAACGTGCCACGCACGGTGACAAACCCGCCCGATAAGCCTGTTGCATCGCTGCTCGCGGCCATGGCGGTCACCCGCACCCCCGCGTCCGCAGGCAATGGCGCAGCGATCAGTGCGACGCCGGCCAAGCCGGCAAGCGCCAAGACGCCGCGGCGGGATGGCTGTTGAAACGACGGTTCAAGGTCCGATCGGTCTAGGACTGGTGTTGCACTCTTATTGGTCAAAGGCATTGCACGTCTCCTCGTCATGCGCCCCGGCCCACCTGTTGCTCATCCGGTTGTCGTTCAATCGTCGACCCGCCGGCTGCGCGTCTGAATCTGCACACGCTGAAAATCGACCGCCCGCCCCCCGGTCACAAAGGTCATGTTGAGAATATCGGTGTAGGCCGGATGCGGCACCTGAAAGACGATCCGGTTTTCCTGGATCCCGCGGCACTCGGACGGTGCCAGCGACACCGTCAAATCCGCACCATGCACGCCATCGATGCGCCGTTGCCCCCAAGGTTCGTAGTCCCGGTCGATGTCAGCAACTTCATAGCAGACAAGACCGCCAGCGAGCAGCACATCAACCAGAACCGACCCGCCGGCCTGGCCGATCACCGAGCCGAAGCTGTTCGACGTTGCCGTTGACTTCGAGAAGAAGCCGCGCAGACCGTCACCGGCGGCTGCAGGCCCCGCCAGCATGGCGCCGAGAGCCGCCATCGACAGAATTTTGGCAAAACGCATCATTTCGATCTCCCGAAAGACATCACGTCGTTTTGGCGTGATGAAGACATGGCGAGGCGCCAGACATGCCGCAAGAGGCATTGCGGCTCAATGCAGCGGCACGGTGTCTCACATTCTCGTGCGGCGCAATTGCGTCGACGGCGACTTTCGATGGCATGATTTGTCGGTTGATCGCCGACGCTCCGTCATCATGGTTGACCCGGCGCATCCGGTCGGCCATCACGCATGTATGCTCTCTATCCAGGACGTGACATACCGGCTCGGCGACCGGCTTCTGCTCGACTCTGCATCGCTAACCGTGCGTGACGGAGCGCGGATTGGCCTGGTCGGACGTAATGGCACCGGCAAATCGACCCTGTTCCGGATGATCCTCGGCGAGATCGGCGCCGAACAGGGCAGAATCGACCTGCGCCGCGATGCGCGAATCGGCACGGTCGCCCAGGAGGCACCCGGCGGCCCGCAAACGCTAATCGACTTCGTCCTCGACGCAGATACCGAGCGTGCAAGCCTTTTGGCCGAAGCAGAGACTGCGACTGATCCAGCGCGCATCGCCGACATCCAGACGCGCCTGGTTGATATCGATGCCGCCTCGGCGCCCGCGCGGGCTGCGCGCATCCTCGCCGGTCTCGGGTTTGATGAAGACGCACAATCGCGCACATTGGAAACCTATTCCGGCGGCTGGCGCATGCGTGTCGCCCTGGCCGCGATCCTGTTCGCCGAGCCGGATCTCCTCTTGCTCGACGAGCCGACCAACTATCTCGATCTCGAAGGCGCGCTATGGCTTGAATCCTATCTCGGGCGCTATCCGCACACGCTGATCGTCATCAGCCACGACCGGGATCTTTTGAACACCGCAACGACGGAGATCGCCCATCTCCATGCCCGAACGCTGACGCTTTATCGTGGGGGCTATGACAGCTTTGAACGCCAGCGCGCCGAGAAACTCGCACTCACGGCAAAACTTCAGAAGAAGCAGGACGCCCAGCGCAAGCATATGGAGGCCTTTGTCGAGCGCTTCCGCTACAAGGCGTCGAAGGCACGCCAGGCACAAAGCCGCCTCAAGGCGCTGGAACGGATGGCCCCCGTCGCTGCGATTGAAGGCGAGACGGAAGCCCGTATCGACCTCCCCGATCCCGAAAGGCCGCTGTCGCCGCCGATCATCCATATCAGCAAAGGTGCGGTCGGTTATGCGCCCGGCGCACCTGTCCTGCGCGAGCTCGATATCCGGATCGACCATGACGACCGCATCGGCCTGCTGGGCGCCAATGGCAATGGCAAGAGCACCTTCGCCAAGCTGTTGAACGGCGGCCTGACGCTCGAAACCGGTAACATGGTCGTGGCCGAGAAGCTGCGCGTCGGCTTCTTTGCCCAGCACCAGCTCGACGAACTCGTTCCCGAGCAATCGCCCGTCGAACATGTCCGCAAGCTGATGGGCGATACTGGCGAGGCCAAGGTGCGCGCCCGTGTCGCCCAGATGGGCTTCACGATCGAAAAGGCCGACACAAAGGCCGCCAAGCTGTCGGGTGGCGAAAAGGCGCGACTGATGCTCGGGCTTGCCGCGTTTCACAAGCCGCACCTTTTGATCCTCGACGAGCCGACCAACCATCTCGACATGGATGCGCGCGACGCGCTGGTAACGGCTCTGAACGCTTATTCGGGGGCTGTGATCGTGATCAGCCATGACCGCCATCTGATCGAAACGACCTGCGACCGGCTGTGGCTCGTCGCCGACGGTGCCGTACGGCCTTATGAGGGCGATATCGACAGCTATCGCCGCGAGGTGACCGGTGTGGGGCCGAAGTCGAAATCCGCTCGCAAGGCGGAGAAACCGGCAGTCACGGACCACACAACCGACTTGGATAGTAAAGCCGGCTCGTCAGGTCAGAGCACGGCGGCGCGACTCAAAGCCTTGGAAGCGCAGATGAACAAGCTTCATGCAGGAATCGAGAAACTCGATGTATCACTCTCGGACCCAACGCTTTTCGCCAAGACGCCGGCACGCGGTGTCGAGTTGTCTAAGCTACGGGCGGATGCCGAGAAGCTCCTCGCGAAGGTCGAGCAGGAATGGCTCGATCTCAGCGAGCGACTGGAGGCGTGATCGAAACAAGCAGCTCGACCCGATAGTTCACTCTGCGTCTTCGGGCGGGTGTTGCGCCTTCTTCTCCCAACGGCCGGTCGGGTTGAGCTGCCAGTAGGACAGCGTGTGGCCGGCCTCCTTGGCGGCCTTCCAGGCCTCACGCGCCGAGGTCAACGCGGCATCATCGCGGCCGTCGAACACCAGCATGCTGCGCTCGAACGGCGCATAGTCGGGCGCCTCCGCCGCATCGACCAGGATCTGCGCCTGAGCTGCATTTGGTGCCTCAGCGCCTGCCGTGATCCAGACCGGCTGGCGGTCCGCATGGGCGTCGCCATCTGCGCCATGGGGTAAAAAAGCCCGCTCGTCGAAAGTCCAGAGATGATCGTCGAGTGCTGCAACCCGCTCCGGGCTGGAGGCGCGCACGACAACGCGCCACTCACGCCCCAGGCAACGCGTCAGGATCGGCGGCAACAGGTCTTCGAGCCGGCCGCGCTCGAAATGGTAGAACCAGATATCCGCCATCCCGTTAACCCGGCCGAAACTCTACTTGCCCTCGAACACGTCGGCGACATAGCGATCAAGCAACCGCACGCCAAAGCCCGAGCCCCAGCTATCGTTGACGTCGGTTTTCGGCGCAGACATCCCCGTGCCGGCAATGTCGAGATGCGCCCATGGGGTCTCGCCGACAAAGCGTTTCAGGAATTGCGCGGCTGTGATCGAGCCAGCTGAACGCCCGCCGGTGTTCTTCATGTCGGCGAATTTCGACTCGATCAGCTTGTCATAGGGCTTGCCGAGCGGCAGACGCCAGACCTGATCACCAGATGCCTCGCCAGCCGCCGTCAGGTGCTCGGCAAGGTCGTCGGAATTGGTGAACATGCCGGCATAGTGATGGCCAAGCGCGACGATGACGGCACCGGTGAGCGTGGCGAGATTGATCACCGTCTGCGGCTCATAGGTCGTGATCGTGTAATGCAGCGCATCCGCCAGAACGAGCCGGCCCTCGGCATCGGTGTTGATGATCTCGATCGTCTGACCCGACATCGAGGTGACAATGTCACCGGGGCGCTGCGCGCGACCGTCCGGCATGTTCTCAACGAGCCCAACGATCCCGATGGCATCAACCTTGGCCTTGCGGGCGGCAAGGGCGTGCATCAGCCCGGTCACGCAAGCGGCGCCTGCCATGTCGCCCTTCATGTCCTCCATGCCGCCGGATGGCTTGATCGAGATGCCGCCCGAATCAAAGACAACGCCCTTGCCGACAAAGGCCACCGGCTTGGAGGTCTTCTTCTTTGTGCCTTTCCAGCGCATGACGACGAGCCGTGATTCGCGCTCGCTGCCCTGCCCGACGGCCAAAAGCGCGCCCATGCCGAGCTTCTTCATGTCACGATCGCCCAGCACCTCGACCGTTACGCCGAGCGAACTCAGAGCGCTGCAGCGCGCGGCGAACTCCTCCGGCCCGAGCACATTCGCAGGATCATTGACGAGATCACGGGCGAGATTGACGCCATCAGCCACAGCCTGCCAGCGCTGAAACGCCTTCTTGGCCGCAGCCTGCTCGGCGCAGAGCAGGGTCAGTGTGGGATCGGCTGGCTTCTTCTTGCCTTTCCCCTTGCCTGCAGCTGCAGTAGCCGGCTCGCCGTCCTTTTTGGATGTCGTCTTGAACCGGTCATAGGTATATGCGCGCAACGAGACCCCATAGGCGAGCATCGGCGCGACATCCTTGGCGGGGTCACCCTCCTGCCCGTCAGGCAGGTCGACGAACACGCTAGCATCCGCCTTGGTGCCAAGGAGTGCCGACAGACGACCGCCAAGACGCATCCAGCCGAGCACGTCGAGTGTTTCGCCCCCCAGTCCGACGACAATGATCTTGTCGAGCGCGCTGCCGGCTGGCGCCAGAAGCGTCATGGTCTGCTCGGCAGCACCGGTAAACTCCTGAACCTTGGCGGCACGTTCCAACCCATCCAGTTTGGACAACAGCGCCTGAGTTTCAGCGCCCGCCTTCAGATCCTCCGCGACGAATACGACAAGCGTTCCGGATGTCGGCAAGTCCAGGGCGGAAAAACGTATCTGCATGATAGACTCCAAACGGCCCCGCCGGGCGGGTGCATATCTCAGACTGACGGGCGTGACCGAACGTCATTACCAGCCTTTGATGCTGATATATTTGTGACTCGCCACGCTTCGCTCCACCCCGGTATCCCGCACGACTGCCAAACACAAGATCGCCCTGTCGAAGCGTCGTGATCGTGAAATCGCCATCAAGTCCGGCGACAGCTTTGAATCACCGCAGCGAAAGAGTTAAATTCCGGCATGGGCGTGCTCGAAAGATACATCTTCCGGCAGGCGTTCCAGACCTTCCTTTTGGCGCTGGTAACGCTCATTACGCTGGCCTGGCTGACCAATGCGCTCCGGCGCATGCGCCTTCTCGTTTCGGATGGCCAGTCGGTGGCGCTGTTCTTCGAGATCACGACAATGGCGATCCCGACGCTCTACGTCATCATCGCCCCCGTCGCGTTGTCGATCGGTGTTGCCTACACGCTCAACCGGCTCAATGCCGATTCGGAACTCGTCGTTGCGACGGCCTCGGGCGCCGGCCGCTGGATCATCATCAAGCCGCTGCTCACCCTTGCCGTTCTGGTGTCGATCAGCGTTGGCATTCTCGCCGTCCTGGTGATGCCGGACGCGTTGCGCCATGTGCGCACGATTCTGAGCGAAGTGCGCGCGGATGTCATCTCGACATTCCTGCGTGAGGGCCGCTTCAACAAGGTCGGCGAGATGACCTTTCACATCCGCGAGACCGGACCGGATGGCACGCTGCTTGGTCTGTTGATCCATGACGCGCGCAACCGCGACGAGATCATGACCTATCTCGCCGAGCGCGGCCGGGTCGTCGAGGACAATAGCGGCGGCGTTTTGCTTGTCATGCAAGACGGGTATCTACAGCGCCGGACCGGCGGGCCGGAAACGGTAACGCTCGTCGCCTTCGACCGCTACGCCTTCGACATGACGGCGCTCGGCAACCGCTTCCGCAACATCACCTATGCGCCGCGCGAACGCCCCACACGCGACCTGATCGATCCCAACAAGGACGAAAGCTATTATTGGCGCAATCAGCAGCAGTTTCGCGCCGAACTGCACGAACGCTTTTCCAGCGCACTTTATCCCATTGCGTTTACCATGATCATACTTTCCATCGCCGGCTTCGCGCGAACAACGCGCGATCAACGTGGCCGCGCCATAGTGGTGACGATCGTTCTAATCGTCGGCATCAGGATTTCCGGCTTCGCCATGTTCAACCTGCACCGTACCGACCCGGCCGCCATTGTCGGCGTCTACGGCATTCCGTTGTTGACAATCGCGGTCGCATCCCTGGCCGCCTTCGGATGGGCGCGCGGACTGTCCGGCAGGCTGCGCCTGCCAGCCCCCGTCCGGGTCGTGCTTGATGCCGGTGCTGACCGGGCACGAGCGCTTGCCGTCACAACCGTGCGCGGCCGATCGGATCGTGCCGCCTCCAGCGCAACACCGTCAGCTCTCGGCAGGTCGCAATGATCAGCCGCAAGCAAATCGCCGTCTATGTCGGACGCAGATTCGTGCTCGCCTTCTGCGCGATCATGGGTGTTCTGATCTTGCTCCTGTTCTTCATCGAAATGCTGGAGAATCTGCGCCGGATCGGCAGCAATGAAGCACCGCTCTGGGTTGGTCTGCTGGTGACGGGCTTGCGTCTGCCCTGGCTGTCGGAACAGATGCTGCCTTTCGCGGTCCTGTTCGCCTCGATGGCGACGTTCATGATGCTGAGCCGCAGCAATGAACTGATTGTGATCCGCGCGGCTGGCGTTTCGGTGTGGCAGTTTTTGATGCCGGTGATGCTAAGCGCGCTGGCACTCGGACTCCTCGCCAGCCTGGCCTACAACCCGCTGGCCGCGCACATGTTGGAGCGCCACCAGGTCGTGTTCGCGGAATGGTTCGGCACCGCACCGCAGACTCAGACCGCTTGGCTCAGGCAAAGCGGCCCCGAGGGCAGCTCCGTATTTTATGCGGGCAGCGCGGCGACAAGCGGTGACGCGCTGACCGTGGTCACGGCCTATCTCTATGATCAAGACAATGTGTTCCTACAGCGTATTGAGGCCGAGCGAGCCTTTCTGGAGCGCGGGGTTTGGCGGCTTGAAGACGCTGTTATTCTCGAATCCGGTGCAGAACCGCGCCGTGTTGCGGAGATCGAAGTCGGAACGCTTCTGACGGCTGCCCAGGTGCGCGAGAACCTGACCAGCGCCGAAACCATCGGCTTTTGGCAACTGCCAAACTATATCGACATTGCCCAACGCTCCGGTCTGAATGCGCGCCCGCTTCAGATGGAGTTCCACAGCCTGTTGGCACAACCCCTGCTGTTCATCGCCATGGCGTTGATTGCAGGCACATTTTCCCTGCGGCTGTTTCGCTATGGCAACATCGGACGCATGATTTTGGCTGGCATCGGGTCGGGCTTTTTGCTTTATGTCGCATTGAACTTAATGCGTGATCTCGGGACCGTGGGGCTGGTCCCAACTGTCTTGGCGGCCTGGATCCCAGGCTTTGTTGCATTGATCGTGGGGTCGACACTGTTGCTGTTCCAGGAAGACGGCTGACATGGGATTCGGCGTGACGATCGCATCGGCAAGAGCGAAGCGCTCCCTGCTGCGCGCATCCGCGAGCGCGCTGACGCTGGCTGCGTGCCTGGTCCTGGCGGCGGGTGCCGTGGCGCAGAATGCCGGTGATCAGGACTCGATCGTCGAAGAGACCGTTACCGGCAATCTCCCGTCCGACCTGACCGAGCAGCTTCTGATCGAGGCAGACGAGTTGATCTACGACTTCGAGCAAGAGGTCGTCATCGCCGCCGGCAACGTCCAGATTTATTATGACGGCACGACCATTGAGGCGAACGAGGTCCGTTACAACCAGTCGACCAATCAGGTGTTCGCCTTCGGCCAGGTCAAGGTCGTGCAGCCAGACGGCACTGTCATTTATGCCGAGCAGGTCGAACTGACCGACGATCTCAGGGATGGGTTTATCGAGTCGCTGGTTGTCCTCGGCCAGGATGAAACGCGTTTCATCGCAGCCAGCGCCGAACGGCGTGACGGCGATGTTACTGTTTTCCAGGACGGCGCCTATACGGCCTGTCCGGCCTGCGAAGACAATCCGGACAAGCCGCCGACCTGGCAGGTGCGCGCCAAGCGGATCATCTACAATCAGCGCGAACAGACGGTGCAGTATGAAGATGCGGTGTTCGAACTGTTCGGCGTGCCGGTGGCCTATGTCCCAGTGTTCTTTCACGCCGATCCGAATGCCGGGCGGCGCTCCGGACTGCTGCGCCCGACGCTGATCTATTCCGATGAACTCGGCTTCGGCGCCTCGGTGCCCTACTATTTCAATCTGGCACCGAATTATGACTTGACGGTCACGGCGACGGGTCTGAGCGAGCAGGGCTTTCTAGGTGAGGCGGAATTCCGCCACAGGCTCGCCAACGGCGCGTACACCGTCCGCGCCGCCGGCATCCGTCAGCTTGATCCGGAAGCCTTCGCGACCCGTCGTATAGGCGATAACGAGCCCGGCAACCGCGAATTCCGCGGCTCACTCGAGGCCGCCGGCCTGTTCCGCATCAACGAGTTCTGGACCTGGGGCTTCGAAGGTCATCTGATGACCGATCGGACGTTTCAGCGTACCTATGAACTGACCAACGAGGATGAGCTTCAGTCAAACATCTTCCTGACCGGGCTCAGCACGCGAAATTATTTCGATGCCCGTACCGTCTATTATCAGCCGCTGTCCAAGGATGAGCTGGATGAGCAACAAGGCATCATCCATCCGGTCATCGACCATTCCTACATCTTCGGCAATCCGGTGTTTGGCGGCACCGTACAGCTCGACACGAATTTCCTCAGCCTAACGCGAACGGCGGTCGATTTCGATACCATCAATCCGGAGCGTGGTGCGGGCTTTTGCAATGATCCGCAACGGGTGAACACCGATGAGTGTATTCTGCGCGGCTTCGAAGGCACGACGACCCGATTGACCAGTGAGGCGACTTGGCGGCGGACAATTGTCGGCCCGGCCGGTCAGCTCATCACGCCGCAAGTCGTCGCCCGTGGGGATCTGTTCAGCTACGATATCGAAGACCCGTTCGCAGGGATCGGCGGCAACAATGTCGCAGACTTCAACGAGTTCCTCGAGACCGGGAGCGAAACTGGTGGCCGCGGGATGATCTCGGCCGGCTTCGACTGGCGCTGGCCGTTCATGAGCGCAAACAGCTACGGCACGCAGGTCATCGAGCCGGTTGTGCAATTCATCGCGCGTCCGGACGCCACCGACAATGATGATCTGCCGAACTCGGATGCGCAAAGCCTGGTTTTCGACGATACCAACCTGCTCGCCTGGGACAAATTCTCCGGCTATGACCAGCTCGAAGGCGGCACCCGCGCCAATGTCGCATTGCGCTACGGCTTCACGAGCCCATCCGGCTTCAATGTCCAGGCTCTGGTCGGCCAGTCGTTTCATCTCGCCGGAGACAATCCCTTCGAAGAGGGCACGGGCCTTGAAACGGATTCATCCGACTATGTCGCGAGCCTGATTGTTCAGCCCAATTCGAGCTTCGCGACCTCAACACGTGCGCGGTTCAATCAGGGCGACTTCGAGCTTGAGCGGCTTGAGATCGATGCGACCCGACGCACGGAACGCACCTCCGCCCGGCTTGCCTATGTGTTCCGAAATGAGCAGCCCGAACTCGGCTACGGTGATGACCGATCCGAAATCGCCGCCTCAGGATCCGTTACCATCGGTGACAACTGGCAGGTCTTTGGGCGCGCATCTTACGACATCGAAGAAGGCGAACCGATCCGTGCCGGTGTCGGACTGACCTGGGCGGACGAATGCTTCAAGCTAACGGTCGCCTATGACAACCGCTTCGTACCTGATGGCGACTTTGACGAGGGCGACCAGCGCTTTACCATCAATCTGAGTTTGCGTACGCTGGGCGAAACCGGCTTTCAGGTTGACGCCGATAGTTTCTCCTCGGAGTAGCCACAATCTTGGTGTGAGGCTGAGGACACAGTTTGACTTCGGACTCTACGGCATGATGAGCAGAATCCCCTTCGCCCGAACAACACCCGTATGGCGCCATCTGGCTGCTTGCCTTGCGGTCTTCACAGCTCTTGCCTTAACCGGAACGCCCGAGGCACACGCGCAGACCCGTGTCGCCGCGCTCGTCAATGATCAGCCAATCTCGACCTTTGACGTCCAGCAGCGGGCGCGCTTCATCGAGGTGACCGGGCGCATTGGTGGCAACCGGGCGCGGCAGATGGCGCTCGAGGAACTGATCGAAGAGGAGCTTCAGCTTCAGGAGGTCCGGAGACTCAACATCGCCATTGAGGAAGATCGCGTCAACGAGGCGCTCGGCGGCATGGCGAGCCGGGTCAATATGGACCTTGCAGGATTGAGCAGCGCCTTCTCCCAGATGGGCGTCAACATGGATACGCTGCGCCGCCGGGTGCGCGCTGATGTCGCTTGGGCAGCGCTGGTGCGCCAGCAGTTCCGTCAGGAGGTTCAGATTCGCGAGCAGGACGTTTTGATCGCGCTTAGCGAACTTAGGCCAGGGCATCGCGACGACCACCGAACTGAACATGCAGCAGATCGTGTTCTTTACCGTCAGAGGTACCAGTTCCGCCGAAGGCCGCGCCAATGCCGACGCCTTTCGCAGCCGTTTCTCGGGTTGCGACACTACCGCAGCCCTGATCTCAGAATTTCCTAGCGCCGCGTTCAAGAACATCGGGCGATTGACGCTTGATGACATGGATGACGAGATGCGTGGCATCGTCGAGAGTGTCCCGGCGGGCGGCACCAGCAACCCCGTCACAACAGACGAGGCGGTCACCGTCTTTGCGGTCTGCAGCCGCCGCGATTTCGAGGACGATGCGGTTGCGCGGCGCGAGGTCGAACAGGAGCTTGCATCCGAAGAAGGCCAGCGCCTATCGCGCAGGCTTTTGATCGAGGTGCGCCAGCGCGCAACGATCGAGTATCGCTAGGACCTCTGAGATGCCCGCGGACAGCCGCCGCGACCATCCCCCCAGACCAATAGCTGTCAGCATGGGCGAGCCGGGCGGGATCGGCCCGGAGCTCGCGGTGATGGCGTGGCTGCGACGCACCAAGGAACACATCCCGCCCTTCTTGGTGTTCGGCTCGTCCGCCCTGCTGGCAGCCCGCTGCCGCGGGCTCGGCTGGGGCGTTCCCATCGCCACTGTCACATCGGGCGATACCAGTCGGGCCATGGCCTGCTTCGCCAACGCCTTACCGGTCGTATCGGTGCTCGGCGGCGACATCCAAGAGGACCAGCCCGGCCGGCCAACGCCCAAGACAGCGCAGCTCGTCGTGCAGGCGATCGAGGCCGCCGTGACGGCAACCGTGTCCGGAACGACGCGCGCGGTCGTGACCGCGCCGATCCAGAAGGACGTTCTCTACACGGCGGGCTTCGGCTTCCCCGGCCATACTGAATTCCTCGCCGACCTGGCACAACGCCAGACCGGCGCACCGGTAACACCGGTCATGATGATCGCGTCCGACATGCTCAAGACTGTTCCGGTGACCATTCACATCCCGCTGTCAAAGGTGCCGGCTGCACTTACGATCGATGCAATCCTGACCGTTCTCAAGATCACAGACAGAGACCTGCGCGCCCGATTTGGCATCAAAGCGCCACGTCTCGTCGTCGCCGGCCTAAATCCCCATGCCGGCGAAGCCGGCACGATCGGCACGGAGGACCGTGACATCATCGCGCCTGCAGTCGAGCACGCACGCGCTAACGGCCTGGACGTGCGCGGTCCCCTGCCCGCCGACACGCTGTTCCATGATCGCGCGCGCGTAGGCTTCGACGCCGCGATCGCCATGTATCACGATCAGGCGCTTATCCCGGTCAAGGCGCTCGCCTTCGATGAGGCGGTGAATGTGACGCTCGGCCTGCCGTTTGTGCGCACATCGCCCGATCACGGCACAGCGATCGACATCGCAGGCATGGGAACAGCCAATCCATCGAGCTTCATCGCTGCTCTAAAGCTTGCTGATCGCATGACTCAGACGGCCGATGCGACCTGATCCCGCCGACGGCGCTGCACTCGACGCTCTGCCCTCACTGTCCAACAGCCTTAGGGACGCGGGGATCGATGCGCGCCGGGCGCTTGGTCAAAATTTCCTGCTCGATCTCAATCTCACACGCCGAATCGCACGCACGACAGGCGCTCTTGAGGGAACGACTGTTGTCGAAATCGGCCCCGGACCGGGCGGACTGACGCGCGGACTGCTGCTCGAAGGGACCGCCCATGTCATCGCGATCGAGCGGGATGCGCGGTTTCTGCCGCTGCTTGAGAGGATTGGCGCGGCCGCGCCCGGCCGGCTTAGCGTTCATCAGGCCGATGCGCTCAAGATTGACTGGCCTGACATTGTCGGCGACCACGCGCCTGTTCGGTTGATCGCCAATCTGCCCTACAACATCGCGACCGAACTTCTGACCGGCTGGCTCGACGCCGAGCCCTGGCCGTCCTGGTTCGAGACGGCCGCGCTCATGTTCCAGCGTGAGGTCGCGGACCGGATCACCGCCGAGCCGGGTGACGCGGCCTATGGCCGGCTTGCGGTCCTGTGCGGCTGGCGCTGCCGGGCAGAACGTCTGTTCGACATTCCGCCCGACGCCTTCGTGCCACGCCCGAAAGTGGTGTCGTCTGTCGTGCGGTTGACCCCGAAGTCGGTCGCACCAGGCGATCCTTCAGCCAGTGCCCTGCGGCGCGTCACGGCAGCCGCCTTCGGCCAGCGCCGCAAGATGCTGCGGTCAAGCCTGAAACAGGTATTCGCAACCCCGATAGACGTTCTGGACCAATGCGGGATTGCTGAAACAGCCCGGGCCGAGGAGCTTGACCGCGCGGCGTTTCTCACGCTCGCCAAGGCACTGGAAGCGCAGACGCCCGGCTGAGGCCGGCACCCCACCTTACAAATCGGCGATCAACCCGTCGACAAAGCCGGCGAGGTTGGAACAACGTGCGGCACGGCGGCGCTCGCCATGCAGGATCGAGCGCACATCCGACAGCGCGGTCTCAACGTCGCGATTGATCACGACGTGATCATAATCAGCCCAATGGGTCATCTCCGAGCGCGCGTTCTTGAGCCGGCGCTCGATGGTATCGGGACTGTCTTCGGCGCGGCGGATCAATCGCGCTTTCAAGTCCTCCGCCGAGGGCGGCAGAATGAACACGCTGACAACATCGGACCCGGCATTGGCGCGCAACTGCTCTGCGCCCTGCCAGTCGATGTCAAACATGATGTCACGGCCTGACGACAGGGCCGCTTCGACCGGCGCACGGGGCGTTCCATAGAAGTTGCCGTGCACTTCGGCCCATTCGAGCAGATCTCCGGTATCGCGGTGACGTTCGAAGGTCCCGCGATCCACGAACCGGTAATCGACATTGTCGACCTCGCTCGGCCGTTTCGGGCGCGTCGTCAACGACACCGAGAGTTCAAGCCCCGATCCACGCTCGATCTCGATCAGCTTGCGTGCGATCGTTGATTTGCCCGCCCCCGACGGCGACGACAGAACGAGCATGACACCGCGGCGACTGTCCTCCGGCCGATCCATATCCTCTCCAAAAACCACTGCTGCCTATTCGATGTTCTGGACCTGCTCGCGCATCTGATCAATCACCGCCTTCAAGGATAACCCGATCCGGGTCAGCTCGATGTCGCCCGATTTCGAACAGATGGTATTGGCCTCGCGGTTGAGTTCCTGGGTCAGAAAGTCGAGGCGCCGACCGACGGCACCGCCCTCGGCCAGAAGTTCGCGACCTGCCGCGACATGGGCTGCCAACCGATCAATCTCCTCACGCACATCCTGTTTCTGGGACATAAGCAACGCTTCCTGATGCAGCCGGTCCGGATCAAGCTCCGAGGCACGCGCCATCAGATCGTCGATCTGTTGGGCCAGACGTGTTCCGATTGCGTCCGGCGTCCGCTGCGGCAGAACGGCGATGGCGCCTGTCAGATGCTCAATCTCCGAGACCTGATCCAGAACCACCTCGTGAAGATGCGCGCCTTCGCGTTGGCGCATCTCGATCAGTGCTGCAAGCGCGGTATCGAAGCTCTCCAGAAGCGCTCCTAGCAGCGCCTCTTCGAGGGGATCGCCGGTGCCCTGTTCGCTATCGGACTGCACAATGCCACGCAGCATCATCAGCCCATCGGCTGTCGGCGGGGCAAGCCCGGCGCGCTCCGCGGCCTCGCGTGCAGACGCGGCAAGTGCAACGAACAGATCGACATCGATTGCCGCGCCCGTACCGGACTGCTCACGATCCAATTGCAGCGTGACGCTGATCGACCCCCGCGCCAGACGGTCTGAGACACGTTTGCGTATGTCGGCCTCGACGCCGTCTGCGAACCCTGGAATCCTGAGACGCACATCACGGCCGCGCGCATTGACCGACTTCAGATCCCAGCGCCAGCGATAGCGCAGCCCCTCAGAGCCCCACTCGCCGGAGACACTGGCAAATCCCGTCATACTGGCAATGGGCACAGATAAACTCCAGACCGCTGAGAGCGTCAGATCAATCGACGCTGGTGTCGAGGCCACGCAGGGCTTCGGCGGGGTCGAAGCCGGCCTCGCCCGTTTCGCCGTCTTCGGCCGCCGGCTCCTCATCGGCAGCCTGTTCGGCTTCCTGCTCCGCGGCAGCCTCCGCCTCGCGGCGCTCGCGCTCGATCTCGCGCCAGCGCGCGACATTGCGGTTGTGCTCTTCGAGTGTTCGGGCAAAAGCATGTCCGCCGGTTCCGTCGGCAACAAAGAACAAATCCTCGGTGCGCGACGGATTGGCGACCGCTTCAAGGGCCGCCCGGCCGACATTGGCGATCGGGCCCGGCGGCAACGCGTCGATCTGATAGGTATTGTAGGGATTGTTCGGCGCGTTGAGTTCCGAGCGCAGAATGGTGCGGAACTCATCCCAGGCATCACCACCATAGAGCCCGTAGAGAATTGTCGGGTCGGATTGAAGCCGCATACCACGGCGGAGCCGGTTGACGAAGACGCCCGCGACACGAGCGCGTTCATCGGCGCGCCCGGTTTCCTTCTCAACGATCGAGGCCAGCGTCAGCATCTCCTCGGGCGTTTCGATCGGCAGATCGTCAATGCGGCGGGCCCAAACTTCGGCAAGCACGCGATCATGTTCGCGGCGCAGAATGTCGACCACCTCCTGGCGGGTCGTACCGCGCGGAAAGCTGAAGGTCTCCGGCATCAACTTGCCTTCCGCCGGGATTTCGGTGATCGAACCACCGATCAGCACCGTGTCGGCATTGATCATTTCGATCATGCGTTGGCTGGTAAGACCCTCTGGAAATGTCAGGCGGTGCAGGATCGCGCGGCCCTCCACGAAGATGTCCATGATGTCGCGCATGCTGGCGGATGCCGGAATAAGGTATTCGCCGGCCTTGAGATTGTCCTCCTCCCGGAAGGCCGCAACGCCGGCCAGAAACATCCAGCCACGCTCAACAAACCCTTCCCGTTCGAGCAGCCGTGAGATCGAGCGTACGCCCTGCCCGCTCGGAATGGTCACGGTGCGGTCCGATGCAAGCGGCCCCGGCGCCTCAAACATCGCCTTGCCGACATAAAGGCTGGCACCGACAAGGATAATCATCAGGACCATGAAGGTCATGAGGCCGGAGAGATAAGCGATCACGGGATGGTTGCGCGCGCGCTTGGCCACCGGCGGTGGCGGCGGGCGATCAGGATGGATCGCCTCGCGTGCGCTGCGTGGACGCCTTGGCGGGCGGGCGCTGTCGTTGTCGTCTTCGGCCACGCTTGTCGTCTCCCGATCACGAACTTGCGCTCTGTAGCCGCCGGTTAAGGCAAAACCATGTTGGGCGCTAGAGCAACCTGCGCCGTGACCGGCACATATCGCTCCCTTTTTTGGAACCGATCATCTTTCTACGTTCGAAGTGGTTCGCTCCCAATGCAAAATGATCTCGCCCGGTCTAGCCGTCCAGGCGGCGCAGAACGAGGCTGGCATTGGTTCCGCCAAAGCCGAAGGAATTGCTCAGAGCGACGGTGATGTCGCGCCGGCGCGCCGTATGCGGCACGAGGTCGATCGGCGTCTCGACGGACGGATTGTCGAGATTGAGCGTCGGTGGCGCAACCTGATCTCGGATCGCGAGCGCACAGAAGATCGCTTCGACGGCACCGGCAGCGCCCAACAAATGCCCGATGGAGGACTTGGTCGAGGACATCGAGATCCGCGCGGCGGCATTGCCGATAAGCCGGCTGGCAGCGTTCAGTTCGATCTCATCACCAACAGGTGTCGAGGTTCCATGGGCGTTAATGTAGTCGATCTCGCCGACATCAATGCCGGCACGCTTTATGGCGGCCTGCATACAACGATAGGCGCCATTGCCATCGGGCGACGGCGCAGTGATGTGATGAGCATCGCCCGACATCCCGTAGCCGACGACCTCAGCATAGATTTTCGCGCCACGCGCGCGGGCATGCTCAAGCTCTTCGAGCACGACGACGCCAGCGCCTTCCGACAGGACGAAGCCATCGCGGTCACGGTCATAGGGCCGCGACGCCTTCTCCGGTGTGTCATTGAAATGGGTGGTCAACGCACGACAGGCGGAAAAGCCGGCAACGGCCGTGCGCGAAACGGCGGCTTCCGTGCCGCCCGCCACCATGACGTCGGCATCGTCGAGCGCGATCATGCGGGCGGCGTCACCGATCGCATGCGCGCCGGTTGAACACGCCGTCACGACCGCATGGGTTGGCCCCATCAGCTTGTGCTTGATCGAAACATAGCCCGAAGCGAGATTGATCAGGCGGCCGGGAATATAGTACGGGCTGACCTTGCGAGGTCCCTTGTCACGCAACAACATCGCGCCGTCCGCGATGCCCTGAAGGCCGCCGATCCCGGAGCCGATCAGAACACCGGTGCGATACCGGTCCTCGTCGTCCTCGGGATGCCAGTCCGAATCGTTCAGCGCCTGCGTCGCCGCCGCCACCGCATAGACGATGAACTCGTCGACATGGCGCTGATCCTTCGGCTCCATCCAGTCATTGGGATTGTAGGTGCCGTTCGACCCGTCGCCGCGCGGCACCTGACCGGCAACACGGCTGGTGAGATCGGAAACGTCGAAGTTTTCGATCGCACGAATGCCGCTGTCACCCGCAACAAGCCGAGCCCAGGTCTCCTCAACCCCGGCCGCTAGCGGGGTGAGCAGCCCCATCCCGGTTATAACGACGCGCCGCATGACTGATGTGTGCGATGAACTGGCCGCGCTCAAGCTCAGCCGGAGTTCGACTCGAGAAACTTGATCGCGTCACCGACGGTCAAAATCGTCTCGGCCGCGTCATCCGGGATCTCGCAATCGAATTCTTCCTCGAACGCCATAACGAGTTCGACCGTGTCGAGACTGTCGGCACCGAGATCGTCGATGAAATGGGCCTGGGGCGTGACTTTCTCGCCTTCGACACCGAGATGCTCGACGACGATCTTCTTCACCCGTTCTGCAATATCACTCATGCTTCTGACCCCGATGCTGGTCCGACTGTTGTCTAACTTTGTTTTCGCCGAGGGAGGATGGTAGCCGAACGACCCAGAAGGCCGGCGGCCAGCACCAGCCGATCCCGTGACGTGATTGCCCGGTTCACCGAGTCGCGCGCTCCTAGCATATCCCTCAGGCTTTGGCTATCGAGCGCATCGGGGCGTGAAACACCCGATCGGCGGCGCTTTTACAGCGCCCGAACCGGCACGTCAAACCATCAACATGCCTCCATTCACATGTAATGTCTGTCCCGTCATATAGGCTGCCTCGTCGCTTGCGAGATAGAGCGCTGCTGCGGCGATATCGTCAACCGATCCGAGCTTGCCCGCCGGCACACGCTCCAGGATCTGTTCCTTGATCTTGGCGCCAAGCTTGTCGGTCATCGGCGTTTCGATGAAGCCCGGTGCGATGCAGTTCACGGTGATGCCACGCCGCGCGGTTTCAAGCGCCAGCGATTTCGACATGCCGATCATGCCGGCCTTGGCGGCGCAGTAATTCGCCTGGCCGGGATTGCCGCTGACACCCACGACGGAGGTAATGTTGACGATGCGGCCCGACCGTCGGCGCATCATGGTCTTGGAAATGGTTCGCGTCAGCCGGAACACCGCCGACAAATTGACGGCGATCACCTGGTCCCACTCCTCGTCCTTCATGCGGATAAAGAGATTGTCGCGGGTAACGCCAGCATTGTTGACAAGGATATCGACCTGCCCGAGCGCTTCTTCGGCAGCCTCGCCAAGGCGCTCGGCTTCGTCAGGTTCGGACAGATTGGCGACGATCGGTATCGCCCGTTCACCAAGCCCGTTGGCACGGTCCTGCAACACCGCTTCGCGCGTGCCGCTCAAGGCAACGGTTGCACCCGCGCCATGCAGGCAGCGGGCGATTGCCTCGCCGATGCCGCCCGTCGCACCTGTCACAAGCGCGGTCTTGCCGGTCAGATCAAACATTCGATCTCCTGGAATAGTGCCACGGTCGATCCGCTACGACCTGTCGGCAAGGAACGCGTCAATCTCGGACGGCGTTCCCAAGGGTGACATTGCGATAGACCGATCGATGCGGCGCATCAAGCCCGTCAGGACCTTTCCCGCTCCAACCTCATATGCCGTCGTCACAGCGTGGGCTGCGAGCCACTGGCCGGTTTCGCGCCAACGCACCGTGCCGGTGACCTGTTCCACGAGGGAGGCGCGAATCGCGTCCGGTGTCGATACTTCGGCGACGCCGACATTGGCGATGACGGGGATTTTCGGCGCGGTGATCTCCGTCGCGGCCAGCGCCTCTGCCATTACGTCGGCCGCAGGGGCCATCAGCGCACAATGAAACGGCGCCGACACCGGCAGCCTGACCGCCTTGCGCGCGCCCTTGGTTTCGGCGATGGCGATGGCCCGCTCGACGGCGCTTGCCGTGCCGGACAGAACAACCTGGCCATCGGCATTGTCGTTCGCGGCGGCACACACCTCGCCACTGGCAGCTTCAGCGGCGATCGCGCTCGCTGTCTCGAAATCGAGCCCCATCAGCGCCGCCATGGCCCCCTCGCCCACAGGCACGGCACGCTGCATGGCTTGACCGCGGGTTCTGAGAAGCCGCGCCGTATCAGCGATCGACACCGCGCCCGCTGCGCACAGCGCTGAATACTCCCCAAGAGAGTGCCCGGCGACGTAGTCGACCGTGTCGACGAGATCGACACCGCGGGCTTCAAGTACCCGGACCACCGCCATGCTGACGGCCATCAATGCGGGCTGAGCGTTCTCAGTCAGGGTCAATTGGTCGTCCGGCCCGTCGAACATGGTTTGTGACAAAGCATCGCCGAGGGCCGTATCGACCTCGTCAAACACCGCCCGCGCCTCGGGATAGGCATCCGCCAGATCGCGGCCCATGCCGACGGCCTGACTACCTTGGCCGGGAAAAAGAAATGCTGTCTTCATGCCGTCCTTGGGTCGATGACCATGATATGTGGCCAGTCTGCTGCGCCCGTTCACAGGAGCTGCATGTGGCTCTTTAGCACCGGCACATCCAACTTACGCCAAGCGTTGCCGTGGTCGCGGGGTCAACCGGCTTGTCATCGAATTGTCAAGGCAAAAACGATTTCGCGACAATCACTTTCCCCACTCAGGTCTTGCAATCTGCGCGTCCCTATGGCTTATCGCGGCCTTCGCGATCGGCTTGGCCGGGAGCTGAACGGAAGGTCGAACAGATTTTGGTCGTGTTCGGCAGGTGTGTTTGCCGTCTTCCCGTGTTCCCGCTCTTGATGACCTGACCCTGATGCCTTTCCAGAAGGTGTCCGGAGGCTTCGCGCCGGCGATCGTGACCGAGTGCGCTTCCAGCGAGCGTGGAAATCGTTCGGATAACCCGAACCACGTTTGGAAACGCGATACACTGAGGAAAGGCGAGCTATGCCGTATTACGAGCATATCGTTCTGGCGCGCCAGGACATTTCGAGCCAGCAGGCGGACGCCCTGGTCGAAGACTTCAAGAAGGTGATCGAGGACCAGGGCGGGTCGGTGCCGCATACCGAATCCTGGGGCCTGCGTCCTCTTGCCTATCGGATTCGCAAGAACCGCAAGGCACACTTCACGCGGATGAACATCGACGCGACCCATGACGCGGTCGCAGAGATGGAACGCCAGATGCGGCTTAGTGAAGACATTATTCGGTTCATGACCGTGCGCGTCGAGGAACTGAGCGAGGAACCCTCCGCCATCCTGACCCGGCGCGACCGTGACCGGCGTGATCGAGGTGACCGGGATCGGGGCGACCGTGACCGTGGGGATCGGGGTGACCGAGGCGATCGCGGAGATCGGGGCGACCGGGATCGGGGTGAGCGGTCCGAGCGTCCACGCGCCGCCGAAGCTGAAGGAACCG
>JBCBSK010000017.1:0-32755 GCA_039819185.1 Pseudomonadota bacterium | reverse complement strand
CGGGTGGGTGATCTGCAAGAGATAGGCATGCAGGGCCTGCCTGTGAAGACCCTGAATGGCTTCGCGTAGCGGTGCCGGAAGCGGATTTGCGCGTGTCGACATATGCGCGCCATAGACGGAATCCGCCAGTATCGGATGTCCAAGGGCCGCAAGATGGACACGGATCTGATGTGTGCGTCCGGTTTCTAGCCGGCAATTGACAAGCGATGCGATCGGGGTGCCGTCGCGCTGGTCGAAGCGCTCATCGATTGCAATATGGGTGACGGCATGACGGCCGTCTTCGCGGATCGCCATCTTGGTTGGATTGGTTTTGTGGCGGCCGATCGGTTGGTCGATGGTTTGGCGCGCCGGGAAGGGCGCCCCCCAGCACAGGGCCTTGTAGCCGCGCCTTAGAGCGCCTGTGCGGCCGTGATCGGCGAACTGTGCCGACAGATGGGCGTGCGTCCGATCCGTCTTGGCAACAACCAGAAGGCCAGAGGTCTCCTTGTCGAGTCTGTGCACGATTCCGGGACGCTGAACGCCACCGATGCCAGACAGGCTATCGCAGCAATGGGCCAGAAGCGCGTTAACCAGCGTACCGTCCGGCGTTCCGGCGCCGGGATGGACCACCATGCCGGCCGGCTTATCGATGACGATCAATGCATCGTCCTCGTAGACGATGTCGAGCGGAATCGGCTGTGCTCTCGGCGTGGCAGGCGCCGGCGGTGGCAGGTCGAGCCAGACCGCATCACCCGCATTGACCCGATGGTTGGGGTCACTTATGACCCGGTCGCCGATACGGACGCGGCCTTCCCGGATCAGAGTCTGGATGCGGGCACGGCTAAGATCGGCGAGGCCTGCGGCCAGCGCACGATCAAGTCTTTGACCATCGCTGTCCGCATTGATCTCAAGATGGATCGTCATAGATTGCGAATCCGCAAGGTCGGAAGTGCGAGGCAGTGTGTCTGACACGGAACCGGAACTATCCTCTGAGGCGGAGGCGCCGCCAAAGCGCGATGACGAAACAAGCTATCGCATCATGCTGGTCGTCGTCATCGTCCTTGGTATCGCGCTTGTCGTCTGTTTTTTCGTCGTCTTCGGCACGATCGCCTACCGGCTCATGGACCGGGGATTGCCGGACCGTTCGACCGAGGTCGTTCGTCACACTCTAGATGTCGGGAGCGATGCGCGCATTGTCGAGATCGAGGCCAATAACGACCGCCTCTATGTCCTTATCGAGGACGATGGCGAACGGGCGATCCATGTGCTCGACGCCGACCGCCTGACACCGCGGGCAGTCATCGCTGCGCCGTCAGCGGACGTTGGGCAAGCGACCGAATAGGATCTCCCTGTTTCGTTTCGCGCGCCATGTCGTGGCCGAGAGCTGAATGTGGTGGGCCAAAATACTCTCCGTCGCGCACGAAGGCGCGTGGTCTGAGGATCGGCCAAAGCAGATGCTGATACAGCTGGGCCGCCGAGACAGGCTTGCGCACAAACCCATGCACACCGGCGGAGAGCGCCTCCAGAACATGTTTCTGGCTCGAATATGCCGTCACCAGAATGATCGGGCAGAACGGGTTCGGCGCGTCCTGATTGGTCCGCACCCACCGGGTGACCTCGAGGCCGGTGAAGATCGGCATCGCCCAGTCCAGGATTACGACATCGGGATTGTTGAGCGCGATGAGATCGACCGCCTCGGCCCCATCTGTCGCGTCGATGACATCGCGAATGCCATAGGCGCCGAGAAGCGTACGCAACACGGTTCGCGCATAGGGGTTGTCGTCAGCGACAAGCACTTTGAGACGATGGAGCTGCATCTCCACCAACTTGCATCGGTATACGGAGCTAAAAAGGACGTTGCAGTGAGACAATTAACGATACGTAACTTGCAAACAGCATGCCTGCAATTTGCGCAACTTGGTCTGAGCTCCTGTATCAGACTGCGGTCTTGGTCTTCGGGTATGTGACCCGATTGCACGTCGTGTTCAGGCGCGGCACGCATCCGTAGGGATACCGCACGCATTCTTCCTCAATTGACGGTGATTATTTCCAAAACGCATAATATCGGTTGAAACCCATGCGCCGTCGGTCGCAGGGCAGTCCAAGCGATACGGCGGACCGGGCATAGCCCGGCAGGAATGGGCGCACGGTGCGGTCCATCTGGTGCGGCAGCCACCAGGATCGCCGAAAGGACGCCTTCCATGCGGCTACAAAGGCTTGTTTATGTCAGCAAGGTCCGAATTCCCGAGGACCTGTTCGAATACGAGCTGTCTCGCATCGTCGAGACGGCACGTACGTTCAATTCGGTCAACTCGCTCACGGGATTGCTGCTCTATAGCGACCGATACTTCATGCAGCTCCTAGAGGGTGATCGCGGCATTCTGACAGATTTGTTCGCGAACATTCACGCTGATGATCGGCACGTAAAGTGCGAACTTCTGTCTGTCGGTGCGATCCATTGTCGAACCTTCGCCGATTGGGACATGGCCTGCCTTGGCCTTCATGACGTACCTGGGCGCCATCTCAAGAGGTTCTGCTCGGACGGCCATCTCAACCCATTTGAGATGAGTCCAGATGCTGTGATCGACCTGATTTATCAACTCGATCAAGGGCTCCTGATGGCGGCCTGATCAGGCCGCCGCGAACCCGTCAGACCTGATCGAAGTCGAGCGTGACCGTATCCGTCGTCGGCCGCGACTGGCAGGCCAGCACATAGCCGGCTTCGACCTCCCAAGGCTCAAGCGAATAGTTCACCGCCATTTCGACCGAGCCATCGACCACCTTGCAGCGGCAGGTGCAGCACATCCCGCCCTTGCAGGAATAGGGCAGTTCGATGCCATGGCGATGGCCGGCATCGACGACTGTCCCGTCCTGATCCGTCATCACGAATTGGCGTGCCGCGCCGTCGAGGATTGCGGTGATCTCGGCGCCGCGCTCCTGCGCCTGGCGGGCCGCTTCGGAGCGGAGCTTTGGCTGAACGTCATCTGCGGGCGTGAACAGTTCCTCGTGAACCCGATCGTCGGGGACGCCGAGCGTGCGCAAGGTGTTGTGCACCTCAACGATCATCTCAGCCGGCCCACATAGAAACGCATGGTCGATGTCGGCGGGATCGAAAAGATGATCGGCGAAGACGCGAACCTTGTCCCCGGTCAGTCGGCCCGAGAACAGGTCGACATCACTGCCTTCACGGCTCAGCGTGTAAAACAATGAGAACCGGCCAAGGAACCGATCCTTCAGGTCCTCGAGCGCTTCACGAAAGATGATCGAGCGCGTATCGCGATTGCCGTAAAACAGCGTGAAGGTCGAGAGCGGCTCGCGTGTCAGCACCGTCTTCACGATCGCCATTAGGGGCGTTATCCCGGAGCCCGCAGCGAAGCCGACATAAGACTTGGCGTTGTCCGGCTCGATCGGGGCCGTGAACCGGCCCATGGGCGTCATGACATCGAGCGTCATGCCCGGCGCGAGATTGTCATTGGCGAAGCCCGAGAAGCGGCCGTCCTCGACCTTCTTGATCGCGACCCGCAACTCACCGTCATCAAGGCCCGAACAGATCGAATAGGAGCGGCGGATATCCTGGCCGCCAATGTCGGTTCGCAAGGTGAGATATTGACCTGCCTGATAGTTGTATGCCGGCTTCAGGTCGTCCGGCACGCGGAATGCGATCGAGACGGTGTCGGGCGTCTCGTGGCGCACATCGGCGACTTCGAGGGCATGGAAGCGTGGGGCGGTGGCCATGACAATCGCTCCGTGTCAGATACACTTGAAATAGTCGAAGGGCTCGCGGCAGGCGCGGCAGCGATAGAGCGCTTTGCAGGCGGTCGAGCCGAATTCGGAGACACGCTCGGTGTCGTCGGAGCCGCATTTCGGACAAGCGACGTGGTCTTCGGCGAACAGCGCGCGCTTGGACGCGGACGCAGCCCCCTTTTCCGGTGGGGCGATGCCGTAGGCGCGCAGCTTCTCGCGTGCTTGGTCGGTCAGCCAGTCTGTGGTCCAGGCCGGAGACTGAACCAGCGTAACCTGCGCTTTGTCGAAGCCCGCCTTGAGAAGTGCGGTCTCAATTTCCATCGCAATGACCGTCATCGCCGGACATCCCGAATAGGTTGGCGTGATGACAACGTTGATCGTGCCGTCCGCGTCGCGGCAGACATCGCGCAAGATGCCCATATCTTCGACCGTCAGCACCGGGATTTCCGGATCGAGCACGGCGGCAGCGGCGACACGTGCGCGGTGCAGATCGAGATCAATCGTCATAATGTCTGAAGCGTTATTCATACCGCCGGTCATACCCCTCACCAGGACTGCCCCGGATAGGCGCGCTGCAGGAATTGCATTTGCGCCAGGATGTGACCGAGATGTTCGGTATGGGTGCCGGTGCGGCTGCCGGAGATCATCCAGCCATCGGCCGGACGTTTCAGCGTCGCCATAGCCAGAACCTCGTTGATCGTAGCATCCCATTGAGACTTCAGCGCGGCTCGGTCGACGCCGACACCGGTCGCCAGTGCTGCCTGGTCGACCGCGTCCATTTCGAACATCTCGCCGGTATACATCCACAAGGTATCGAGCGCGTCCTGGGCACGCTCGTGGCTCTCCTCGGTGCCATCACCGAAGCGGACCAGCCATTCCGATCCATGCCGGAGATGATAGGTGTATTCCTTCACCGCTTTGGCGGCGATGCCGGCCAGGACGTCATCCGCTGAACCTGTCAGCGCCTCGTAGAAGGGCATGGCGAAGGCCGAATAGAGCACCTGGCGCGCGATCGTGACCGCGTAGTCGCCATTCTCCTTCTCGACGATCAGCAGATTGCGAAAATCATGCGTGTCCCGGAGATAGGCGAGTTGGTCCTCGGTGCGGCCCTTCCCTTCGATCTCGCCGGCACGCGTGTAGAGCGCGCGCGATTGGCCAACGAGATCGAGCGCGACATTGGCCATCGCGAGTTCTTCTTCCAGCGTTGGCGCTTTGCCGGTCCACTCGCTGAGACGATGGCCAAGGATTAGGCTGGTATCAGCCAGCCGCAGCAGGGATTCAAAGTGCCAGTCCTGCGGCGCGCCAATTGTTTGCTCGGGCGACAAGTGTTGGGACATCAGGTGAGATCCTCTGCATTTGGGTCCGGCGGTGGGCCGATGAAGCGGCGTGAATCGGCGTCGAACAGGATCCGTGCTCCAACCGGCTCGCTACCGCGATCGGCATAGAGATCGACCAGGGCCGCGATGCGGTCGTCCTCGACGATGAGGCGCGTCAGAACCGGGCGGACGCCGCCAAGCGGAAGGGCTGACCGTTCGACCGAAAAGGCGTAGGCGAGTTGGCTGCGGTAATTGTCGCCGACACGTGGCGCAATGCTACTGAGGTAACGCCGGTCGAAGCGGGTGAGTGCAACATTGTAGTCGCCAAGTTCGAGATCGCTTGCGAGGTCGCCATAGGCCTGGACAAAGCGCTCCTCAAGCTCAGCCGAGGCATCTCCATCGACGGCGATCTGCTGACCCTGGAACCGTAATGTCCGCTCCTCCGCATGCGCCGTGATGGCGGCGATCATGGCGATTGCCGCTGCAAGTGACACAATCGCCAGCGCCCTCAGCGGCATGGCGTTTCTCGCTATCGTCACGTTGTTCTCCTCACATATGCCCGACTTCATCGGGAATGTCGTAGAAGGTCGGATGACGATAGGGTTTGCGCTCCGGCGTCGACGGGTCAAGCATCACGTCCTTGGCGCCGGGGTCGGACGCAATGACATTTGCTGAGCGCACGACCCAGATCGAGGCGGCTTCTCCGCGCCGGGTATAGGTATCACGCGCATTGGTCAGCGCCATTTCGTCATCGACTGCATGCAGGCTGCCGACATGTTTGTGCGCGAGGCCATTGCGCGGGCGCAGGAACACTTCATAAAGCGGCCAGTTCTTTTCGGTCATCGCGGGTCTCCGATCATGCGCGTTCTCAAGCGCAGCGTGCTTCCATCCAGTCGGATGCGCCGGCAAGGCTTTCCCAGCCGAAGGCCTGATCCGTGGGGCCGTGCACCCGCAGATGCTCAAGCCGCGCCTTGGCCTCTTCCAGGTCCGGCACATGGCCGGCTTCGATCCACCACATCACGAAATGTGGCCCGTCCAGCTTCGAGAACCACTCATTGCGGCGGGTGTAGAACTTGCGGTGTACGGTGCGCCAGGCGAAGGTTTCAAACGCCGCGACGCTGGCCCAAACACTGAGATTGGGGATGATGTCAGGGTCGTCGAAGCTACGGAACGTGGTCGCGTCCCCGCCGTCATCCTTGAGCCGCCAGACAAATCCCGGCATGCGCTCTGCCAGGGTGTTGATGCGGTCGAGATTGTCGACGAAATCCGCCATGCGCGGATCGTCGAGCGGGTAGCGTATTCGTGCGATATTCAGTTCTGCGAGATGCTGCATCTCCTGCCTCCCGGAGTGTTTCCTCATCGATCGGCGCTGTAATTTTTGTTGTGTCGCCGGATTTTGGGCAGGCTGGACTGACTGGCCAGCCTTACCCACCATCGCACGTATTGGCGCCCTCGTCGTGGCCCATGTTCGGCTCTTTTGTGGCCGATACACCCGCCGATTGCGGCACACCCATCAAGGCATCACGCTGCGACCTTCTCGACCTTTCTGCCGGCAGCCTTCTTCTCGGCATGGGCGACAGCCGCATCCCGCACCCACTGGCCATCGTGATGGGCCCGTCGACGAGCTGCCATGCGCTCGCGATTGCACGGGCCTTCGCCTTTCACGACGCTCCAGAACTCGTCCCAATCGATCGCGCCGAAGTCCCAATTACCGGTCTCTTCATTGTAACGCAGGTCCGGATCGGGGATGTCGAGGCCAAGATAGTGCGCCTGCGGCACGGTCGCGTTGACAAACTTCTGTCTGAGATCGTCGTTTGAGAAGCGCTTGATCTTCCAATGCATGTTCTGGTCGGAATGCGCCGAATCCTTGTCGGATGGGCCGAACATCATCAGCGATGGCCACCAAAAACGGTTCAGCGCGTCCTGTGCCATCTGGCGCTGTTCGGGTGAGCCATTGGCCATGGCGATCATGATCTCGTAGCCCTGGCGCTGGTGGAAGCTCTCTTCCTTGCAGATCAGGATCATCGCGCGGGCGTAAGGACCATAAGACGTCCGGCACAGCGCGATCTGGTTCATGATCGCCGCGCCATCGACCAGCCAGCCGACCGCACCCATATCAGCCCAATTGAGCGTCGGGTAATTGAAGATCGAGGAATACTTCGCTTTCCCCGTCAGAAGTTGATCGACAAGGTCCTCGCGCGTGATGCCGAGTGTTTCAGCGGCGGAATAGAGATAGAGCCCATGGCCGCCCTCGTCCTGGACCTTGGCGAGAAGCTGGAGCTTTCTCTTAAGCGTCGGAGCGCGGGTGATCCAATTGCCTTCCGGCAGCATCCCGACGATTTCGGAATGGGCGTGCTGCGAAATCTGCCGGATTAGTGTCTTGCGATACCCGGCTGGCATTTCGTCATTCGGCTCGACTTTCTCTTCGGCGTCGATGCGCGCTTGGAAGCGGTCGAGAAACGCTTGGTCCTCGTCCATCTGAACGTCGGCGCCAATCAGCCCTTGTCCATACATTACCAATCCTCCCTCGTAGCATCTGGCCGGTTCACGGAAAGATAATACGTTGCGAAACGCTACAGATCAAGTTTTTTTCGCAACGTATTCCGATCCGCTGCACATCTCCCGGTCGGCCGCAATCAGATTTGCAGTTTATACAACCGTTTGTTTGAAACGTCGCTGAAAGTGCTTAGCAACAGGTGGCATGGGCCCATCGGGACGGGTTGCGTTCTTATCCAGCCAAGTCTCGCTTGGTTTGGCCAAGGCGGCATAGAGGCGCGCGGTTTTCGCCCGTGCCAACGTGCCCGGCCAATCCTTTGGGAGAAGTGCTTCGGGCAACATCGGGTCTGTGAGCACGATGCGCCGATAGTCATGGATCAGAAGCGTCCGTGCGACAATTGCTTGGTTCGGGTGCCGAGCGATCGCATTGACGTTTTCTGCCAAGGGACTGAAGCACGCGAGAAAGGTGCGATAGCTGGCCGCAAGATCGTCAAGCTGCCAGCCGGTGCGGATTAGCCGGTCGTGGTCTTCATGTGCTCGTAAAGCTTGCGCTGAGAAAACATGTGCTCCAGCCAGATCGTCGGAGATATCGGCCGCGCCCGGTTTCAGGCGCGTCTCCGCATTGATCTGACCGAAGCCGAATTGTGTGAGAGCTTTTGCGGTTGCTGCACGCCCGCCATTGTCGGCATCCGTCAGAAGCGCGATCGTCCAGGTGCCATCCCAGTTCGGCGGGCCGGACGCATAAATTGTTTCTGACGCTTGGCGAAACTCTGCATCTGCGTCGGCGCTCAGGCGGTAGAAAGTGTTGCGGCCGTATTTTTCGCGGACAAGAAGACCGTCGGCTGTCAGCCGCGACATGGCCGGCCTGAGCGCGCTGCCACCAATCTCCATTAGCGCACAAAGGTCGGCGAGCGTCGTAAGTCCAACCACTCCGCCGCGCGGCAAAATCAGATCGCCGAAAATCGTAACGATCAAAGACCAGACCCTCGGTGGGGTGCGGGCATGAAAGGCGTGGATGAGATCGGCAATGGGATCTGTGACGGACATGCTGGCTTGTCTTACAACGGACACGACCCGCCGGTCCTAACCGACACAAGCTTGGCATGTCCATTGGCCCGCCGGCCCAGATGGGTCTACTCAAACGCCCTTATGCCGTTGACGAAAAGCCGCGTCGCGAGTTTGGCATAGGCCTCGCGCGTCACCGGGCCATCGGGGCGGAACCACATATAGTGCCAGTTGAGCGCGCCGAAGAGGCTCATAACAACCGGCTTGAGCTGCCCTCGCGCATCGGCCAAACGGGGATTGATCGCGCGCACCACGTCTGAGAAACGGGCCACCAACTTGCGCTCGAGAAAGCGTAACTCCTCCTGGCGCTCTAACGGCAATCGTTTGAGATCGTTAATCTGCACTTTGTGTTCGGCATCGGCGTCGCGATACGCATCAAGAAGGGCCGCGATCATCGCGTAAAGCCGCGTTTCTGGCGGATCATCCAGCAACTCAGCGCTTTGGACGGCCACCACGAGTTCTTCGAGGTGGGTGCGTAGCATGTCAAACAGCAGCGCATCCTTGGCGTTGTAATAGTGATAGAGCAGCGGTTTTGAGACGCCGCAGGCCTCGGCGATCTGGTTCATTGATGCCCGGTCATAGCCATGTTCGGCGAACAGCCTGGCAGCCGAATGCAGGATTGCGCGCTTCTTGTCGTCATAATCGTGGGCGCGGGTGCGGGCCATGGAAACGCGCCCTTACGCCTTTGACCGTTGGTCGATGACGCGCCTGGCCTTACCCATGGAGCGCTCGATACCGTTGACGTCCATCACCTCGATCGTCGTGGAGACGCCGATCACTGCCTTGATGTGATGGGCGAGATCCCGTGCCGAGACCTGACGCGCATCGTCCTGCTGGCTGTCGGAGGCGCATTCGACGCGCACAGTCATCGTGTCCATGCGTCCCTCGCGGGTCAGCACGACCTGGTAGTGCGGGCTGAGCCCTGGACATTTCAGAATCTGCTCTTCGATCTGGGTCGGGAAGACATTGACTCCGCGCACAATCATCATGTCATCCGACCGGCCGGTGACTTTCTCCATCCGTCGCATGGAGCGGGCTGTGCCCGGCAGAAGCCGGGTCAGGTCGCGGGTGCGGTAGCGGATGATCGGCATCGCCTCCTTGGTCAGGGTCGTGAAACAGAGTTCGCCGACCTCACCATCGGGCCTCACCGTCAGATCGACCGGATCGACGACTTCGGGCAGGAAGTAATCCTCCCAGATGTGCAGGCCGTCCTTGGTCTCGACGCACTCGTTGGCGACGCCTGGTCCCATCACTTCCGACAGGCCATAGATGTCGACCGCATGCATGTCGAAGGCCTGCTCAATCTCGCCGCGCATGGCGTTCGTCCAGGGTTCCGCGCCGAAGATGCCGACCTTGAGTGACGACGCACGCGGATCAAGGCCCTGGGTTTTGAACTCGTCGAGGATCGCCAGCATGTAGCTTGGCGTGACCATGATGATGTCAGGCTTGAAATCGGTGATCAGGGTCACTTGGCGTTCGGTCATGCCGCCGGATACAGGCACCACCGCGCAACCCAGTTTCTCCGCGCCGTAGTGGGCGCCCAAGCCGCCGGTAAACAGGCCATAGCCATAGGCGATATGGATCATCATGCCCGGGCGGCCACCGGACGCGCGGATCGAGCGGGCAACGAGATGCGCCCAGTTGTCGACATCTTGTTGGGTGTAGCCGACGACGGTTGGCTTGCCGGTCGTGCCGGAAGACGCGTGAATGCGCGCAATTCTGTCCTGCGGCACGGCGAACAGGCCGAAGGGATAGTTGTCCCTGAGGTCTGCCTTGTTGGTGAACGGAAACTTGGCGATATCGTCGAGCGTTTTGCAGTCGTCGGGATGGACGCCTGCCTCGTCGAACTTCCGCTTGTACATCGGAACGTTCTCATAAGCGTGAGAGAGCGTCCATTTGAGCCGCTTAAGCTGCACAGCCTGGATCTCGTCGCGCGAGGCGATCTCGATCGGTTCGAGGTCGTCTTTCTTTGGCGCCATGTCGAGCATGGGCGTGTCCTCCCTAGGGGCCGCTCTCGGGCGGCTTCAAGTCTGGCGCAGCCGTCAGGCCGCTTCCAGCAATGTTGCGATGCCTTGGCCGACACCGATGCACATAGTTGCGACCGCGTGTTTCCCGCCGCGGTCCTTGAGTTCCATCGCAGCCGACAGCGTGATCCGCGCCCCCGACATGCCAAGTGGATGGCCAAGCGCAATCGCGCCGCCATTCGGGTTCACATGATCGGCATCATCCGGCAGGCCGAGCTGGCGCAAGACGGCCAAGGACTGAGACGCAAAGGCTTCGTTGAGTTCGATAACGTCAATGTCACCGATCTTCAGCCCATGGCGCTCCAGGAGCTTCTGGGTCGCGGGCGCAGGCCCAATGCCCATGATGCGCGGCGGCACGCCGACAGTCGCGAGCCCCAAGACCTTCGCAATCGGCGTCAGGCCGTGTGTCTCGACGGCCTGGGCGCTGGCAACCAGAACCGCGCAGGCCCCATCATTGACGCCGGATGCATTGCCGGCGGTCACTGATCCACCGTCGCGGAACGGGGTCGGCAACTTGGCGAGTTTCTCGGCCGTTGTGCCCGCGCGCGGGTGCTCGTCTTTCTCCACGACGATCGCATCGCCCTTGCGCTGGGGAATGGCTACAGAGACGATTTCACGGGCCAGCCGACCGTTTTCTTGTGCCGCCACCGCGCGGGCCTGAGAGCGCGCCGCAAACACATCCTGATCGGCGCGGGAGATCTGGAAATCCTCGGCGACGTTCTCAGCCGTTTCGGGCATCGAGTCGATACCGTATTGCCGTTCGATCTCCTTGTTGACGAAGCGCCAGCCGATCGTCGTGTCATAGACCGCGTTTTGCCGGGCAAACGCCGTTTCGGCCTTGGGCATGACGAAGGGCGCGCGCGACATCGATTCGGTACCACCGGCGATCATCATGTCCGCCTCGCCGGACTTAATCGCCCGCGCCGCGATGCCGATCGCATCCATGCCTGAACCGCAGAGCCGGTTTACCGTCGTCGCCGGTACCGTTTCGGGCAGGCCTGACAGGAGCACCGCCATGCGTGCGACATTGCGGTTGTCCTCGCCGGCCTGGTTGGCACAGCCGAGCACGACCTCGTCGATCTGATCACCGGAGATGCCGGTCTGCTCGACAAGCGTTTGGATCACGTGGCCGGCCATGGTGTCGGGTCGGACGGACGACAGCGCGCCGCCATAGCGGCCGATCGGCGTTCTGACGCCGGCACAGAGGTAGACATCAGTCATTGGGCGTCTCCAGCGTCATTGCCTGTTGGCAGATGGGTGCCGTTTACGGTGCGTGAATGGCCGCGAAACTCGGCAATATGCACGCCGTCCTGATTGGTCACCGGGATATCGTAAATCCCGGAGCGGCCCGTGCGGCTGACTTCGCGGGCGGTCGCGGTTAGAACATCGCCGAGATGGGCGGGCCGGAGATAGGTCACGGAACAATGCTGGGCGACGGTGCGTTGGTTGTAGCCGTTGCAGGCAAATGCAAAGGCGGAGTCGGCCAGCGTGAAGATGTAACCGCCATGGCAGGTGCCATGGCCATTGGTCATAAGCTCGGTCACCGTCATCGTGATGGTCGCGCGTCCGGCGCCGATTTCGGTGATCTGCATGCCAAGATGTTGTGACGTGCGGTCATCGGCCCACATTGCCTCGGCGCAGGCGCGCGCCAGGTCGTCCGGCGGCAACTCGGTGACAGCAGTCATGTCTCGTCACCTGGCTGGCCAGTGAAGGCAGGCTGGCGCTTCTCCATGAAGGCGGCAACCCCTTCACGATAGTCCGGCGTGCGTCCCGCGATCCGCTGCAGGTCGCTTTCGACGTCGAGCTGTTCGGAGAGAGTCCGTCCGAAAGACGATTGCAGGGCCTCTTTGATCAACCCGTAGGCTTGCGTTGGCCCCGAGGCGAGGGCACGTGCCTGATCACGCGCTGTCTCCATGAGCTTGTCATCGTCAACCGCCTGCCAGATCAGGCCCCAATCGGCAGCCTGTTCGGCGCCAAGCGGTGCGCCAGTCATGGCGAGCGCTTTTGCACGGGCCTCGCCGACGAGATGGGGAAGGAACCAGGTGCCGCCAGAGTCTGGTATCAGGCCGATTTTCGAAAACGCCTGGATAAAGCGTGCCGACTTGGCCGCGAAAACGATGTCGCTGGCCAGCGCGACATTGGCCCCAGCGCCGGCGGCCACACCATTGACCGCGCAGACAATTGGCTTCGGCATTGCGCGCATAAGCCGGACAAGCGGGTTGTAGAAGCGCTCAAGTGTCGATCCTAGGTTGGGCGATTCGGACATGTTCGCCCGATCGCCAAGATCCTGGCCCGCGCAGAAACCGCGGCCCGCGCCGGTCAGCAGCACCGCGCGGCAGGCCGCGTCGTCGCGTGCCGCCTCGAACGCTGTCCGCAATTGCTCGTGCATCGCGACATTGAAAGAATTCAGCTTGTCGGGACGATTGAGCGTGATCTCATGCACGCCAGCCTCGGCAGATATGAGGATTTCGGCGTTAGACATCGCCGCCCTCCCTTATGTTTGTTGCGGCCAGGCCGCGTCCTCCCAAGCGGGCCATCCGCGAGGGCCTTAGGTTCTACCCCAAGCTACGCGACGGGACACGCCTTCGGCCGGTGCGGAATGGCGGCCATGAAAATCGTGCGGCCTGCTCCAACCACGCCCCCGCGAAATCTTGCGTTGGCTGCTGGAGCGCTTCCACCCACCCATTAACAAAACACTTGCATAGACCGTCCGGTCGGTCAATAATGCTCTCACAGCCATCCAAAAGAGATGGCACTTGATCGGCCGAACTGCGCAGGGGTGTGCCACCCGTGCGGGCCGAACGGGAGAGCCGGGAGGAGGCTGGCGCATGAGCGCTTTGTTCGACACGCATCGCGACAGGCTCGATAAGGCGGTCGAAGCGACGCGTACACGTGGCTACTGGTCACCGTTTCCCGAAATGCCGTCTGGCAAGATCTATGGTGAGACCGCTAAAGCCGATGGCGAGGCCGCCTTTGAGGCGATGCGCGGTCAGCGCTTCGAGCTGCCTGCGCATCCCGGCGCAGGCGACGTTGGGTCTGAAACCTCTCCCTATGGTCTTGACCTCTCGATCCGCTATCCGTCCGCGGTGCCGGGTGATCTCGTCGCCGCGGCGAACACCGCAGGACGCGATTGGGGCAAGGCCAGTGTCGCGGCGCGTGTCGGCGTGTGCTTGGAAATTCTCGACCGTCTGAACAAGCAGTCCTTTCTGTTGGCCAATGCGGTCATGCACACAACCGGCCAGGCCTTCATGATGGCGTTTCAGGCTGGTGGCGCACATGCGCAAGATCGTGGCCTGGAAGCGGTCGCCTATGCCTATGACGCGATGCGCGCAGTGCCGGGGGATGTGCTTTGGGAAAAGCCGCAAGGCAAGCTCGATCCGATTCGTCTCGACAAGACGTTCCGCGTCGTGCCGCGCGGTGTGGCGTTGGTGATCGGCTGCGCGACGTTTCCGACCTGGAATGGCTATCCTGGGCTGTTCGCGAGCCTTGCCACGGGCAATCCCGTCATCGTCAAGCCGCATCCGGGCGCCATCCTACCGTTGGCGATCACAGTTCGGATCGGGCGTGAGGTGCTCTCAGAAGCCGGCTTCGATCCGAACGTGCTGCTGCTCGCCGCCGATGCGCCTGGAGCCGAAATCACCAAGGATCTCGTGACCCACCCGGATGTCAGAATCGTCGACTTCACTGGCTCATCGGCTTTCGGGCAGTGGGTGCGGGAGAACGCCGGCGACGCGGACGTTTACACGGAAGAGGCTGGCGTCAACCCGATCGCGATCACCGGCACCGACAATTTCAAGGCGATGACCCAGAACATCGCGTTCTCGCTGTCGCTTTATTCCGGTCAGATGTGCACCGCGCCGCAAAACCTCTTTGTGCCGCGCGATGGCATCGAGACCGATCAAGGCCATAAGAGCTTCGACGAGGTTGCGGACGGACTCGCGCTGGCGCTCGACAAGTTGCTCGGTGATCCTGAGCGGGCGGCCGCGATCTGCGGTGCTGTCCAAAACCAGGCGACGTTGGACCGGGTCGGCGAGAGCATCGCGCTTGGCGCCGTGGCGCGCGCCTCCGGTCAGATCGAGGGCTTGGAAAGTGGGCGGACGGCGACGCCGCTCGTCGTCAAGCTCGATTCGGTCAAGGACCAGGACACCTATCTCGAAGAACGCTTCGGGCCGATCAGCTTCGTGATCGCAACCGAGAGTGCCGAAGACGCGATTGACCGGGCGGCATCTTCTGCGAGAGCGCGCGGCGCCATCACGTCGGCGATCTATGCGGCCGACGAGGCCCTGATCGATCGCGCGATCGATGCCTTCGCCGATGCGGGCGTCGCACTCTCGATCAATCTCTATGGCAACATCCATGTGAACCAGTCGGCGGCGTTTTCGGACTTTCACGTCTCGGGCGCCAATCCGGCAGGCAATGCCTGTCTGACGGACCAAGCTTTCGTCGCCAACCGGTTTCGCGTGGTCACGATCCGGCGTCTTGCGGCATAGTTGACCGCAAGCGCTGAGCAAGGCGCTTCAATCTGGCACCGGGGACAGTCCGGGCCATCCTTGAGGGAGGATAGAATGGGCATGATCAACAAGCTGATGACATCGACGGCGATCGCCGTTCTGGGAGCTGCGGCACTTGCCGCTCCCGCCGAGGCCGAGATCAAGATCGGTGCGGTGCTGGCCGTGACCGGACCGGCGTCGTTCCTGGGCGATCCGGCCAAGAAGACGCTCGAAATGTATGTCGAGCAGATCAACGAGGCTGGCGGTATCAATGGTGAGATGCTGGACCTCGTCATCTATGACGATTCCGGCGATGCCTCGCGCTCAACGACCTTTGCAACCCGGCTGATCGAGGAAGACGAGATCGTTGCGATGGTCGGTGGCTCGACCACCGGTACGACAATGGCCATGGTGCCGATCTTCGAAGATTACGAGATCCCGTTCATCTCGCTAGGCGGCGCGGTCGTGATCATCGATCCGGTGAAGCCTTTCGTCTTCAAGACGCCACATACCGACCGCATGGCGTGCGAGAAAATCTTCGAGGACCTTCAGAATCAGGAGATCAGCCAGATCGGCATGATCTCTGGCACTGGCGGCTTCGGCAAGTCGATGCGCGAGCAATGCATCGATGTTGCAGGCGATTGGGGTATCGAGATCGTCGCCGACCAGACCTACGGGCCGCAGGATTCCGACATGACCCCGCAGCTCACCAACATCAAGAACACCGAAGGGCTTCAGGCGGTCGTCAATGCCGGCTTCGGTCAAGGGCCCGCCATCGTGACCCGCAATTTCGCCCAGCTCGGCTTCGAGGTGCCGCTCTATCAGAGCCATGGTGTGGCGTCGAAGAGCTACATCGATCTCGCCGGTGATGCGGCGGAAGGCGTGCGCCTGCCGGCATCCGCGTTGCTTGTTGCTGAGGCCCTGCCCGATGATGACGCCCAAAAGCCGGTCGTGGTTGACTACAAAACAACCTATGAAGAGATCACCGGCGAGCCGGTCTCGACCTTCGGCGGGCACGCCTATGACGGGCTGATGATCCTGGTTGAGGCGCTGAAGACGGTCGAGGATACCTCGGACTCGATCGCGATCCGCGATGCCATCGAAGCCACGCAAGGCTTCATGGGCACCGCTGGCATCGTCAACTTCTCCGCCGACGACCATCTCGGCCTTGATCTGACTGCCTTCCGGATGCTCGAGATCCGCAACGGCAATTGGACGCTGGTGGAGTAATCTAGCGGGCAGTTCATCGTCACCCCCGGGCTAGACCCGGGGGCATTTTGCATCGTTTGCGAAGTCGACTGGATTGCCGGGTCCTGATGTAGGCGTCGGCCCGGCAATGACGACATCCATCTCAGGCAACATGACAGCATGGCCGAGTTTCTACAGTTCAGCTTTTCAGGCCTGACGGTTGGTGCGGTCTACGCACTGGTCGCGCTCGGTTTCACCATCATCTACAACGCATCCGACGTGATCAATTTCGCCCAGGGTGAGTTCGTCATGCTTGGCGGCATGGTAACGGTGTTTGCTTATGCCGCCGGCGTTCCGCTGCCGTTTGCCGCGTTGCTCGCGATCACGGTCGCAATGGTCGTCGGCGTCGGGCTGAACAAGCTTGCCATCGAGCCGGCGCGGGGGGCGTCCGCCGTCACGCTCATCATCATTACGATTGGCGCATCGGTCTTTCTGCGCGGGGCGGCCCAGGTCGGCTTCGACAAGCAGTTCCACTCGCTGCCTGCATTCTCTGGCGATACGCCGATCAACGTTTTTGGCGCGACGCTCCTGCCGCAAAGCCTCTGGGTGCTCGGCTCGGCCCTTCTGATCGTCGTGGCGCTGTTTGTGTTCTTCAATCGCACGCTCTACGGCAAGGCGATCCTGGCGACTTCGAACAATCGCCTCGCCGCCAAGCTTGTCGGCATCAACACCAATCAGATCATGCTGGCGAGTTTCGCGGTATCTGCTGCCATCGGGGCGCTGGCAGGCATCGTGGTCACGCCGATCACGCTAACGAGCTTTCAGGTCGGCACGTTGCTCGCGCTGAAAGGCTTCGCGGCCGCGATGCTCGGCGGGATGGGCAATCCGATCGGGGCCGTTATCGGCGGGCTGATGGTCGGCCTGCTTGAAGCCTTCACCGCTGGCTATCTCAGCTCCGAATACAAGGACGCGACGGCCTTCATCGTCATTCTGATCGTCCTGTTCTTCTTCCCCGGCGGGCTATTCGGCAAAGCCAAGGTGGAACGGGTCTGATGGCGCGTGTTCTGTTCACACCGCATGTCGGCGGGCTGTTGGTGTTGATCGCGGTGATCGTGATCGCGCCCTACTTCTTCCCGTCGAACTTCTATTTCCGCATCTTTGCGCTGGTGTGGATCGCCTCGATCGCCGTCGTTGGGCTGAACCTTCTGATGGGGTATGCCGGCCAGGTCAGCCTTGGACATGCGGGCTTTTATGGCATCGGCGCCTATGCTGTGGCGGTGCTGCCGCACCATTTCGGCGTGCCGTCCCTCATCGCGCTCGTGATCGGTCTCGTGGTGGCTGGCGGGCTGGCCTATCTCGTCGGTCGGCCCATCCTCAGGCTCAAGGGGCACTATCTCGCCGTCGCGACGCTTGGCATGGGCATTCTGATCGCCATGGTGATCACCAATGAGGCCCAGTTCACCGGAGGCCCGGACGGGATGAGCGTGCCCCGGCTCGAACTCTTCGGCGAGCGCATTCGCGGTTCTGACACCTGGTATTGGATCTCCGGCGCAACGCTTGTCGTGATCTGCTGGCTGGCGCTCAACCTCGTCAACAGCCCCACCGGCCGCGCGCTCCGGGCGGTGCACGACAGCGAAGTTGCGGCCCAGGTCAACGGCATCGACATCGCACGCGAAAAGCTCAAAGTCTTCGTTCTATCCGCGGTCTTTGCAGCTCTGGCCGGCAGCTATCACGCCTTCATGGGACCGACGATCACGCCGGTCATGGCAGACTTCCTGCACTCGATCGAACTCGTGATCATGGTCGTGATCGGCGGTATGGGGTCTGTCTTCGGCTCGGTGGTTGGCGCTGCCTTCCTGGTCACGCTGCCGCAGCTTCTGACGGTCTTCGACGAATACAAGTTCATGATGCTCGGCCTTCTGATGATGGCCTTCATGATCTTCCTGCGTGATGGGATTGTGCCGAGCCTCGGCAAACTCCTGCGCGGGCGGTTTGCGCCGGCCAAGGCCGAAGAGCCCAGTTCACCTAAAGCCTCCGAACCGTCCGAGGCGAAGCCGTCATGACGCTGCTCAATGTAGACGGCCTTGGCATTGCGTTCGGTGGTGTGCGCGCCGTCGATAATGTGTCCTTTGCGGTGCCGCCGGGCGTGATCTTTTCGATCATCGGGCCGAATGGTGCCGGCAAGACGACGCTGTTCAATCTGATTTCCGGCCTCTACCGGCCTGGAATGGGCAAAGTCTGGTTCGACGGCAAGCCAGCCACCGGCTTGCCTCCGCATCAGTTGGCCAATCTCGGGCTGTCGCGGACGTTCCAGAACCTGCAGATCTTTTTCCGTATGACCGCACTTGAAAACGTCATGGTCGGCCGGCATCTCCGGGAGCACCGTTCGTTTCTGTCGAATCTTCTGCATCTGCCGGCCACCCGGCGGCAGAACGCTGAGACGCGGGACGCAGCGCACGCCCTTCTGGAGCGCGTCGGGCTGTCCGACTATGCCGACACGATTGCCGGCAACATGCCCTATGGTGCCTTGAAGCGGCTCGAGATTGCCCGCGCGCTAGCGACAGACCCCAAACTCTTGCTGCTTGATGAGCCTGCCGCCGGCTGCAATCCGGTCGAGACCGAGGAGATCGACGCGCTGATCCTTGATGTAAAGTGGCAGGGCGTGACGGTTCTGCTGGTCGAGCATGACATGAAGCTCGTCATGAAGATCTCCGATCGCATTCTGGTGCTTGATCATGGCGAGGTGCTGGCGGAAGGCACCGCCGAGGACGTGCGCCAGAACCCGGCTGTCATCGCCGCCTATCTTGGCGAGCATGGCCAGAAGGAGATCGCCCGTGCTGACGGTTGACGATCTCGCCAGCCACTATGGGCGCATCCAGGCGCTCAAATCGGTATCGCTGGAGATTTCCGAAGGCGAGATCGTCGCCCTCGTCGGCGGCAATGGTGCCGGCAAGACGACACTGCTCCGGACAATCTCCGGCGTGCAGCCGGCAACGGGTGGCGCGATCCGGTTCGATGGCGCCGACATCACACGGCAGAGCCCGCATGCCCGTGTAGCACTTGGTATTGCCCAGGTGCCGGAGGGGCGTCAGGTCTTCGCGCCGCTTGCCGTCGAGGACAATCTCCGGCTCGGCGCCTATTTGCGGAAAGACAAAGGCGTCGCCGACGATATCGCGCGGGTTTACGACCTCTTCCCCGTTCTGAAGGAAAAGCGCGGGCTACAGGCCGGCGGTCTGTCAGGCGGGCAGCAGCAGATGCTGGCGATCGGCCGGGCGCTGATGGCCAAGCCGCGGCTGATGCTGCTCGATGAACCGTCGATGGGGCTCGCACCGATCCTGGTCGACCAGATCATGGAGGTGATCTCGGGCCTCAAGGCGGATGGCGTCACGGTCTTCCTGGTTGAGCAGAATGCGTTTGCGGCCCTCTCTATCGCCGATCGCGGCTATGTGCTTGAGACCGGAACCGTGTCTGCGGAAGGCGCGGGCCATCAGCTTCTCAGCGATCCAAAGGTACGGGAAGCCTATCTCGGGGTATGAGGTGGAAGGATCGCGATGTTGCGCGTGCGTCCTTGCTCCCCCGATCCCTCCTGTGACAAGACAATTGCCATGACAGATCAGCTTTCTCCCGAAGTCTCGCTTGCGATTGATGGCGAGATTGCCGTCGTGATGATCGACAATCCGCCTGTCAATGCGAGCTCGCAATCGGTGCGGGCTGGACTGAAGGCGGCCGCCGAGCGCATTGCCTCGGACAGCGCCATCAAGGCCGCGGTTATTGCGTGTGCAGGCCGTACATTCATGGCGGGTGCTGATGTGCGGGAGTTTGGCAAGCCGCTTCTCGAGCCGGGCCTGCCCGATGTCATCGACCAGATCGAGGCGCTCGACAAGCCGGTGGTGGCTGCGATTCACGGAACGGCGCTCGGTGGCGGCTTCGAGCTCTGCCTCGGCTGCCACTACCGGCTCATGGCTGCGAACGCCAAGGTCGGCCTGCCCGAGGTCAACCTCGGCATTATCCCTGGAGCGGGCGGCACCCAGCGTCTGCCGCGATTGACCGATGTTGAAAGTGCGGTCGAGATGATCACCGCCGGCCGGCCGATCGATGCGGGGCGCGCCGAAGACCTCTCAATCGCGGACGATCTGACTGACACGGATACGCTGGTTGAGGATGCGGTTCAGTTTGCGCGATCAAAGATTGGTTTCCCGGTGCCGCGCGTGTCTGCGCGCGATTGTCCGCCTGCGCCGGATGAGGGGTATTTCGCACGTCAGGCCGATACGCTGACGAAGAAATCACGTGGCCAAGCAAGCCCGTTGCGGGCCTTGGACGCGGTGAAGATCGCCACCGAAACGGATTATCCCAACGGCGCGCGGCGCGAGCGTGAGATCTTTTCCGAGCTTCGCGCTTCCGACCAGTCCAAGGCGCTGCGCTACATGTTTTTCGGTGAGCGGGCAGTGTCGAAACTACCTGGGCTGAAAAGTGTCGCGCCACGCCAGGTTGCCAAAGCGGGAGTCATCGGCGGCGGCACGATGGGGGCGGGGATCGCAACGGCGCTGCTGGCGGGCGGGATCGAGGTCGTCATGCTCGAGCGCGAACAAGACGCGCTTGAGACCGGTATGACCCGCGTCCAAGGTCTGCTCGATGGCATGGCCGAGCGCGGCAAGCTGGACGATCCCGAAACCGTCCGTGCCCGTTTTTCCGGCGACATCGCCTATGACGCGGTGGCTGACGCCGACCTGATTGTTGAAGCTGTTTTTGAAGACATCAACGTCAAGCGCGACGTCTTCGCCCGCATCGATGCAGTGGCCAAGCCCGGTGCTGTGCTCGCGACCAACACGTCCTATCTCGACGTCAATGAAATCGCGGCCGCGACCAGCCGGCCGCAGGACGTCATCGGCCTGCATTTCTTTTCGCCGGCGCACATCATGAAGCTCTTGGAAATCGTCATTGCCGACAAGACGGTACCGGATGTGGTTGCCACCGGCTTCGCACTCGCCAAACGCCTAGGCAAGACGGGCGTGCGCTCCGGCGTTTGCGACGGCTTTATCGGCAATCGCATCCTGTCAGCTTACAGGCTGCACGGCGATATCCTGCTAGAGGAAGGCGCGACGCCGAAACAGATCGACGACGCGATGCGCGGCTACGGGTTTGCCATGGGCATGTATGCCGTTCAGGACTTGGCAGGCCTCGACATTTCCTGGGCCAACCGCAAGGCCAAGGCCGGAACGCGCGATCCGAACGCCCGTTATGTTCGGATTGCCGATCGTGTTTGTGAAGCTGGCCGCTTCGGCCAGAAGAACGGGCAGGGCTGGTTCGACTACCCGGACGGCCCGCGCAAGCCTATGCCGTCCGATGCGGTGCAGGCGGTCATCGACGCCGAAAGGGCAGATCGCGGAATCACGCCACGGAGCTTTACGTCCGACGAGATCATGGAGCGGCTGATGCTCGCGATGATCAATGAGGCGGCTCATATCCTTGACGAGGGGATTGCGCTCGCGCCGGTCGACGTGGATGTTGTCAAGGTGCATGGCTATGGCTTTCCGCGCCATAAGGGTGGGCCGATGCACCAGGCGGACGTGATTGGCATGCATCAGGTCGCCGACCAGCTTGATGCACTGGCCGCAGAAGATCCAAGCGCCTGGATCATTTCACCGCTGATCCGAAAGCTTGCCGGCGAGGGCCGGAGCTTCGCCGATCTGGATGTCGACGCGCGCTAAGCTTTTCAGTTCATGCCAAACGTGATTGCGATCAACGATCCCGAGGACCCAAGGATCGAAGCCTATCGCGATATTCGCGAACGCGACCTCGTTGGCCGCGATGGTCTGTTCATCGCCGAAGGTACGGTCGTGCTGCATGTGCTGCTGAGGCAATCGCGGTTTCGCCCCGTGTCGCTCCTGTTGTTGGATCGCCGAGTGGACGCGCTTGGCGGTGATCTCGAGCGCGTGCCCAAAGACGTGCCAGTCTATGTCGCGTCTCAGCCTGTCTTAGATAAGGTCGCCGGCTTCCCAATGCATCGCGGCGTACTGGCGCTAGGGGATGCGCAGACCGTGGCCGAGCCGGCGCTCGATAAGGCGCAGCTTGTGGTCGTCGGCATCGGTTTGTCCAACCACGACAATGTGGGCGGGCTGTTTCGCAACGCGGCCGCCTTCGGAGCCGACGCGGTGCTGCTCGACGAAACATCCAGCGATCCACTCTATCGCAAGGCCATCCGGGTCTCGGTTGGAGCCAGCCTCGTCGTGCCGTTCGCACGCGCCGGCAGCGGCACGGGACTCGTGACCAGGCTCCTGCGACACGGTATGACATGTCTCGCGTTGAGCACGACAGGGGCTCAGACTTTGTCTGAAGCCTCTTTCCAAGGCCCGACGGCGCTTGTGCTCGGCAGCGAAGGACCAGGATTACCGCAGGATGTTCTGTCCCTTTGTCAGACCGTACGCATTTCGATGGCGCCCGGTTGGGACTCACTCAACGTGGCGACAGCGGCTGGCATTACGCTCTACCAACTGCGGTCCTTGATGCCGCATTCGCCGAACGGCTGATCGGCCGATCTTGGCCGTTGCGGCAAAAAGCCTGCTTTCTGTGATCGTCCGCACACTTGCTCCTAAGGCCCTGCGCTACGTTTCGCTCGTCAGCGTAGCCAACGCGAACCTTGGAGGATCGCATGTCCGAGAAAATTACGATTGAAATGAAGCGCGGCCAGAAGGTCGATAATCCCGATGAGATCGCAGCCGACAAGATCGGCCACACCAAGCCGGTTCCGCCGTCGACCGATGTCGAAGGCCAATACTACTATGAAGGCTCGTTCTGGTGCTGGAACTGCGGTGCGACCAACTACGCCACGCTCAACACCAACTTCTACATGTACTACAATTGCTGGTATTGCGGCGCGCTCAACATGGTCTGAGCCGTCCAAACCAGTCTAGACAACAGAAAGCCGCGGAGCAGTGTCTCCGTGGCTTTCTTGCATCAGGAGTATGGTTTCCAAGCACGAACGACTTTCCGTGGTAGTCGAAGGTGCTCGAGCAACCTTTCGTTAAGGTTACCTCTTTACCTCTCGCCTCCAGACAGACCCGTTTGGAGGCAAGACGGATGCGTTTACTTGGCGCTGCAACTGCAATCGGACTTCTTCTGGGCGCCACGAGCGTGCAGGCAGCCGATCTTCTGGAAGTCCCGCCGCTCGAGCCGCCGCTGCTCGACGTTGACCCCTTCGCGGGCTTCTACATCGGCGCGAACCTTGGCTGGGCCTGGGGTGAATTCCCCAACAATGCCGATCATATCGCGCTAGGTCTTGGGTTCGACGTGACCGACGATCTCGATGATGCTGACGGCATCTTCGGTGGCATTCAGGGTGGCTACAACTACACCTTTGACCGCTTCCTGGTCGGCATCGAAGCCGAGATCAATCTCAGCGACTTCTCAGACGACTTCAATGTTGCAGGTGTCGTTCCTGGTTCTGCCGATCTCGACTATTTCGGCATGGTCACGGGCCGCGTTGGTTACATCGTTCACGATGCCTACCTGCTTTATTTCAAAGGTGGCTACGCCTTCGGTGAAGCGGAAGCCGACATCGATCTCGCAGCCCTTGGCGGTGACACGTTTAGCGACTCAAATTTCCACAATGGTTGGACGATCGGCGGTGGCATAGAGGCTGCGGTATTCGACGGCATCTCGGTCAAGCTCGAATACAACTATATGGATCTTGAGAGCCAGGACTTCGAACTTGGCCTCGGAACGCCTGTTAGCGCCGGCTTTGAAGCCCATATGATCCGCGTCGGCGTCAACGCACTGTTCTGATTACGCTGCACTCTGCGACTCATGCTTACGGGCAGTCCTTCAGGGCTGCCCGTTTTCTTAGTTCTGGCTCTCAGCGCCGGATCGCGCCTGCAGCGGCAACCGCGAGCATCAGGACAATGACCGAGGCACCGGTGATCAGGGCGGACAGTTCGAGAGGTGTTGCTTCAGTGAACATGGCGTCGTCCTTTCTTGAGCTGCGTTCAAGATAAAGAGTGTCCGTCCATGCCGGTAGGGGCAAATGCTGCACTGCATTTATGCCAAAATAGAAATAATCTGGTCTGTTCTATAATCTAATTGTGGCTCAGAGCCGGTCTTTCAGTGCGTACCACAGCATGCCCAGCACCAGGATCGGGTGGCGCAACAGCGCGCCGCCGGGGAATTCCGGCGCTGGCAGGCTGGCATAGAGATCGAACTTCTCCGCCTGGCCAGCGATGGCGTCCGCGACGAGCTTGCCGGCGAGCGGTGCGATCGTCACGCCCTGGCCCGAAAACCCGCAGGCCGCATAAATGTTTGTGCCCACACGACGCAAACAAGGCAGGCGCTTCATGGTCACGCCCAGAGTGCCGCCCCAGGCATACTCAATCCGGGCATTCGACAGCTGTGGGAACAGCTTGATCATGTAAGGCCGGACGAACGCTGCGATGTCGGGTGGAAAGCGTGGCGAATAATTCTCCCCGCCGCCGAACAGCATCCGCCCGCCTGGTTCGATGCGGAAATAGTTGATGACGAAACGCGAGTCCGCGACCGCCTCGCGGCCCGGGATCACATTGTCGGCGAGATTGCCGAGCGGTTCGGTTGCGGCGATGAAATTGTTGATCGGCAGAACGCGGGCTTCAATCTCGGGCAACAAGCCTTCAAGATAGCCATTGCCTGCTGCGATCACGAAGCGCGCCGTCACACTGCCATGCTCGGTTTCGACACGGGCGGGATCGCCTTGGACCAGTCTAGTGACTCGGCTGTTTTCATAGACGACCGCGCCCGCCTTCTCCGCCGCAGCCGCGATCCCGAGCGCGAAGTTCAGCGGATGCAGGTGGCCGGCTTCTTCATCGAGCAGCCCGCCATGGAAGTCCTCGGTGAGGACCTTTTCCCGGATCGCGTCGCGGTCGAGGAAGTGCACCTTGTCATAACCGTAGTCTGACCGGAGGTGCTCGACCTCGTGCCTATAGTCCTCAACATAGGATCGCTTGTGAGAGCCTGCGATCAGTCCATCGCGCAGGTCGCAGTCGATGGCATGATCGGCTATCAGGGATCGGACGAGGGCCTTGGCCTCTTGGCCGAGCTGCCAGAAGGCCTGTGACCGCTCCATGCCGAATTGTGCTTCGAGAACATCGACGCCGCGGCGTTGCCCGGAATGGATCTGCCCGCCATTGCGTCCCGACGCGCCCCAGCCGGCGCGATTGGCTTCCAGCACGACAACATCATAGCCGCGCTCGGCCAGATGCAGCGCCGCCGACAGCCCGCAATAGCCCGCGCCGATCACGCAGACATCAGCTTTCCTGTCACCATTGAGCTTTGGCCGGTCGGGCGTCGGATTGGCCGTGGCGGCATAGAACGAGCTCGCGGGATAGCTCTCGCCGCCAGCGCCGAGATAGCCGCCGACGCGTCCGATCACGCCACGCGGCCTTCTTTCTTCAGTGTGTCATAGGTCTCATCAAGCGCCCGCGCGGCACGCTGGACCAGCGTGTCGACCTCCTCGCGTGTGATCACGAGCGGCGGCGAGATCACCATGCCGTCGCGCACGCCGCGCATCACCAGACCATTGCGCACCGAGATATCGCGGCACAGGGTACCGACCTGCCCGACAGGATCGAAGCGCTGGGATAGGTCTGCCTTGTTGGGCACGAGTTCGATCGCGCCGAGAAGACCGAGCGCGCGCGCTTCTCCGACCAGAGGATGCTCGCCAAGCGCCCTCCAGCGCTCGTTGAAATAGGGGATAATCTCTGCTTCAGCAGTTTCGATGATCGTCTCATCGACCATGATGCGTAGGTTCTCAAGAGCGGCCGCACAGGACGCAGGATGACCGGAATAGGTATAGCCGTGGTAGAATTCACCGCCGTCGTTGATGAGTCCTTCCGCGACCCTGTCCGACACCATGACGCCGCCGATCGGCAAATAGCCCGAGGACAAGCCCTTGGCGATCGGCATCAGGTCTGGTTCCAGATCGTAGTATTGTGAGCCAAACCATTTGCCGGTGCGTCCGAAGCCGCAGATTACCTCGTCGGCGACCAGGAGAATATCGCGCTCAGCCAGCACTTTCTTGACCTCCGGCCAATAGGTCTCGGGCGGGATCAGAACGCCGCCGGCGCCCTGGATCGGCTCGGCGATGAAGGCACCGACACTGTCCTCGCCGAGTTCGTCGATTTTCTCAGCCAGCGCCTGGGCCGCCTTGATGCCAAAGGCGTCCTTGTCCATGTCCATGCCGTAACCGAACCAATAGGGCGGCATGATGTGGTGCACGTCGGGTACCATGCCGCCCTGCTCATGCATCGCGCCCATCCCGCCGAGGGCGGAGGCGGCCACCGTTGAACCATGATAGCCATAGGTGCGGCCGATGATCTTGCGATTTTGCGGCTTGCCCATCGACTGCCAGTAGTGGCGCACCATGCGAAACACGGTGTCGTTGGCCTCGGATCCGGAATTGCAAAAGAAGACGTGGTTCAGGTGATCGGGCGTCAACTCGGCGAGCTTCTCTGACAGCGCGATGGCTGGCGGATGTGTCGTCTTGAAGAAGGTGTTGTAATAGGGCAATTCCAGCATTTGCCGATGGGCGGCATCCGCGATCGAGGTGCGGCCGTAGCCGACCTGGACAAGCCACAGGCCGGCCATGCCGTCGAGAATGCGATTGCCGTCGGAGTCCCACAGCCAGATACCATCAGCTTTGACGATGATCCGAGTGCCTTCTTCGTTCAACGCCTTGTAGTCGGTGAACGGGTGCAGGTGATGGGCTGCATCGATGCGCTGCAGATCCTCGGTCGACGGGTTGGCTTTGAGGTTCATGCGATGCCTCCTCGACGCAGACCGGTCTAACCGGCTGGCGTTTCAAAATTGTGATCACAATTTCGAGTCTTACCCTGTCCCTCCGTCCCCCGCAACAGAGGCTGGCGATTAGGAGGCCCACGGTCTGGACTGATCTATCTCACGTCTCAGCGGTTGAGGCCGTTTGCGGTTACATCCGATCCTTGACGCGGGCGGCCAAATCTTCGACGTCGCCAATCGACAGATAGTGGAGTTCGCGAGACAGACGGATGGTGGGTTTGAGGGCAAAGCACACGGACCCGATCACGAAACACCAGATCGCCGGTGTTTGCAGGCTCGCGTAAAAGAACATCACCGAGCCGATCAGGAACAACATGGCTGCGAGGAAGTCGACGATTGTGTAGGCGACCTCCCACAGGGCATAGATGGCCTCGTGACGCGGCGATCGCGTGCTCATGTTCGGTTGAAACAGTTTCATCGCGCTTTGTCCTCGGTGATCAGGCGGGCGGGTTCGAGACTGTCACGGCGCGCGTGTTTCGAGCCGCCACGACAGTGTGCTCCCCACTATAGAGGGAGCCGGTTGTGTCTTCGTCGCCTGCCCTGCCCACTCTCGAATTGTTGCCTAGGCGATGACCGCCGGGGTCCGCTTACCTGAGCCGCGTGAGCATCATGGCACGAATTGTTTTCCGGCAAAGAACCGAGTCCGTCATGTCAGGACAGACAGCAGCGCGGGCGGGACGGATCAGCGCGCAGCTTGGCTTTCGAGCTGGTGCAAGCCGAAGCGCATGCCTTGCGGGTCCTTGCAATTGCAAAAGCGGCCGAACCCGTCGACATCGGCGATCTTGCCGTCGGTCGAACCTCCAAGCGCGCGAACCGTCTCGATTGCACGATCTATGTCGGGGACGTTGAAATAGGGCACCATGCCCCAGTTCGGATCACCGCCATGCAGGCCGAGGCGGATACCGGGCGCGTCGAACCATCCTCCGTCTGCAGGCTCGCCCATCTGCTCGAACCGCCAGCCGAAGAGTTCCGAGAAGAAGGCGCTCGTCTTTGCGGCATCGCCCGAGCCCATTTCGACAAAAGTGATCTGGCTCATGGTGTGCATACTCCCGTGTTCGACCTGCAGGGGTAATCCGGCCGAACCGGACGCGGGCCGCACAGGGGTGTTGGTATGTGGCCGCCCCGACTCTGGCCAGCCACCTTTGCTGTCGGAGAAGACTTAAACCATATTGTGGACGGGACCATACGGAAAACCGGTGATGTTGTCGGCGCTGGTCTCCGTCACGACCAGAATGTCGTGCTCGCGATAGCCACCGGCGCCGGGTTGGCCCTCCGGGATCCAGATCATCGGCTCCATCGAGACGACCATGCCGGGCTCGAGAACGGTGTCGATGTCCTCGCGCAATTCGAGCCCCGCCTCGCGGCCATAGTAGTGCGACAGAATGCCAAAGGAGTGGCCATAACCGAACGAGCGGTATTGGAGGAGGCCTTCGCCCTCGAAAAACCGGTTGATCTCGTCGCAAATGGCCGAACACGAGATGCCGGGCCGGATCAGCGACAGGCCGAGGTCGTGCGCCGCGACATTTGCGTTCCAAAGCCTAAGCGTGTCGGCGTCCGGTTCGCCGAGCGTCAGCGTGCGTTCAAGCGCTGTGTAGTAGCCCGAGATCATCGGGAATGTGTTGAGGCTGAGAAGATCACCGGTTTGAAGCGTGCGCGTGGTCACCGGATTGTGCGCGCCATCGGTGTTTAGGCCCGATTGGAACCAGACCCAGGTGTCGCGCAATTCGCTGTCGGGGAAGCTCAGCGCGATCTCGCGTTCCATGGCATCGCGTCCGGCCATGGCGACATCGATCTCGCGGGTGCCAGGACGGATCGCGTCACGGATCGCCGCGCCACCGACATCGGCAATCCGTGCGCCGTCGCGGATCAGCGCGATCTCTTCGGGTGACTTGATCATCCGCGTCGCCATCATGTCCGGCGCCAGGTCGACGAGATCGCGCGTGCCGAGATGGGTCTGAAGGGCATCGCGCTGCGACAGCGTCAGATGATCTGCCTCGATGCCAAGCCTGGCGTCAGAGCCGGCAAGATCCGACACCGCGCGCCAGTAATTGCCGCGTTGCCAGTCGGTGTAGATGACATTGTCGCAATGGGACCTGCGTCCCGGTTGTCCAGCATCGATATTGGCCGAGACGGTCGTGCAAGCATCCTGCGTGACGACGCAGCCATAGGGCCGGCCGAAGGCGCAATACAGAAAGCCCGTGTAATAGGCGATGTTGTGCATTGAGGTGAGCAGCACCGCGGGTACATCTCGCGCGGCCATGATGGCACGCAGCTTGGCGATACGGTGGTGATACTCTTCGGCCGAAAACGGTAGCGGTGCCGTCGGGCCGTTGGTCTTGCGGAAATGGGTCGGGCGGTTGGCGGTATCCGGCATCTTGGTCTCCTATGACTACCCCCTTGCCGGGTGTCACGGAGAACCGCCCGGCGGTCCATCCGGGCGTGCAGGATGCAATGAGAGACATGCTCTCTCAGCGCGTCCCGTTTGAGAGCCGGGGCTGGCGACGCCATCGCCGTGCGCTGATTGGGGGTGGCTAGCGTTGGCGAAGGTGCGAGTCAATCCGCAGACGGCTAGCGCAAAGTCCGATCTGATTGAATCGCTTCGATACAATCAGATCTTATTTTGCTCTATATCTTAAGGTGTTAGAGCAATTCCAGCGAAAGCATATGCCCGGGTGCGACCCAGGTAAGGGACCCGTTCGGGCAAGCCGAACCGCGTCCGGAATTGCGACAAAACAAGTGCTTAGAGCGCTTTTGATGACTCAGGTCTAACCGGAAGCGCTCGAGGCACCCACCCCTTCGGTCTACTGGTTCCGCCCCGTCGTGGCGACAAGCGCGCCAGCGCCGATCAGAAGGCTTCCACCGATGCGGTTCGCGGTGCGCAAGACGGCAGGTTGCTTGATCGTTTCCCGCGCGCTCCCGGCGAGCATGGCAAAGGCTGTGGTATTGGCCAAGGCAAGCGTTAGAAACGTGATTTCCATGACAATGAACTGCGGCAGAACCGGTGCTGTCGGGTCGATGAATTGCGGCAGGAAGGCGATGAAGAAGACGATCGACTTCGGGTTCAGCGTCGTCACCGCGAAGGCGTGGCCAAACATCTTCAGCCGGTCCTTGCGGTCGTCGATCGCATCGATGTCGCCGAGACGTCCGGCGCTGCGCCATAGCTTGATGCCGAGCCAGATGAGATAGGCGGCCCCCAGCCATTTCAGCATCGTGAACAGGGTGGCGGACGTCAGAAGGATGGCGCCGAGGCCCGCAAGCGAGGCTGTCATCGCGACGAAATCCCCAAGCACCACGCCCGGCACGGTGGCCCATGCCGTCTGCTTCCCGCGCCCGAGCGCGTAGCCGACGACGAGCAAGACCGTCGGCCCAGGGATCAGCAACAGAATGCCGGCGGCAAGTGTAAAGGCGATCCAGGTTTCGAAGGTCATGTTGGCCCGCCCGCTGGTTTGTCATGTCGTGGACTGATCGTCCCCAAAGCCATCGAACCGGCCTCCGCGTCAACCCGGTTTGGGCGTAGCCAGGGGCGGAAAGCGATCATGCATCGACGGGGAGCGATCTAGAAACCGTCACGAGGATGACATTTTTTAGTATCGATGATTTCAACTTCATGACGGTAGCGATTTCGCGCCTCCGCTGCACAGTGACCGGGGAATTGTGATTGCGCCTTAGTCAATGAATGGGGGATGGCCGTGGTTTCGTTACCTCTGTTCAGATAGCGTTAATCATATTTTCGTCAAAGCTGAAGCATGATCGCGAAATTCACTTTGGCGTTGTGCCGCATTTCAGAGCTCTTTTGTGGTCAACGAACGTCATCCGGCGCGTTCCGGTCTTCTAGGTCGGCTCTGTTAAGCTTGGCGTGTAAGCTTAATAAACTTCAGCGCGCGAAACACACTCTGGCCGTGTCTATAAAAGCCGAAGGCTGACGATGAGGATATCACCATGAGCGATTTCGACGCAGTGTTCAGCGTTACCGACCTCGATGGCTCCAACGGCTTTCGGGTCGACGGCTTTAATGCCAGTCCGGGCAACACGGTCAGCATCGGCGAGTCCGCGTCGTCGGTCGGCGACATCAATGGCGACGGCATCGACGACTTCATTATCGGCTCTGGCTTCGCCGACCCGAACGGCAGCGGCTCTGGACTGGCCTATGTGGTGTTCGGCACTGGCTCTGGTTTCGATCCAACGATCGATCTCGCGTCTCTGGATGGCACGGACGGCTTTCAAATCCCCGGCCAAAGCAACAACACCTATGTCGGGCGCTCCGTCTCCGGAGGCGGTGACGTCAATGGCGATGGCAAAGACGATCTGATTGTCGGGGCCACGCGCTACGATGCGCCCGGTGGCCTTGTCGACGAAGGCTCTGCCTTTGTCCTGTTCGGCAGGACTGATGGGTTTGACCCTGTGATTGACCTCTCAACGATCGGCGGCGCGACCGGGTTCCGGCTCGACGGTGAAGGCGATGGCACGCTCGGCCAGTCGGTGTCGTTGGTGGGCGATATCAATGGCGATGGGTTCGATGACCTGATCGTTAGTGACACGAGCCTGGATCTAGGCGGTATAAACGGCAATCAAGGCGCCGTTTATGTCGTGTTTGGATCTGCCTTTTTCGCCGATGCGATCCGCGTCGATTCGCTGAACGGCACCAACGGGTTCCGGCTCAGTAGCGACAACCAACGAGACTTTGTTGGCGACCAGGTGTCTGCCGGCGACATCAATGGCGATGGCTTTGACGATCTCATTGTCGGCGCCGAAGCCGCAGGGCTGGATGGCGAGGCCTATGTCGTCTTCGGTGCGGCGTCCGGCTTTACTGCCGACATCAACCCACCCGATCTCGATGGCACGAACGGCTTTCGCATCAATGGCGAGGGCATCAGCGATAGCTTCGGCAGCGTGGTATCGACCGCCGGCGACATCAATGGCGATGGCTTCGACGATCTAATCATCGGCGATGGCTTCGCCGATCCGTTCTCTGGGGCAGACGATCAAGGCACGGCTTATGTCATCTTCGGCCAGGCCACTGGGTTCGCTCCGGAGCTCGATGTCGCGGACCTGAATGGTATGAACGGCTTTCGCATGACGGGGCCGTTCGAGGATGGCTATGCCGGGTTCTCGGTCTCGGATGCCGGCGACATCAACGGCGATGGCTTCGACGACATCGTCATCGGCGCCTATGGCGATTCCGCTGCGGTCGGCGATGACGAAGGGGCCGCCTATGTCGTCTTCGGCAAGGTGGACGGGTTCGATGCCGACATCGATCTCGGCGCGCTTGATGGCACGGATGGCTTCCGGCTCGAAGGCGCCAACGCCAGTGATTTTGTCGGATCGTCGATCTCTTCGGCGGGCGATGTCAATGGCGATGGCTTCGATGATCTGCTCATCGGTGCCAACGGCCTAGACTATGGTGGGCGGGCCGCCGGCGGCGGCTATGTCGTCTTCGGCCGCGCGCCGACGGAGGCCGTCACGCGTATTGGGTCCGAGGCGGATCAGACCATTCGCGGCGGTGAGTTCAACGACTTCCTCGCGGGTCGCGACGGCGACGATAGGCTGTTTGGCGACCGTGGCCGCGACGAGTTGCGCGGCAATGACGGCGACGATACCCTGAACGGCAATCGCGGCAATGATGCGCTGTTCGGTG
>JBCBSK010000016.1:0-32925 GCA_039819185.1 Pseudomonadota bacterium | reverse complement strand
GCATTGAAGTGGTACGCCGTGCAACTCATGAAACCGCTGACGGCCGCCAGTTCCTGATCATTCATGGTGATGAGTTCGATGTCGTCGTGCGCTATGCAAAATGGCTGGCGCTGCTTGGCGACTGGGCCTATGTCACCGCGCTTGCCTTCAACACATATTTCAACTTGGTGCGCAGGAAGCTTGGCTTTGGCTACTGGTCATTGTCGGCCTGGCTGAAGCTGAAGGTCAAGAACGCGGTCAATTTCATCGGCGAGTTCGAGCAAGCGCTTGTTGCGGAAGCCCATCGCTGCAAGGTCGATGGTGTGATCTGTGGGCATATTCACCATTCCGCCGAGCGCGATGTGAATGGCATTACCTATCTCAACACCGGTGACTGGGTCGAAAGCTGCACGGCGATTGTCGAGCACCATGACGGCCGGCTCGAACTGATCAACTGGCCGGAGCGCATCCAGCAGCGCACGGTCAGCCTCGAAGAAGCCCGCGCGGCGGCTTGACGCATTGTCCATGCGCATTCTTCTCGCCACCGACGCTTGGCAGCCTCAGGTAAACGGGGTTGTTCGGACCATCGAGCGGCTGGTCGCGGACGCCGCCACGTTGGGTGCAGACATCTATGTGCTGGGGCCGGACCGGTTTTATACCGTGCCCTTGCCGACCTATTCCGAGATCAGGCTTGCGATGACCCTGCCTGGGACCGTGGCGCGGCTCGTCGAAGAGTCCGGTGCCGATTACATCCATATCGCAACCGAGGGGCCGATCGGCATGATGGTGCGGCGCTATTGCATGCGCACCAATCGCCCGTTCACGACGAGCTATCACACCCGGTTTCCCGAATATGTCGCAGCCCGAATTCCTGTGCCCGTCGAATTGACCTATGGCTGGCTGAGGCGGTTTCACAATGCCGGACGGGCGATCATGGTGACGACGGATTCGCTCGCCGAGGAACTGCGCCAGCGTGGTTTCGACAATCCCGTGCGCTGGCCGCGCGGCGTCGACAGTGATCTGTTCCGCCCGCAACCGTCGATTCTCGACCTGCCCAAACCGATCTTCATGTATGTCGGCCGGGTGGCAGTTGAGAAGAATCTCGACGCCTTTCTCAGTCTCGATCTGCCGGGCAGCAAGGTCATTGTCGGTGATGGTCCGCAGCGCATCGAACTGAGTCAGAAGTTCCCTGACGCGCATTTCCTCGGCACCAAGCTCGGTGAGGATCTGGCAGCACACTATGCGTCCGCAGATGTGTTCGTTTTCCCGAGCCGCACCGATACGCTCGGCCTGGTCGTGCTTGAGGCACTGGCCGCCGGCGTGCCGATCGCGGCCTATCCAGTGACCGGGCCGAAGGACATCATCGGCTCGGCTCGGGTGGGCGTTTTGTCCGAGGATCTGCGCGAGGCGTCCCTCAAGGCACTCGACATCTCACCCGATCTATGCCGCGAGCATGCGCTGAAATTCTCCTGGCTCGAATGCGCTCGGATATTTCTTGAAAATGTCCGCACCTTCCAGGATGCGTCGTCGCCGGCAGATCGCTCGGCCGCCTGAGGTTGTCCGTGAACCGCATAGCTGACGTCACACTGCCTCCTCTTCCGAGCTTCGCCGATGTGCTGGACGCACGGGATCGGTTGCATGATGTCGCTATCCAGACCCCCCTGGTCGAAAGTGTCGTCTTGAACGACCGCGTTGGCGGCAGGGTGTTGCTGAAATGCGAGTCCTTGCAGCGCACTGGATCGTTCAAGTTTCGCGGTGCCTATACGGCGATCTCGCGGCTTGATGCGGACACGCGCGCCAAGGGTGTCGTTGCCTGTTCGTCCGGCAATCATGCTCAAGGGGTTGCTTCGGCCGCCGAACTGTTCGGTGTGCCGGCGACCATCGTCATGCCGGAGGATGCACCGAAGGTGAAGATCGCCGGAACACGCGGCTATGGCGCTGACGTTCGGCTTTACAAGCGAGATGGCGAGGACCGCGTCGCCATCGCCAAGTCCATCGCTGCTGACACTGGTTCGAGCTTCATTTCACCCTTCGACCACCCGGACACGATTTCGGGGCAGGGAACGTGTGGTCTTGAGATCGCCGATGCACTTGCCGCACGCGATCTCGTGCCGGATGCGGTTTTGATCTGCTGCAGTGGTGGCGGGCTTGCAGCTGGTATCGGGCTCGTTATGGCGGAGCGCTTTCCCAATGCGCCTCTCTACACTGTCGAGCCCGCTGACTTCGACGATTTCAAACGCTCCCTGAACGCAGGTCACAGACTTGCCGTCGAGGGAACACCCAGCTCAATCTGTGATGCGCTTCTGGTGCGCGAGCCGGGCGAACTGACATTCACACTCAATCAGCACCTCGGTTTTGGTGGCTTGTCGGTCACAGATGACGAGGTGCGGGCCGCCGTACGCTTTGCTTTCGAAACGCTCAAGCTCGTGGTCGAGCCAGGCGGCGCCGTCGCACTCGCTGCCGTTCTGACCGGCAAGATCGATACAAAGGGCAAGACCATTGTTGCCACTCTGTCAGGTGGCAACGTCGATCGGGAGACGTTCTGTGAAATTGTGACTGACGTGGACTGATCGTCTTTCTGCCTTTGCCGAACGCGCTTTAAATCTCCGCGCAGGCCCGCTCAAGCCACACCCGTGTCATCTCGTCGAGGTCTGGCGAAAGCTTGGCATAGACGGCTGTGTGATAGTCGTTTAGCCATGAGCGCTCGTCATTTGACAGCAGATCGGGATCGATCAGCGCCCGATCAATCGGGGCAAAGGTCAGTGTCTCAAAGCCAAGCATGTCGATATCGCCGCCCGGGATCTGGGTTGCTTGGGTGACAAGGACGAGATTTTCTATGCGGATGCCGAAGGCACCTTCACGGTAATAGCCGGGCTCGTTCGATAAAATCATGCCGGATTCTAGCGCGACGTGGCCGGTCTTTGATATTCGCTGCGGACCTTCGTGAACCCCGAGATAGCTACCGACGCCATGGCCCGTGCCATGGTCATAATCGAAGCCTGAGGTCCATAGGTTAATCCGGGCAAGCGCATCGAGCTGGGCGCCGGTTGTACCTTTCGGAAACCGCGCGGTCGAGATCGCGATCATGCCCTTGAGCACCAGCGTAAAGGCGCGACGCTGATCGTCAGTCACCGTGCTGACACTGAGAGTGCGGGTGATATCGGTCGTGCCATCGGTATACTGCCCTCCGGAATCGACCAGATAGAGTTCGCCCGAGGATATCCGCCGGTTGGTGTCCGTCGTCACGCGGTAGTGGACGATCGCGCCATTGGGGCCGGCTCCCGAGATTGTGTCGAAGGAGATATCCTTGAGCTGATTGGTCTCACGGCGACATGCTTCAAGCTTCGTCGCTGCTGCGATCTCATCGAGCCCACCCTTCGGCGCTTCGGCCTCGAACCAGGCCAGGAAGCGCGCAATGGCCGCGCCGTCGCGGATATGGGCGGTCCGTGTGCCGGCGATCTCGGCGTCGGTCTTTTTTGCTTTCGCCAGCGTGCAGGGATCGGGTTTGTCGATCAGCTTGGCGCCGGCCTCTTCGAGCGTTCGGACAATCTGTTCCGCCGTCGCCGAAAATGACAGGCTAACAGCGGTGCCGGCACGACCAAGGTCCGTCAGGGCCGTCAGGAAGGCGCCTGGCTCGGCGATATCGGCATGAGCGCTGAGATGAGTGCGCACCGTTTCATCAAGTTTCTCAGGTGCGAAGAAGACCGTGGGGCGGCTCTCACGCGCTATGACGGCGAAGCCGAGCGGTAGCGGTGTGTGGCCGACATCACCGCCGCGGACGTTGAACAACCAGGCGAGATTGTCTGGTTGAGTGATAACGAGCGCGTCCGCCTGACGCTCGGACAGCTCTGCTCGGATCTCCTCCAGCTTGGCATCGGGCGCCGTGCCGGCTAGCGCGACTGGGTGCACGGCGATTGGCGCCAGCGGGGGCGGGGGGCGGTCGTCCCAAAGCGCATCGACCGGATTGCTGTCGAGCGCAGCCAGGTCCGCGCCCTTGCGTTTGGCAAGATCTCTCAGCTTGGTGATACCGGCTCGCGTATGCAGCCATGGATCAAAACCGATCGTCTGGCCTGCCTGAAGCATGGTTTGGAGATGTTTCAACGGGCCGACATCGATCAGGTGAACGACCTCGAACCGGCTCGTATCGGTTTGGGCTGCTGCCTGCAGCGTGTAACGCCCGTCGACGAACAGGATTGCTGACGCCTGACTGATGATTGCGTAACCCGCGGATCCCGTGAAGCCGGTCAGCCAGGCCAGGCGTTCCTGGTCGGGGGGCAGATACTCGTTCTGATAGGCGTCGGCGCGAGGCACCAGAAGCAAATCGAGACCAAGCTTTGCCATGTGCGCCCGCAGCGCGGCGAGCCGTGGCGCGACGGTGCTTGGATCAGACAGGACATCGAAGCTTTGAAACATCCTCGATCCTTACCCCGCGGGACACTGCCGTGCCAAGCCAGTGACGCGGCTTTGACACTACCTCGTCATCGTGCCGCCACGGCGCTGTCATGGGTTAAGACATTATGTCTTCGCACCTGCAAAAACCGCATGGCGCACATGTTGTTTGATTGGTTCCAATTAGGACAGCAATGCTTACCTTATTGCCCAGAACAAGTTTGGGATATCCGGCACCAGAGAGTGTCGATTCCGCTTGAAGGGAAGAAATGCGCACCGAGACGGGCGATCTGGCGCGGGGGCTTTCCGCGCGATTGATTGACCAGTTCAGGAGCGACACATGACCACACATACAATGACGACCACCACATTTGGCGGTACTGCTGACAAGTCCGAAACCGGAGCGGTTGGCGGTTATTTTGCGCGTATGTTCGAGCGCATGTTGAAAGCGCGCGAAGCGGAAGCCATGCGCCGGGTGCGGATGCATTTGCCCGATTATCTCTTGTCGGAGTTCGAGCGCGCCGGCACGACCCGCGATACGCTCGGCATTAAGTAACCGACCGTCCTTACGTCACAGCAACCACCGGATTGGGCCTCCAATCCGGTGGCTTTCGTTTTGGGAGCCCGATTACTTGCGCATCACCAGCGTGCGCCAGCCGTCGAGATCGATGCGGCGTTCAAGCCTCAAACCGCGATTGCGCCAGGCCGCTTCCACCATGCGGCCCTGCCATGTCAGAAGGCCGGACAGGACGACGGCGCCGCCGGGTGCAACGAGACGCGACAGACCTGTTGCCAGTTTGATCAAAGGTGGTGCCAGAATGTTGGCAAAGATCAGATCGTAAGGCCCTTGATCGCGCGCGATTGCGCTCTCCGGCCGGCTTTCGACGGCCAGATGAACATGCGGCGCGACACCGTTCTTGCGGGCATTTTCGGTTGCGACCTCTATGGCGACAGGATCGATGTCGAGTCCGAGCGCCCGGACAGGCGCTGCCCGGCGGGCTGCAATCGCCAAAACGCCAGTGCCGGTGCCCATATCGAGCACAGCGCGGGGACGGCGGCGTTTCAATTCCTCATTCAAGGCTAGAAGGCAGCCCTTGGTCGTGCCGTGATGGCCGGTGCCGAAGGCAAGCCCGGCCTCGATCTCAATGCCAATTTCGTGTGGGCGCACGAAGGCGCGGTCGTGGGCGCCATGGACAACGAAACGCGCAGCGCGCACCGGCGGCAGGCCCTCCAGGCTCTTCTTGACCCAATCCGTTGGCGCGAGTTGGACGAGGTCGAGATCTCCGATGCTCCCATCCATGCCCTCTGTCAGACCGCAGCGCTCAAGTCCGCCCCGGATCAGATCGAGGTCCGGCTCTTCGGTGTAATAGGCCTCGACCGACCACTGCCCATCGACTTCGAGCGACGACGCGGCCGTTGTTTCAGGTTCGATCAGCGCCAGCAGCAGATCGGTAACGGCATCGGCCGTCGCGCTGTCCGCGACAGACAGTTTCAATGCGAACATGTCATCCCCAGAACGTCAGAACACCCGGAGGACTGATGGTCGAGGTGGATGGGTTTGACAAGATGGGCGGATGGCCCGGTTTCAATGCGAGACCAGAATGCCCCGCACGGCGTCGATTCGGATACGGCTTTGATCGGTCTGGTCCGGTGAAGCGCCGATCACTCCTGACAGTCCGAGGTCGTAGTCATTGACGGCGCGCATGACCGGATTGCCGTTGCCCACGCTGTATTGCAAGCCGCCGCCGAGGTCCCAGCGGTTTTCGCCGGAATGTGCGTTGTAGCGGCCCTGCGCCTCGGCAAAGACTTGAAATCCGCTCATCTGCGGGGTGTTCACCTTCACCCGATAGTCGATGTTGCCGCCGCCCTGAACGATCACGTCAATCGATCCGAAGGGCGTGAGAATGGAAAACCCGGGATAGAGTCCCGGGATAACGATGCCGAATTTCGGGAACTCGATGTCGCAATTGTAGCTTGTCGTGTAGGGGCGGCCTTCCATGCAGGCCAATTGCTGGCTCGACTGCTCGATTTCGCACGTCACCCGTTTGACGCCGCCGATGATGCCGCCGGGGCATGTGTTCGCGCAGTCGAAGTTCACATTGCACGCCGGTGGGCTGACCGGAATGGCACCTCCTTGTGCGCTGTCGCGATAGGTGATCAGCGCATAGTTTGTCGAATCGATGAGGAAGGCTTCCGTGAGCGCGGCGGCCGCGCCATCCGCGTCACCGCTCGCTTCAAGCGCTTCCGCCAGCCGCGTGTAGAACAGCGCCGATGGTGGCTCCATGCTGTCCGCCGCTTGGCTCAGGACGGCAATGGCGTCTGCCAGCAAGGCCGGGTCATTGTCGCGTTGCTGCGCCAGCCGCAACAGCGCCGTGCCAAGATTGTTGAGGATAAAGGCTTCGTCCGGCAGTGTGGCCGCCGCCTCACGATGCAGCGCGACGGCATCTTCGAGCACGGCTTCATCGGCCGTACCGCTTGCTAATGCGCGTTCGATCAAAGACACGCCAAGCGCTGTCAAAGCGCTGCCGCGGGATGCGTCGGCCTCGACCGATGTTGCAAATGCATAGGTTGCCGCATCGAGATGCCGGTTCATCAGAAGTGCATGGCCGATCCCCTCAGCGGAGACCGCGTCTGGATAAGCTGCCAAGGCCTCATCAACGACGCCCTTTGTCTCGGCCGGCAAGGTGTCCGCCAGGGTGCTGCGCGTCTGCGTGGCGATCTCGGCGACCGAGCGCGCCTCGGCTGCCGTCGGCGTGATGCCTGAGATCAAACCGAGGAGCAGGGCACAGGGAATAACAAGTGTGAAAGCACGCAGCAGGGTGGTCATGGGTCGCCTCCCATATCGACGGCGGGCAACGACACGTGCGCCGCTCACCTCTAATCTACCAGTCAAATGCGTGATTTGTAATGCTGCTAGAGCAAAATTCAATCTGATTGACTCGCGTCGATACAATCAGATCAGATAAATTTGCTCTATGTCTTAAGGGGTTAGAGCATCTTGATCCATTCAGGTTTCAGTGCGAAGCGCTTCAATCTGAATGGATCAAGATGCTCTAGGCCGGCATTCGACAATCGCGCAAAGTCGGGCACGTGACCTTCAATGGCGCTCGAGAAAACTGTCGAGAACGCGCTTTGCGCCGGAGTGCTCGAAATCGACCGACAGCTTGTTGCCGTCGACGCTGGTCACAGCGCCATAGCCGAACTTTTGGTGGAACACGCGCTCGCCTACCTCAAACGCCGATGCAGTACCGGTCGATCGTGCGAGGACTTCACCTTCGATGGTCAACGGTCCGCCACGGCTTGGTCCTGAGTTCGCGCCCATGCCGCGGGCCTTGGCGCGCTGCCAGCCAGGCGTGTCATAGGTCGAGCCGAAATTGTTGTCGTCAAACCGGCTTTTGCCGTAGGCGCCGCCCATATAGGCCGAGCCGCCATACCCCCAGGCGCCGGCCACCGACCCGGTTTCGACCACTTCGACGCTGTCATTGGGGAGTTCATCCAGGAAGCGCGATGGCTGGCTTGATTGCCACAATCCATGCACCCGGCGATTGGTAGCGAAATAGAGCTTGGCGCGCTTCTTGGCGCGGGTGATGCCAACATAGGCCAGTCTGCGCTCTTCTTCGAGGCCGGCACGGCCGGACTCATCCAACGCGCGTTGGTGCGGGAACAGGCCTTCCTCCCAGCCCGGCAGGAAGACAGTGTCGAACTCAAGCCCCTTTGCCGAATGGAGCGTCATCAGCGTGATCGCTTCAAGCTTTTGATCCTGATCCACGTCCATCACCAGGCTGACATGTTCGAGAAAGCCCGGCAGCGTGTCATAGGGCTCCATCGAACGGATGAGCTCTTTCAGGTTTTCGAGACGACCCGGCGCGTCGGCGGATTTATCCTTCATCCACATCTCGGTGTAGCCGGATTCATCAAGCACCTGGGCTGCCAGTTCCGTATGCGGCAGGGTGTCGAGCTGGTCGCGCCAGCGGTCGAAATCATTGAGCAACGCCTTAAGCGAGCGCCGTGCGGCGGGCTTCAGCTCTTCCGTTTCAACCAGTGCGCGGGCGGCTTCCGTCAGGGGCAGCGAGCGGGCGCGCGCAAGGCTGTGCACCGTCTGCAGCGCGACATTGCCCAATCCCCGGCGCGGGGTGTTGAAGATGCGCTCAAAAGCGAGATCATCGGCCGGCTGTGCAATCACTCGGAAGTAAGCCAGCGCGTCGCGGATCTCGGCGCGTTCATAGAAACGTGGACCGCCAACGACGCGGTAGTTCAGCCCAAGTGTCACGAAACGGTCTTCGAACTCGCGCATCTGAAACGAGGCGCGCACCAGTACCGCCATATCATCGAGCGAACAACCCTCGCGCTGCAAGCGTTCGATCTCATCGCCAATGATTCGGACCTCTTCTTCGGAATCCCAGGCACACGCCACCGAGACCTTCTCACCGTCCTCCTGACCATCCGTATGCAGGGTCTTGCCGAGCCGGTCCTCATTGTGGGCGATGAGATGGGAGGCTGTGTTGAGGATATGCGGCGTCGAGCGGTAATTGCGCTCAAGCCGGATCACCTTGGCGCCAGGAAAGTCTTTCTCGAAGCGCAATATGTTGTCAACTTCTGCGCCGCGCCAGCCATAGATCGACTGGTCGTCATCGCCGACGCAGCAGACATTGCCCGACCCCTGGGCCATCAGCCTGAGCCAGAGATACTGAGCGACGTTGGTGTCCTGATACTCATCGACGAGCACATATCGGAACTTCTTGTGATACTCGGCAAGGACGTCCGGCTGGTCGCGCAGAAGCTTCAGCGGCTCGACCAGAAGATCGCCAAAATCGACGGCGTTGATGGTCTTCAGCCTGACCTGATAGTCACGGTAGAGATCACCGCCACGGCCGTTGGCGAATGCGGCCGCTTCGCCGGCCGGAACCTCGTCGGGGCCCAGGCCCCGGTTCTTCCAGCCATCGATCAGAGTTGCGAGATGCCGGCCCGGCCAGCGCTTCTCATCAATGTTTTCGGCCTGGATAATCTGTTTCAGGAGCCGGATCTGGTCGTCGGTGTCGAGGATGGTGAAATCACGCTTTAGCCCGACCAGTTCGGCATGGGTCCGGAGGATCTTGACGCCGATCGAGTGGAAGGTGCCGAGCCACGGCATGCCCTCGACCGACTGGCCGATCAGCCCCGACACTCGCTCGCGCATCTCGCGGGCCGCCTTGTTGGTGAAGGTTACCGCGAGGATCTGGCTTGGCCAGGCTTTGCGGGTTGAGAGGATATGGGCGATGCGTGTGGTCAGAACCCGCGTTTTGCCGGTGCCGGCGCCGGCGAGCACGAGCAAGGGGCCATCCAGCGTTTCGACTGCGTCGCGCTGCTCGTCGTTTAGCCCGTCAAGATAGGGCGTAGGCGCTTGCGGTGCGGCTGCGGCCATCGCGCGCTGGGCAATGGACTCTTTGCGTGCGGGCGCGCTCATGCCGTGGTTTGCTCGGTCGATGATTCGGAATAACAGGTCATCGCCAGAATATGGCGGTTTCGGGCACAGGCTTCCAGTCGCAGCCAATCACATAAGCTTCGTTAGCGATGCTCTTCCACATTCGCATCGATCAGATGCTTGGTGAAGGCGGACAGGGCGTCGACTTGATGCGCGTAGCCGACGATCCGGGTTGCGTCCTGATCATCGACCACGGGGATCATCGCAGCGCCTGATGCATCGAAACGTTGCAGGGCCGCTTCCAGCGTATCTGCCGGCATCAGGAACAGATCGCTGACCTCCAGGTCGAACGGGTCGGGACTGTCGCTGTCCCCCAAGTGCCGCATGAAGTCGGTCACGACGACGCTGCGGACGATCGCGCGATGGGCACCGCCCTGCAGGAAAAGCCCCCGGCTTTCGAGCTGCCAGTGGAAGTAACTTCGGCCATGCACGGCTTGGGTCAGCCCGTTCGAGATCGACACGGTCAGAAGCAGCGCCAATGTGACAGCATAGCCGCCGGTGAGTTCGAAGACGATCACGGTGGTCGAGATCGGTGCGCCGAGGACGGCGGAGGCGACGGCCCCCATGCCGAGAATGGCGTAGAGGCCGGCACTCGATGACAATTCCGGAAAGACCGAACTCGCGATCAGCCCAAAGGCGCCGCCGGTCATGGCGCCGATATAGAGTGACGGCGAGAAGATGCCGCCGCCGAACCGGCTCGCCAGCGTGATCGCGGTTGCTGCCGTTTTGGCAACCAGCAGCATCAGAAGCATGTCGAGTGACAGGATCTGCTTCAGCGCCTGATCGGTTGCCTCATAGCCGACGCCTAGGACATCGGGTAGGAAGATCGCGATCGCACCCACCGCAAGCCCGCCGATTACAGGTCGAATGACGAGCGGGATGGTGACGTTACGCGCCACCCAGTCCGACATCATCAGCGCGAACTGAAACAGGATCGCGACCACGGCGCAGGTGATGCCGAGTAATACGAAGGCCGGCACCTCCCAATAGGAGGTGATCTGATATTCAGGGATAAAGAAGGCCGGGAAGTCGCCGAACCACAGTCGCGACAACACGGTCGCAATGACCGACGCGATGACGATCGGCACGAAGGCTGACAGTGCATAATGACCTAGGATCACCTCATGGGCGAACAGAACGCCGGCGATCGGCGCGTTGAACGAGGCCGAGACGGCACCGGCAACGCCAGCGGCGAGAAGAACCCTGTTGCCGGTCTTGGGCAACTGGAACCAGCGCCCAAGCGCAGCAGCCAGCGTCGCGCCGAGGTGAACGACTGGGCCTTCCCGGCCCGCGCTGGCGCCACCACCGAGCGAAATCGCCGATACAAGCGCGCTTAGAAGGCCTGTCCGCAAGTGTAGACGACGCTTCGGGAAATGCCGGGCCTCAATGACGTCGGCGACGGATTCAGCCCGTTTGCCCGGCATCCAGTATTCGAGGATTAGGCCGACCATGAGCCCTGCAACGGCAGGCGCCAGCAGGATCATCCACCAAGGTAAGAGTTCCACATGGACGACGACGCGTTCGTCCGCCGTGCCCGACCACAGAAACTGGACAGCGCCGATCAGGCTGCGGAACGCGATCGCGCCGAGGGCTGCCAAGAGGCCAACGGCGACAGCGAGCGCCCAGACAAGCGCTTGTTTCTCACGATGAAAGACACGCAGGTTGGGCGTCGCCCAGTCGCGCGCGGCGGAGGCAATAATGCGCGTCATGACGCGCGGTGCGGTGAGAAGTCGCCGTGGCATGCTGCCGTGCCTGACCTTATCGCTTTCGCCTGATCCCGATAAAGCTACCGATCTGCGGCGGACGCGGCAGGTCTGCATGCACACTCTTGAGCGTGTGCAGTTGGTCCGTCACGGCATCCGGCCAGGGCGCAACCCGCTTTGCGGACATGTCGACATGCAGCAGCATCTGTTCGAGCGTTGCCGACAACATACCAGTCTCAGCGTGATACAATTCCTCGAAGACATGCAGCCGCTTGGTGTCGGCATCGAGAACCCGGATATCGACATGGACCGGGTCATGCGCCGTGATCTCATTGAGATAGGTGACATGGGTCTCAGCGGTGAAAAAGGAGTTGCCCGTCGCCTTGAGATAGTCCGGCCCGAGCCCCAGCGACAGCATCATTTCATCGACCGCGCGATCGAACAGCACATTGTAGAACGCCATGTTGAGATGGTCATTATAGTCGAGCCAGTCGGGCTCGACGCGCATGAGCGACGACCGGAACAGGGGAGATGTTTCTACGGTTGGGGCGGGATCGGTCATCTTTGGAAACTGCCTTGATGGGTCGGTGATGGTAGTGTCTTGAAACGTTTTGCGGTCAGGGTCGCAGCGGGCATGACTTGCCGAGCGTGCGGGCAAGCATATTCTTGCCCTTGTCCGCCTGCTATGGTCGATGACAGGTCGCAAACCTGAGAGCACAACGCCGGCTTCGGTGGGAAAAGTGATGAACGCATGGCACTTGCACATGATCTAGCAGGGCAAGGCAGCGCGGCACGGCAGCCTATGCCGCGGTCCGGCCCGTGTGATCGCGCTGCGGTTGCGCAGGTCATCGAGGTGTTGACCGAGCGCTTCCACAACCGTGTGTCGACATCAGACAGCGTGCGCGAGCAGCACGGCCATACGACAACGCTTTTGCCGAATGAAAAGCCTGACGCGGTGGTGTTTGCCCATTCAACCGAGGAGGTTGCGGAGATCGTTCGGCTCTGTGCGGACAATCGGATACCGGTCGTTCCGTTTGGCACGGGGTCGTCGCTCGAAGGCCACGTCAACGCACCGTTTGGCGGCATCTCGATCGATTGCTCGGAGATGAACGCGGTTCTGAATGTCTCGCCAGAGGACCTTGATTGTGTTGTCCAACCTGGTGTGACCCGTAAGCAGCTCAACGAGCATTTGCGCGACACCGGCCTGTTCTTTCCGATCGACCCTGGTGCCGATGCAAGCCTTGGCGGCATGGCGGCGACGCGCGCGTCCGGCACCAATGCGGTGCGCTATGGCACCATGCGCGATGTTGTCATCGCACTTGAAGCGGTGATGCCGGATGGCGAGATCATCCGCACCGGACGCCGCGCCAAGAAGTCATCGGCCGGATATGATCTGACCAGGCTTCTGATCGGCTCGGAAGGCACGCTCGGCATCATCACCGAACTTACACTGAAGCTCCACGGTATCCCCGAGGTGATCGCCGGCGGTGTGATCCCCTTTCGAGACCGTGAAAGGCGGATGTGACACGGTCATCGCCACCATCCAATGTGGTGTACCGATGGCTCGAATCGAGCTGTTGGACGCACTGCAGGTGAAAGCCTGCAACGCCTATTCCGATCTAGGGTTGGCGGAAAAGCCGACACTTTTCGTCGAATTTCATGGCACGCACGCCCATGTCGAGGAGCAGGTCGCGATGTTTCGCGAGATCGCCGAGATGCATGGCGGCGGCACGTTGGACTGGGCGACCGAGACCGAGGCGCGCACGAAGCTCTGGCAGGCACGCCATGACGCCTATTGGGCGGCGTTACAATTGCGCCCCGGTGCACGCGGGATTTCGACCGATGTCTGCGTCCCGATCTCAAAGCTCGCCGACTGCATCGAGGAGACTCGGCGCGAGATCGACACGCTCGGTTTGATCGCGCCGATTGTCGGGCATGTTGGCGACGGGAACTTTCACGTTCTACCGCTGATCGACGAGACGGATGTTGACGAAATCAAAAGTGTCCAGGGCTTTATTGAGCGTATGGTTGAGCGGGCGCTCGACATGGATGGCACCTGCACCGGCGAGCACGGTATCGGTCAGGGCAAGATGAAGTATCTCGAGCGCGAGCTTGGATCCGGTATCGACATTATGCGCCGGATCAAGTCCGCGATTGACCCGGACGACATTATGAACCCAGGCAAGATCGTCAGTCTCGATCCGTGAGCCACGGATTGCCGGGCGGACGTTCGCCGAAACCGATAGTGGCGAGCCAACAGACCGAATGAACAATCTGCTGCTCGGCCTCGGTATCGCCGTCATTCTGGTCCTCGTCGGTGCGCTGCTGGCGCCGTTTTTCATCGACTGGTCGACCCATCGTGGCCTGGTCGAGCGCCAGATCGAACGCATCGCCGGCGCTCCGGTCGCGATTGAGGGCGCGCTTGATGTGACACTTCTGCCGATGCCGCGCGTGGTTGGCCGCGATGTCGTTATCGGCGATCCTGCGGATGCGCCTGTCACCGTCGACGAGGTGTCGCTCGCGGTCGCGCTGACACCATTGATGCAGGGCGTCATCGATGTCCGGTCGGTCGAACTGGTCCGGCCTCGGCTGACGCTGCGCCTCGATGAGGAGGGCGCCACGGCACCGTCCGGGTTCGCGCTGCCCGAGGGCGCCGATCGGATCGCCATCGCCGATGTGACGGTGCGCGAGGGCGAGGTCCTTATTGACCGTGTTGGCGACGTGGAGCCAATAACGGTCGGCCCAATCAATCTGACCGCCTCTGGCCGCTCGCTTGCCGGGCCCTATCGGGCCGATGGTGTCGCTCGTTGGAATGGTGTCCCGCACACGCTCAGACTTGCCACGGGACCGCTTGGCGAAGCGGAGGGATTGCGCATAAGGCTCGCGGTTGAGCCCTCTGACCAGCCATTGGCGCTCGATCTCGATGGTCGTGTGGCGCTCGGCGGCGGGCGCGCGCTCTATCGCGGTGGAATGCGGCTGGAGCGCTTCGGTGCCACCGAGCCACTCGAAAGCTGGCTGGTCGAGGGTGAGATGACCGCCGAAGCGGATGCGCTGTCACTGGATTCGGCGGCAATCCGGCTTGGCCCCGAGGACCGGCCGGTGTCGCTCGGCGGGAGTCTCGCTCTGTCATGGGGCGAAGCGCCCGAGTTCTCGGCCCGGATCGATGCCGAACGGATGGATCTCGACCGGCTGTTTCTGACACCGGGTGGTGCCGACCAGGGGTTTCTTGATCTCCTAGCCGAGCGTGATGTGCCCGATCTCCCCGTGCCGCCAGTGCCTGGACGCCTCGTGCTTGGTGTTGGCAGCCTTGTGGCCGGTGGCAACATTATCGAGAATGTGTCGACACGGGTGCGCTTTGGCACCGCGACGCCGGTCGTCGAGCGCCTGTCGGCGCGACTGCCGGGCATGACCGACCTCGATCTCAGCGGTGACGTCTCGGACGGTGGCGAGACCGTCCTCGCCGAAACCGAGATCGAGACCGGGCAGGGCAGGGTGTTCCTGCGCTGGTTGCTCGGCGAGGCCGCCGGACCCCTCGACTGGATCGATGGCCGGGGTCGGATCGCGGCCGATCTGAGCTACGGTGCCGGGCGTCTGGCGCTGTCGGATGTAAGGGTGGTGTTTCCTGATCTGACGGCGCGGGGCGATCTGGAGATCGTTCCATCCGATGGCGATGTGCCTGGTAAGCTCGCTGTCAGTGTTGCGGCTGACCGGTTCCCGCTTGAGGGGCTTGAACGGCTTGGTGCATTCGCTCTGAGCGAGGCAGGTGAGGCCGAGTCGCCGATTGACGTTACTGCCGATATCGACATCGCAACCGTGCTCGCTCGGGGTGGCGAGATTGACGGCTTCCGGCTGTTGGGCGCAGCGCTGGACCGGATCGTGACGCTCGACCGCCTGTCGATCGGCTCGACGGACACAGCAAGGATCAGTGCCGAGGGTGAAATCGATTTGTCCGTCGAAGGCCATGCCGGCGCAATCGACCTCCGGCTTTCGGCTCTGTCAGCCGACACGTTTCCCGATCTGCTTCGCCGGCTCGGTGCGGACACTTTTGCCGACCAGCTAGCACCGCGGCTTGACGGTCTCGGCGCCGTCGGGCTGTCGGTTGGGCTTCAAGGTGACGGCCTGACCGCAAGTGCTGTGATTGATGGCCGGATTGCCGGTATGGCGGTCGATGTCCAAGCTGAGACCGATGACCTGAACGAGATCCTTGCCGGCCGCTGGCCCGAGGCTGGCCTGTCACTGACCGCAGATCTCGTGCCCGACGACGCAGCCCGGCTCGGGCGTCTTTTGGGCCTGAGCCCGCCGCTCGAAGCGGGGCCGGGTGTTGTCTCGGTGACGTTGGCGGGCGCGGCCGAAGATGGGCTTGATGTGCGGCTGTCGGTCGACATGTTCGAGACCCTGGCGGACTTGCGCGGGCGGCTCGCAATCGCCGAGACCGACAGCACCGAAACGGCACTCTCCTTGTCCGGAGAGGTTGACAGCGGTGATGCCGGTCTTTTGCTTGCCACTCTGTTCGGACTTGAGGTTCCATCCGCAACGCTGCCGCTCAGCGGGTTTCTCGTTCTGTCCGGTACCGACCGGTCCTATGATGTCGAGATGCGCCAGGCCATGCTTGGCGATCAGGCGATCGGCTTTTCAGGCAGGATCCAGGACGAGGGTGGCTGGAAGGCAACGGCCGAAGCCTCTGCCGAAACGATCGATCTCGCTGCATTGGTCACCTTGCTCAGTGGCACGAAGATCCTGGCGCCGGACGTTCTCGTCGAGACGGACATGCTGGCTGGCGCGGCGGGTATCGATTACCTGTTCAGCGACGCGCCCTTCCTGTGGCGCTTGCCCGAGACGCGGCTGCAGATGAGCGTTTCGGCCAATCGACTTCTACTGGCCGGCGATCTGGTTGCTGACGAAGCGCAGCTTCGGCTGGCTGCTACGTCAGAAGATGTGTCGGTCGACATTCAATCGGCAACGCTGTTCGGCGGAGCGTTGACGGGCGAGGTGACCTTGGCTGTCGCACCAGAGGGGGCAGCCCTCACCGGGCTGATGAGTCTCGAAAATGCCCGTGCCGAGGACGTCGCCTGGCGGCGTAATGGCCGGGCCGTATTGTCAGGTGACCTTGCGTTTGAGGCCGATCTCGCGGCTCAGGGGCGCAGCCCGCGCGCACTGATCGGCGGTCTTGGCGGCAATGGCCGGATCGTCCTGTCCGAGCCGCGCGTACAGGGCCTGTCGCCTGTTGCGTTCGACGATATCGTGGCCTGGTCGGATGCACTTGGCCGCGCAGCGCAGGATGCAGACCCGTTGCAGGTGGCCGAACTGTTCGAGGCCTATCTTGATTCAGGGGCAACGGAGTTCGAGCGGATTGAAGTGCCGCTGAGTGTAGCCGCAGGTGTCGTGCGTGCTCCGACTATCGTGTTCGAGGGGGGGCCATACGACATCAGGGCCTCGGGGCGCGCCGATCTCGCAGGCGGCGATTTGCAATCGCAGTGGAGCCTCAGCGCCGCTGATCCAGAGGACGCCTCTCGTGTGCGCGAGGCGGGCTTTGTGTTTTCAGGCGATCTGACAGCACCCGAACGGGGTCTCGATGTCACGCCGCTCGTCAGTTATTTGCAGATCCGCGCCTTCGAGCGCGAGGTTGAGCGGTTTGAACAATTCGATCTCGAATCCGAGCTTGGCCCGGCCCCGCCGGACCTCGACGAAACGCTCGATGGCAGCGATGCTGCGGATGATGCGCCGCCGGACACTGTGAGTGCTCCCGAAACGCCTGACCCGCTCTTAGAGCCTGAGCCCGACACGACGCCCGCCGAGCCAGTCGAGGAGGTTGCGGCCGATCCGGAGCCGGTCGCCACCGAAGACGACCCGGTTCCACCAGAACCCGAGGATACGGACCAGGCCGCCCTGCCGCAGGACGTCGTGCCCGAACCTGAACTTGTTCCCGAGATTGCGCCTGAACCGGATCCGGCGCCACAGCCGGTTCAACCCTTGGAGCCGCCGGTGACGGTGGCGCCTGCTCCTGGTCCTCCGATCGAACTCGCGCCGGCGCCACCACAAGTCCAGGCGCCTGCGCCTCAGCTAGAGCCAGAACCAGAGCCAGAACCGAGCTTTCGCCTGATCCCGGAGCAGGATTGGCTCGATCCGGGTTACAATACCCGTTGAGCTTGGTCCTGATAAAACTGCAGAACTGTTAGCCGGAGCGCGGATGACAGCGGGGCTGGCCCGCGCGCCTCATCAATTTCACGCACCAGCGCCGCAATGGTCAGGTCGCGTGCTGCGGCAAGCTCCTTGAGGCCATCCCAGAACGCGTCTTCCAGCGAGACGCTTGTCCGGTGACCTGAAATGGTCAGTGAGCGCTTGCGGATCGAGGTCATGGAGCGCGGGTTTCGGAGCAATCAAGCGCGGTCATCACCGTCCCGCGTTCGCTTGTGGCCATCGAGCTTCGACGCAAGCTGATCCGACGTTTTGCGGTCGCGCTCTTTCTCCGCCTTAGTCCGCCCATGCTTGGCGCGGTTTTCCTGCGCCTGGTGTTCCTTGCGGTCGCGCGTGATCTGTTTGCGTGCATCACGAAACTTGATGATGTCGCCCATAGACCTGCGCCCTACGCGGGCCCGAGCATCTTGGCCGGATCGACGATCTCGGTGAACTCGGCATCTGTGACATAGCCACCGCCAACGGCTTCCTCGCGCAGGGTAGTACCGTTCTTATGCGCGGTCTTGGCGATCGTTGCGGCCGCGTCATAGCCGATTTTGGGCGCCAGTGCTGTCACCAGCATCAAGGAGCGTTCCAGGCCGGCCTTGATATTGTCTTCACGTGGTTCGATCCCGACCACGCAATTGTCGGTGAAGGATACCGCCGCATCCGACAAAAGCCGTACCGACTGCAGGAAGTTGTAGGCCATCACGGGGTTGAACACGTTGAGTTCGAAATGACCCTGGCTGCCGGCAAAGGTGAGGGCTGCGTGATTGCCGAACACCTGGACGCAGACCTGGGTCAGCGCCTCACACTGAGTCGGGTTGACCTTGCCCGGCATGATCGACGAGCCGGGCTCGTTTTCTGGCAACGCCAGTTCTCCAAGCCCGGACCGTGGGCCGGAGCCCAGGAAGCGGATGTCGTTGGCGATCTTGAAGCAGGATGCGGCGGCGGTGTTGATCGCGCCGTGTGAGAACACCATCGCGTCGTGAGCGGCCAGTGCTTCGAACTTGTTCGGCGCGGTGGTGAAGGGCAGGCCGGTGATCTGAGCGATGCGCTCGGCGACCTGTTCGGCGAAACCGACCGGCGCGTTCAGTCCCGTGCCGACGGCAGTCCCCCCTTGGGCGAGTTCCATCAGTCGCGGCAGGGTCTGCTCAATCCGCTCAATTGCCAATGCGACCTGATGCGCATAACCGGAAAACTCCTGGCCAAGCGTGACCGGTGTTGCGTCCTGGGTATGTGTGCGGCCGATCTTGATGATCTCAGCCCAGGCCGTCGCTTTGGCGTCGAGCGCTGTGTGCAGGTGCTTCAATGCGGGCAGCAGCCGATGCATAACCTCTTCCGCGCAGGCGACATGCATTGCGGTCGGGTAGGTGTCGTTCGACGACTGGCTCATATTGCAGTGGTCGTTGGGATGGACCGGCGATTTCGAACCCATCTCGCCGCCCAACATTTCGATCGCCCGGTTTGAGATCACTTCGTTGGCGTTCATGTTCGACTGCGTTCCCGAGCCGGTCTGCCAAACAACCAGCGGGAAATGGTCGTTCAGCTTGCCGTCGATCACCTCTTGGGCTGCGTCGACGATCGCGTTGCCGATGGTCTCGTCGAGCCGGCCAAGTGCCATATTGGTCTCGGCGGCGGCCCGCTTGACGATGCCGAGCCCACGCACGACAGGCACCGGCTGGGTTTCCCAGCCGATCTTGAAATTGCCGAGTGAGCGTTGCGCCTGAGCGCCCCAGTATCGATCCGAAGCAACCTCGATCGGTCCGAATGTGTCGGTTTCGGTGCGCGTGCCGCTCATGTCGATGCCCCCGATAGTTTTGTTGCGTCTGGTCGCGGGGCTCGTTTAGCACCGGAGCATGGTCGCGAAAAGTGCGCGCGGGTTTCAGATGGGACCATGCTCAACCTCAAAGAGATTGAGTGACGCAAGGCAAATGATGCGGACGCCCGGTAGGCGGCGTGGTCAGTCCGCCTTCTTGCGGAACTGATCGAGCGAGACAACCGTCGCAGACCCTGTCTCGTCGTCGGTATCGGCGTCACTGTCGCCAGACTCGGGCTCCGCCGTCTCGGCGCTGGCCTCATTGTCATCGGCGGGGTCGCCCGGCGGTAGAGTACCGGCAAGGCTCGGCAGGCCCGCGATGGTGCCGACAGGCTCGTCTGCGTCATTGGTTGCTGGTGCATCTTCGTCCATGGCCTCGAATTCGAGCCCGAACTGGACGCTTGGATCGAAGAAACCCCGGATCGCCGAGAACGGCACTGTGAGACGTTCCGGGATCGCATTGAACGACAGCGTCACGGAAAAGCGCTCGCGCTCGACCTCGAGATCCCAGAACTGGTGTTGGAGGACGATCGTCATCTCTTCGGGATACTGCTCGCGCATGCGCGGCGACAGCAAGACGCCCGGCGCGTCGGTGGCGAACTTGATATAGAAATGATGCTCGCCCGGCAGACCCTGTTCCTCGGCATCCGACAAAACCCGTCGCACCAGGCCGCGCAGGGCTTCCTGGGCCAGTAGGTCGTAGCGGATGAGGTCCTTGGTCATGACCCGGGCGGTCTCCCTGATTCTGGCGACCGTAATGTCTGCCGAACGCGGCCATCCAATGCGCCATGACGGCGAAGGTCAAGCCCGCAAAGTCTTGTTTGCGTCATGAGCAATGTTACGGCCGGGCCCGACGGCACGGATCATCGGCCTTGAATGTGCGACCTCACGGAATGAAGTGGGGGCTTCTGTTGCCAGGTGCCCCCGAGACCCCGCCTAAACCGTGCGACCGGCTAGGGCTTGAAAGAAGCTATCGCGCTGCATTACGCAGCGAGACGTGCCTCCGCATAGTTGTCGTTTGCAACTATTAAGGATGGCCCGATGTCGGTGGTGCCATGCCGAGCGAAAGCGAGCCCTTTACACCCTCGTCGATCCTATTTCGCCCCCGCCGAAACCGACCGGGTGTCTAAGAAAGACCTGATCCGATCGGTTTGGGTGGAGGCGCCGGGTACCGCCCCCGGGTCCGATGAGCTTATTGCGACGGCCATTTATCGCCATAGCTGGACAAGCCAGCAGGTCAAATATAGGCGCAGATGATGGTGAAAAAAAGCCCAAGACCGTGCCGAGTGGAGCAACGCCTTGCGTGACGGCACGGCTCAAAGCGCCCCTTAGCCGGCATATACGGGGTTTTTCGAGGGTTGTCTTGCTCAAGCGGACTGTCATCTTTCTGTCGCGCTGTGCCGCCCGTATTTGCCTGAGTTCCGGTCGCCCTTGCTACTCATGACCCTGTATCGCGCCTGTTACACAAGCCGTACCATTCTTTCGGACGGCGAGACGATCGACGCGCTCGCGACCCACATCGCTCAACATGCCGCGCTGCATAACTCGGCGATCGGCCTGAGCGGCGTCTTGCTCTACTCACCGACGCATTTCGTGCAGGTGGTCGAAGGCGAGCGATCCCTGATCAACAGATTGCTCTGGAAGCTCGGTAAGGATCCGCGCCATGAGGCTATGGAACTGATCGAGTTCGCGCCGGTCGGACGGCGCCTGTTCGGGACAACGCCAATGCGGCTCTGTCGCGCCGAGATTGGCGTGGCGGCGCTGCTTGATGAGGCGGCCGATGCCAATGAAACGCCGGCCGGCGGTCTGTCACCGGACGCATTGATCGATCTGGCGCAACAGGTGATTGCGGCGGAACCAACCTGACCGCCTTGCCGCTCCGTAAAAGCCGGTTAGGACTTCCGTCGGCCGATTGCCTGACATGGCTGGAATCACGATAAGCTGGGTTGGTTTCCGCAATCGGACCGCTCATTGCCATGCAGGCCTATCACGATCTTCTTCAGCGAATCTTGACCGAAGGCGTCGAGAAGGGCGACCGTACCGGCACCGGCACGCTGAGCGTGTTCGGCCATCAGATGCGCTTCGATCTTGCCGACGGCTTTCCGCTGGTCACGACCAAGAAGCTGCACCTGAAGTCTATCATCCACGAACTCCTCTGGTTCCTGAATGGCGACACCAATATCGCCTACTTGCAGGAAAATGGCGTTTCGATCTGGGATGACTGGGCCGATGCAACCGGTGATCTCGGCCCGGTCTATGGCCGGCAATGGCGCTCCTGGCCCATGCCTGATGGCGGCACGATCGACCAGATGGCCTGGCTGATCGATGAAATCCGACGCAATCCGGACTCCCGCCGCCTTGTCATATCGGCCTGGAATGTCGGAGACCTCGACCAAATGGCGCTCGCGCCGTGCCATTGCCTGTTCCAATTCCATGTCGGCGGGGCAGGGCGAACCGGCAAGCGGCGGTTGTCCTGTCAGCTGTATCAGCGCTCTGCGGATGTGTTTCTCGGCGTACCGTTCAACATCGCGTCCTATGCGCTGCTGACGATGATGGTGGCGCAGGCTACCGATCTCGAACCGGGCGACTTCGTGCACAGTTTCGGCGACGCGCACCTCTATCTCAACCATCTCGATCAGGCCCGTGAGCAGTTGACGCGGGAGCCGCGGGCGCTGCCGATCATGCGGCTCAATCCCGCCGTCACGGACCTGTTCGGCTTCGTCTATGAGGATTTCGCGCTCGAGGGCTATGCACCGCACCCGCATATCAAGGCACCGGTGGCGGTGTGACTGATGCATCAGCCGAAGCTGAGCCGCCGCGCATCGTCGCTGTGGTCGCGGTGGCCCGCAATGGCGTCATCGGGCGTGACAACGGCCTGCCTTGGCGATTGAGATCCGACCTCAAGCAGTTCCGTGCGCTGACCATGGGTAAGCCGGTGATCATGGGCCGAAAGACCTTTCAGTCGATCGGTAAACCGCTCGACGGCCGCGACAACATCGTCGTGACGCGCGACACCGGCTTTCAGGCCGATGGTGTGATCGTGGCGGACAGCCCCAACGCCGCGCTCGATCTTGGGCGGCATCTGGCGCGCCGCGCCGCTGTCGACGAAGTCTGTGTGATCGGCGGCGCTGCGCTCTACACAGAACTGATGCACCAGATCGATCGACTCTATGTCACGGACGTCAACCTTGAGCCAGGCGGCGATGCGCATTTCCCGGCGATCGATCCCGCCATCTGGAAGGAAACCTCACGCAAGCATATGGAGGCTGGAGACCGCGATGATGCAAGCTTCGACATCGTCGTCTATGACCGGCATCCTACCCTGTACCGAGTTACATCATGACCACCGACATTGATGTCGCCGTGATTGGCGCGGGCGCAGCCGGTCTTGCCGCCGGTGCAGCGTTGCGCAATGCCGGCCTCAGCTATCGCGTATTGGAGGCGAAGGACCGGATCGGTGGGCGCGCCTACACCGACACGACGACCTTCGGCGTTCCGTTCGACCATGGTTGCCACTGGCTGCACTCGGCCTCGGTCAATCCGCTGCGTATGGCCGCTGACCGGCTCGGCATTGCCTATGGCAAGGACATCGACCAGCCGCCCGGGGTGTTCCTAAACAGCACCTGGCAGCCAGATGACGCGGTCGACCGGATCGACCTGCATCTCAAAAAGGGCTTTGACGTGATCGATCGGGCAGGTCGCCTCGGTCAGGATGTCTCGGCAGCCAGTGTCATAGATCAAACAGATGACTGGTGGCCGTTCCTGCGTCATTGGATCGAGATCCTGTGTTCGGGCCAGCCCGAGGACATGTCAGTCAAGGACATGGTCCGGTATCACGACACCGAAGAGAACTGGCCGGTGGTGAAGGGGTTTGGCGCGCTGGTCGCGCGGGTCGGTGCCGATGTCGTGGTCGATCTCCAAACCGAGGTGCGGTCTATCGAGAAAACCGCGTCTGGCGTCCGGATCGGCACCGCGAATGGCACGCTCACGGCAGGCGCCGTGATCGTGACGGTCTCGACCGCTGTGCTGGCCTCAGGTGCGATCCGCTTCACGCCCGATTTGCCTGATCCCGTGCGCGAGGCGATCCGCAATGTGCCGCTCGGCATGGCCGAAAAGATCGCGCTCGGCTTCGATCGTGATGTCTTCGGGTTCAAGGGAACGAAATATGCCGCCCACATGCACAACGTTCACGACGGCGGCCTGCCGCTGACGTTCACACTCAGCCCGTTCGGCTACCCATTGGCGATCTCGTTTATCGGTGGTCATGAGGTGCCCTATCTTCGCCAACAGGGCGAACAGGCGATGATCGAGCTTGCGTTGGATGCTCTTGGTCAGATGTATGGCAACACGATCCGTGCCCGTTTTACCCGCGGCTATGTCACCGATTGGGCCGGCGATCCGCACATTCGGGGTGGCTATTCCTATGCGAAGGCGGGTCAGGCGCATGCGCGCGACATTCTGGTCGCACCCTTTGATGAGCGGATTTTTCTGGCGGGCGAAGCGACGTCATCGCAGTTCTTCTCGACCGCGCATGGGGCACATCTGTCCGGCCTTCGTGCCGCAGGCCGGGCAATCGCTGCGCTGCACAGACCAGCCGATCTGGCGCTCGTCATCTGAGCCCGTCCAGGATGGCTGTATCGACGTTGGCGCCCCGCTTGGCCGGCCCCAACCATCGTCACGTCCTAACCATGCGGCGATTTGGCGGACGAAATCGGGTGACAGGACCGGCCTTGGCCTTTTCACAGAGGCACGAAACGTTACATAAGCAGTCATACGAAGAAGGCGCGGTCCGCGCCCAATAAGGAACCAGGACGCGCACAGGCGTCCTTACGATGAGGAGAGACCATGCCTTGGAGCAATCAGGGCGGCGGCGGCTGGCGCGGTGGCAATGGCGGACCTTGGGGCAATACCCCGCAAGGTCCCAATGGCTCCGGCGGCGGCGGTGGCAGCGGCCAAACCCCCGACCTTGAGGAGATCTTGCGCCGCAGCCAGGATCGCATCAAGAACATCATCCCCGGTGGCGGGGGCGGCGGTGCTGGTGGTGGCGGTGGCTTCGGCCCCAAGACCATGGTGCTGGGCGCGCTTGTTCTGCTGGCGGTTTGGGCTGCGACGGGGATTTACCGGGTCCAGCCGGACGAGCAAGGCGTCGTGCTGCGTTTTGGGGCGTTCACTGAAACAACTCCACCGGGGCTGAACTACCATCTGCCCTGGCCGATCGAGACGGTTCTGACACCGCGGGTTACCACCCAGAACCAGATCAATATTGGCATCACCACGTCCGTTGACGGCCGCGGGCCAGCCGGACGCGATGTGCCGGAAGAAAGCCTGATGCTGACCGGTGATGAGAACATCGTCGACATCGACTTCTCGGTCATCTGGCAGATTTCGCAGGCCGAGAACTACCTGTTCAACGTGCAAAACCCGGAAGCAGCTGTAAAGGCTGTTGCCGAGAGCGCGATGCGCGAGGTGGTTGGCCGGCAGAACCTGCAATCGGTTCTCACCGAACGTGAGCAGACCGAAATCGCTGTCCTCGAATTGATGCAGGAGACCCTCGACACCTATGAGGCCGGCATCTTGGTGACGTCTGTGAACATGCAGCAGACCGACCCGCCGTCCGCCGTCATCGACGCCTTCCGCGACGTTCAGGCGGCCCGCGCCGACGAAGAACGCGCTGTCAACGAGGCCCAGGCCTATGCGAACCGCGTTGTGCCGCAGGCACGCGGTGAAGCGGCACGTATCGTCGAAGAGGCGAATGCCTATCGTGACCGGACAATCGCGGAAGCCGAAGGTCAGGCCGACCGTTTCGTCAAGGTCTATGATGAATATGCGCTCGCGCCGGATGTGACGCGCCAACGTCTGTTCCTTGAGACCATGGAGCAGGTCTTTCGCGACATGGACAAGGTCATCATTGACGATGCGGTCGGTGGAGGGGTTGTACCCTATCTGCCACTCAACGAGTTGAACAACCGCCGGGCAGGAGGCGACTGATGAGACGATCCCTTTTTGGCGGCTTTCTCGTGGCAATCGGCCTAGCAGCCTTTATTGCCTACAATGCGGTGTTCACCGTCAACGAAACCCAGCAAGCCCTGACCCTTCAGTTCGGTGAGGTGCAGGGGAATGCGATCCAAGAACCAGGTCTGAAATTCAAGGTGCCGTTCATTCAGAACGTCATCTATTTCGACAAACGTATCCTGACGCTTGATGCTCCGGTCCAGGAAATCATTGCGTCCGACCAGAAGCGTCTGCTTGTTGATGCGTATGCGCGCTACAACATCACCGATCCTCTCTCCTTCTATCAGTCGGCGCGGACGGTGCAGCAGGCCAATGCACGTCTTTCAGTGATCCTGAACGGCGCGCTGCGGCGGGTGCTTGCGGAGGCGTCGTTCACCTCGATCGTGCGCGATGACCGTCCGCAGCTGATGGCGCGGATTTCGAGCGAGCTCAACCGCGAAGCACAACGCTTCGGGATTGAGGTCGTGGATGTGCGCATCCTGCGTGCCGATCTGCCGGAAGCCAACAGCCAGGCGGTCTTCCAGCGGATGCAAACGGAGCGCCAGCAGGAAGCAGCTCAGATCCGCGCCCAGGGTGAAGAGGCTGCCCGCCGCATCACCTCGCGCGCCGATCGTGACGCAACGGTCATTCGCGCCGAGGCGGAGCGGGAATCGCAGCAGATCCGAGGTGATGGCGACGCTGCCCGTACGGGGATTTTTGCCGACGCGTTCGGTCGTGATCCCGAGTTCTTCGCGTTCTATCGGTCGATGCAGGCTTACGTGACGGGTCTGCAGGGGACTGACACGCAACTCGTATTGTCGCCCGACTCCGACTTCTTCCGGTTCTTTTCTGATCCAATGGGCGCGACACCGCAGCCACCAGCCGTGGACGATACGGACGGTGTGGCATTCCAGCCGGCCCAGTAAGCGTCCTTATGTCCCGGGCGGTTTGAGGCTGCCCGGGACAGACACATCATGCACTCTCGTCTTTCAATATGAGCGATCTGATCGTCGCCTTCGGTCTCGTCCTGGTGATCGAGGGCCTAATCTATGCCGTAGCTCCGGGAACGGTGAAACGGATGCTGCAGTCGCTCGACACCCTTGCCCCGCAAGCGCTGCGCGTTGGTGGCCTTGTTGCGGCTACGATCGGCGTTCTGATCGTCTGGACAGTGCGGGGGTGACCGGCTGCTTGTGTCTGATTGCACAGTGGCCGGATCACCAATGTTTTTTTGCGCTTCGGTTTTCGCGCGGCGGGGGATGGGCTACTGTCCGCCGAGCTTATGAGCCATATTGGCCCGAAACGGATAGTTTTGGAGGATCGGCCGATGACGCCTTTGTTTCAACATGTGACTTCAGACGGATGGTCAGCGCGAGTGCGTACTGGCTTTGTCGCGACGATCGTCGGTGCGGTCAGTCTGATGTTGACGCTCCCGGCAGAGGCACGTGGTCCAGAGGATCTGGAAGAGCTTGCACCACGCCTGCTTGAGTCCGTGGTCAACATTTCGACCAGTCAACTGGTTGATGGCGGTGAGTCGGTGCCCATGCCGGAAGTGCCGGAGGGCTCGCCGTTCGAGGATTTCTTCCGCGAGTTCTTCGAGCGCAATCAGCAAAACGATCAGCCGCGCCGGGTCAGTTCTCTGGGCTCGGGCTTCGTGATCGACGAAGACGGCATCATCGTCACCAACAATCACGTCATCGCCGAAGCCGATGAGATCGAGGTCACCTTCACCGACGGCACGACGCTCGTTGCCGAATTGCTCGGGACCGACCCTAAAACCGATATCGCGGTCTTGCAGGTCGACAGTCCGGAACCGCTCACGGCGGTGCCTTTCGGCAGCTCGGAAAACTTGCGTGTTGGCCAGTGGGTGCTGGCGATCGGCAACCCGTTCGGGCTTGGTGGGTCGGTAACCGCAGGTATCGTGTCGGCGATGAATCGCGACATCAATGCCGGGCCCTATGACAGCTTTATCCAGACCGATGCAGCAATCAACCGCGGCAATTCCGGCGGTCCGCTGTTCAATCTCGACGGCGAAGTTGTCGGCATCAATACCGCGATCATCTCGCCGTCCGGTGGCTCGATCGGGCTTGGCTTTGCCATTCCGACCGAACTGGCTATCGGCGTCATCGACCAGTTGCGTGAATTTGGTGAAACGCGGCGCGGTTGGCTCGGCGTCACGATCCAGGATGTCACCGATGACATCGCCGAAAGCCTCGACCTGGCTGAAGCCGCTGGTGCACTGGTGGCCGGCGTGCGGCCCGACAGCCCAGCCGGCGAGGCGGGCCTGGAGCCAGGTGATGTGATTGTCGAATTCGACGGCCAGGCGATCGGGGACACCCGTGATCTGTCGCGGACGGTTGCCGACACGCCAGTCGGACGCACGGTTGGGGTCGTGCTTTATCGGGTTGGCGAGCGGATGACCCTTGATGTGACGATCGCGCGGCTGGTCGAGAACGAGGAACAGCAGCCTGTCGCCGAGACCGAGACGCCGGATGCCGATACGGTCGAGATCGGGCCGCTTGGTGTGACCGTTGCACCTCAGACCGAGGCGCTGCGTGATGAGTACTCGATTACTCATGACGTCGAGGGCGTGGTCATTGTCGCGGTCGACGAGGGAGGTCCTGCCGCATCACGACAGGTGTCGGCGGGAGATCTGATCGCCGAAGTGGCGCAGAACGAGATCGGCAACGCCTCTGATCTGACCGATGCGATTGCCTCGCTGATCGACAGGGGGCGCGACAGCGCGCTGTTCCTGATCGTCAGCCCCGGTGGTGATCACCGTTTCGTCGTTATGCCGGTTGATCAGTAGGGGGCATTGCGCCCGCCACCGCTAGTCGACGAAAGCGTCGTCGCGATAGCCTTGAAGGTAGAGAAGCGCCGTTAGATCACCGTGAGTGATCGCGGCGTCGGCCGCGTCGGCTACCGCGGGTTTGGCACGGAACGCGACCCCGAGGCCCGCCGCCTCGATCATCGCGAGATCGTTGGCGCCATCGCCGACCGCGAGCGTGTCGCTAATGGCAAGCCTCTGTTCGCGGACAAAGCCGTTAAGCGCATCACGTTTTGCTTCACGGCCGAGGATCGGTGCACGCACGGTTCCGCTGAGCGTGCCATCCGCTGTGTCTAGCGTATTCGACGTGTGGATATGGAAGCCCGCTCGCGCTGCGACGGGACCTGTGAACAAGGTGAATCCACCTGAGACGAGGGCCGTGAAGGCGCCGTGAGTCCGCATGGTCTGAACCAGTGTGCGGGCGCCGGGTGTCAGCGTGATCTGTTCAGCGAGAAGTCGGTCTATCGCAGTCGTCTCGAGACCCGCCAGCAGTGCGACGCGCTCGCGCAGCGCCGGTTCGAATGCGAGTTCACCGCGCATTGCACGCTCGGTAATGCCGGACACCTGTTCGCGTAGCCCCAACACATCAGCGAGTTCATCGATGCATTCCTGCTCGATGATGGTTGAATCCATGTCAGCGATCAAAAGACGCTTACGGCGCATGCCGTCCGCCGGGACCGCATTGACGTCGATCGGATGTCTGGCCAGAGCGGCGCGGAGCATGGCGAGATGCGTCGCGATCTCTGCGGCGCTTGCCGTCACCTGAACCTCCCAGCCATGTCCCTGGCCGAGCCAGGCGTCAATACCTGGCCCGATGCCAGCCAAGGCGCTTTGCACCTGCGCGACGACATCCTCTGTGATCGCATTGCTGCCGGATGCGGCGGTCAGGACGATTGTCTGGGTCTGGCTGTCGGACATGATATGACCGCGGGCGTTATGAGTGTAACGGCAAAGATCGATAAGGACGCAGTACCGACGATGGGCAACGGCGTGGTGTTGATCGCAGGTCCGACCGCGAGCGGCAAGAGCGCACTGGCGTTGCGGTTGGCCGAAGCGTCGGGCGGTGTGATCGTCAATGCCGATTCCATGCAGGTCTATGACGAGCTCAGGATCCTCACCGCGCGGCCGAGTATCGATGACGAGGCGCGCGTCCCGCACCGGCTCTACGGACATGTCCCTGCGGCAACACCCTACTCGGTCGCGGCCTGGCTCGATGACGTGGCCCAAATACTGACGGAGTGCCGCAGCGATGGCAGAACGGCTTACGTCACCGGTGGCACGGGGCTCTATTTCACGTCCTTGCTCAAGGGCTTGTCGCCGATCCCTGACGTGCCGGAGGACCTCCGGACGGATTTGCGCGCCAAGGTCGCGGATCTGTCTGTGCTTGATCTTCATGCAGTGCTTGAAGACCGTGACCCGATCATGGCCGATCGCCTGCCGACAGGCGATCGGCAACGCATCATCAGAGCGTTGGAAGTCCTTGAGGCGACAGGGCAATCGCTCAGCGTTTGGCAAGACCTGCCGCGCAAACCGATCCTTGGTGCCCATACCCGACAGCGCTATGTCCTGGCCCCTGATCGGGACTGGCTGCGCCAGCGCGTCGCGGACCGCTTCCAGGCGATGCTGGATCAGGGCGTTCTTGACGAGGTGTCTGCCTTCATGGCGCTTGGTGTTCCGGAAAGCCTGCCCGCCGCCCGCGCCCATGGCGTGCGCCCTTTAGCAGCCTATCTCAGAGGAGACATCTCACTTGACGAGGCGGCAGAGCGCACGATCACCGAAACGCGGCAATACGCCAAGCGCCAGGAAACCTGGTTCCGCAATCAGTTTCCGAACTGGGAGCGGGTAGAGGTGGCGACAGCGTGATGACGGCTTGACGGTCCCGCATACCGCCTCTATCGTCCGACGCGAGTTTAGCTTGGGAGAGAACCGCGATGCGCGGGGCCACCATCATTCTAGTAGTAGGAGAGCGCGCCTGACACGGAGCGGCATATGGCCGTTCCGAACACCGGCGCGCGCAAGGGGCTTCTTCGAGGCCCCTTTTTTGTTGCCGGTATGCAGGCGCCAGGAGCGGTTCTGGCCTGAGTGCCGATGGACGAAGACGAGGTAAGACGATGGCGGAGAAGATGACGGGCGCCGAATTGGTCATGAAGGCACTGGCCGATCAGGGCGTCGAGTATGTGTTCGGCTATCCCGGCGGGGCTGTTCTGCCGATCTATGACGAAATGTTCCGTCAGGACCAGGTCAAGCACATCCTGGTGCGCCAGGAAGGCGGCGCGGTGCACGCCGCCGAAGGCTATGCCCGCGCGTGCGGTAAGCCCGGCGTTGTCCTGGTGACATCGGGTCCGGGTGCGACCAATGCGGTCACCGGCCTGACGGATGCCCTGATGGACTCGATCCCGCTTGTCTGCATCACCGGCCAAGTGCCCACCCATCTCATCGGGTCCGACGCGTTCCAGGAATGCGACACCGTTGGCATCACGCGGTCGTGCACCAAGCACAACTGGCTCGTGAAAAGCGTCGAGGATCTGCCGCGCATCCTGCACGAGGCCTTCTATGTCGCGACCACCGGTCGGCCCGGCCCGGTCGTTGTCGACATCCCGAAAGACATCCAGTTTGCGCTGGGCGAGTATGTCGGGCCGACCAACATCACCCACAAGACCTACCGCCCGCAGCTCAAGGGTGACATCGAAGGTGTCCGTGAAGCTGTCCGCATGATGGCCAAGGCCAAGCGGCCGGTCTTCTATACCGGCGGCGGAGTGATCAATTCCGGGCCGGAGGCGAGCCATCTGTTACGCGAACTCGTCGCGCTGACGGGCTTTCCGATCACCTCAACGCTGATGGGCCTCGGCGCCTATCCGGCGTCCGGTGACAATTGGATCGGCATGCTCGGCATGCACGGCACCTACGAAGCCAACATGGCGATGCATGATTGCGATCTGATGATCAATATCGGCGCCCGTTTCGACGATCGGATCACCGGCAAGCTCGATGAGTTTTCGCCAGACTCACACAAGATCCACGTCGACATCGACCCCTCCTCGATCAACAAAAACGTGCGTGTCGATGTCGGCATCCTCGGCGATTGCGCTCATGTGCTCGACGATATGATCCGGCTGTGGCGCAGCGAGGGGTTGTCGGCCGATCGCGCAGGGCTATCCGACTGGTGGGGACAGATCCGCCGCTGGCAGGCACGGGACTGCCTGAAATACACCCAGCGCGACGATGTCATCATGCCGCAATACGCCATCCAGCGACTGTATGAGTTGACCAAGCATCGCGAGACCTATGTCTCGACCGAGGTCGGCCAGCACCAGATGTGGGCGGCGCAGTTCTACCGCTTTGAGCAGCCGAACCGCTGGCTGACCTCTGGTGGTCTCGGCACAATGGGATATGGCATGCCGGCGGCCATCGGCGCGCAGTTCGCCCATCCGGATGCGCTCTGCATCGATATCGCGGGTGACGCCTCGATCCTGATGAACATTCAGGAACTCTCGACCGCGGTGCAGTACCGCCTGCCGATCAAGGTGTTCATCCTGAACAATCAATATATGGGCATGGTGCGCCAGTGGCAGCAACTTCTCCACGGCAACCGACTGAGCGAGAGTTACATGGACTCGCTGCCCGACTTCGTGAAGCTCGCCGAAGCTTATGGCCTGGTCGGCATGCGTGCCGAAACGCCTGGCGAACTCGATGACAAGATCGAAGAGATGATTGCCGTCGATAGGCCGGTCGTCTTCGATTGTCGGGTGGCGGCATTGGCCAATTGCTATCCGATGATCCCGTCCGGCAAGCCGCATCACGAGATGATCCTCGGCGACGAGATCGCCGACGAAGATGTCGGCAGTGTCATCGACGAGACCGGCAAGGTTCTGGTCTAACGGCACGTGGCGCCATGCGTGGCGATCGCACATGGGACAGCTGTCCAGAGGGTGGCGTTTCGACATGCGTGGCTGCCATGTCCAATCTGCGACTGGATCGGCAGGGGGGCGTGCGCGCAAGGTGAAGCGATGCCCGACGGGAGAGCTTCATGATCCAGCAACGCCCTGGCCCGCTTGATTACGGCCTGATGGTTGCTCTGGCCGCCATCTGGGGCGGGTCGTTCATGGGCATAAAGATCGCCGTGGCTGAGATCCCGCCGCTGACGATCGGGGCGGGCAGGGTAATGCTGGCAACGCTCGTTTTCCTGACAATCGTTCGGCTGTCCGGGCGCTCGCTACCACGGCGGCCTGCGTCCTGGGCTCTGATGTTGGCGGTTGGCCTGGTTGGCACGACGCTTCCCTTCTTTCTGATCGCCTGGGGGCAGATCGTCGTTGATGCCGGCCCGGCGGCGATTCTGATGGCGGGTGTACCGCTTTACACACTCGTTTTGGCACATTTTTTCGTGGCGGGTGACAGGTTGAGCCCAGGCAAGGTGATTGGGCTCGTCTTCGGCCTTGCGGGGTTGGTTGTCCTTGTCGGACCGGAGAATCTGGCGCGGCTCGGCGACGATACGATCCGGCAATTGGCGATCGCGGGTGCCGCCCTATGCTACGCAGTCACCGCATAGGGATCCTCGCCAGACAGATGCTTCATCAGGATTGCGGTG